>DATGHU010000044.1 GCA_035307765.1 bacterium | reverse complement strand
AAGACGGCGCGCAGGCGGAGCGCTCGTCCCATGGGCAGCGTGCGTTGGCGCAGGTGTCGGTGAATCTCACGACGTTGCGCCTCCAGGACCGTCAGGGGCGCGGCGGGTCGGCTCATGCATGGAGCATACACCAGCCATCGTCAAGTATCAATACATTTCGGACATTGCACTAGGAGGCCCAATTTAGAAGGATTGGGCCGAAGGGGTGGAAATCTTCGCCTTGTGCAGACGTTCTCTCTCTGATACCGTTGAGGAGTAAGCACTGGCGTAAATGAGTGCCTCCCTCTTGATCTTGACTCCCATCCGCTGAAGTTGAGAATCCTCGGTTGACGGCGGTCAAGAATATCCCACCGCGATAGGATGGATAGATTCAGCCACTCAGAACCCGGCCGGACAACATGGCCCGGGGTTCTCATCACCTCTCAGTGATCTGTTAGCCGCTGCCTGATTGCAAAATTGAATGTGCCGAAGGTGCGATCGATGCGCGGTCGCATTGCAGTGGCGTCGCGAAACACGCTAATCTCTGCAGGTTTGAGATTGAGATCGTAAGACCATTCTGAAAGGGGAGAAACAAACCATGTTTACAACTGAGACGATCAAGGAACACGGACCACATTAAAGCCCAAGGTCCGTGAGTTGTGGCCGAACCTGACCGAACTAGAAGTGCAGGCCATAAATGGAGATGGGGAACTCCTTGTCACTAAGGTCCACGAGAAATATGGGATTGTCCGTGAGGACATCTTCAACAAGCTAGCTCCATACGTACCGAAGCTGGCTGCGGCCCCCCGCTAGGACCACAAAGTAAAGCAAATCCAGGGGGGGAAGTGCTCGTTGAGGGGTGGGTACTCACCCACCCCTCCATCATCCAAAGCCATCCCAACGCAAGAAGGGAGCAACAATGAAAAAGATCCTCGCAGCGTTGGTTCTGGGGGCGTCCCTCACCATCCCCGCAGGAGCTGTGCTTGCCAGCGATCATAATAGGCCCGATCACCTCATCCTCACTGCAACGGAGAGCGGCCGCCAGCACCCAGCGAATCCCTGGCATCATCTCCTTCCTCCCCCCACAACACCGCCAGAACTCCCGATAACGGCGGATCTGCTGTTTGCGTAGTCCGGCTCCTAGAGGAGGCGGCCCCGGTTGAAAGACACCGACTCCGGGAGGGTCTGAATCATGGCGCTCTACAAAGACCGCACGTGTGTAGGGCTCATTGGATCGATCACAAGGCATCGACAGTTCTGCGTGGCCCTCAGCACCTGGCGGAGCTCAAGGTCTCCAGTTGGCTTCCGTTAAAATCCCGTAGTTCGGTCGATCACGCGGCGCGCGGCTTTCCGGCCACCTCCACGTCCCGCCGCGTTAGCGTCCCAAGCATCACCCATGCCCAGCCGCGGAAGATCATGCTGATGCCGACGGCAAAGCCGATGAACCATAATCCTGACCGGGGCCACTGCGTCCACAACATCAGCCCCAACACAGCTGTGATCACTCCGCCCAACACCGCCCACGTCCAGTGCGCCGCCCGGAGACGGAGTGCCCCGACCACCTCGAACACCCCGCCAACCAGGAAGAACGCCCCCAGGAACAGCGTCAACGACAAGGCACCGACCAGTGGATTAGCGACGAACAGCAGGCCAGCCACGAGAAACAGCAGCCCGGCTAGGAGGTGCAGAAAGAAGCCGCCCCATCGATGGGTTCGGACGCCATGCACAATCTCGACGACGCCCCCAATCACGAGAAGCCAGCCAAACACCAGGACGGATGCGATGGTGGCGAACACGTCATATGCAATGGCGATAACGCCAAGGAGGATTAGGACGACCCCCAGGGCGATAAACCACCCACTGTGGCGACGCAACTCCTCACGATCGACGAGCGGTGGGTTGGACGGCATCTCGCTCACCTCCGGTGTGACTTTAACCTTCCCTCTTCGCTGATAACGGCCACACTTCCGGCAATCAGGGTGAGCACCGCCGTCCGGATCGTGATGTGGACGGAGAACTCGCGCTGGAACGACGCAGTCTCGGGCAACCAGCCCACCACAGACCTCAGAAGCTTCACATGCATACTCCCCTCGGCCCTTTCGCCCCCCCTGGAGCAGCGCCACGTTATAGTTGGGTCGCGAGAGCCTCCTTCAAAGGGTACCGTCTCCACGGACGGACCCCGGCGTCGATCTTCACCACCAAGGTTGCGAGTTGATCCATGTCGGTCCCCTTGGGAGGCATTGAAGTGTTAACACCAAGTCCGCACTTGACAGTCTAGTGGCGCATTACGACGATGCGTGTACGGGATCATTGTGTATGCTCTCCTCCTCCTCTCCGAAGCTTGCGAGGCCCTCGGTTGGAGGTTCCGGAGGTAGAGTGGTGACCCTCTTTTCATGGAGGACGCCGCCTCCAGTGTTAACACTAGATCGAAACAGTACAGACTAGTATTAGACAATCGATCAATAGGTGTCCTTGAATGCTGAAGGCCGGCGACGTGATTGAAAACCCGATCATGGGACAGCGCGTCCTGTGCTGCCTGACCGCGCATGATACACATGGCGCGTTTCTACAAGTCGAGTATTTCAACAAACCCTTCACGGGGAAGGGTTCTGTGCCTGCTCACTTTCATCCCACCATGACGGAGCGATTTGAGATTTTGACCGGCGTGGCACGTTATCGCCTAGCCAAAGGCGAACGCGAAGCGAAACGAGGCGATGTGCTCACGTTTCCGCCGGGCGTGCCGCACCTGCATCCTTGGAGTGTCAGCGCCGAAGAGTTGCATGTGCGGCAGACGACGACCCCCGACCAGCCGAACATCGCGGCTCTGGATGCGTCACAAGAGGCCGTGGTCACGCTCTTTGGTTTAGCGCGCGACGGCAAGGTGAATAAGAATGGGTTGCCCAACCTGCTCCAACTCGCCGTTCTGGTGCGTGCGATGATGCCGTATACGTACCTGGACGGGATGCCCATTGCTGTGCAAGAAGTGGCGTTCGGGTCACTCGCCGCTATTGGGCGCTTGTTCGGCTACAAACCGAGCTATCACGCATTATAGTGGGAACTGGTTCTAACCTGAATCCGCTGTCATTCGAGACTCTTGCGTTGCAACGCGGTCGGAGAGCGACGGAGAAAGATTCTCCACCTTGGCGCGATAAGCATGCTAAAATCACGAATTACGGTCATTGCGCCAGCCACCATAAAGAAACCGGGTCATTGGCTGCCGTCCGCGATCTAGAAACATGCCATGCTCACGCCAGATTCAAGTCTAAAATCTACGACCTGATTGCTTAGGAGGGATGTGCCACGAGCAATCAAACTGCCCGGTCCGTGAGGAACTCCGACTTGACGCGCGATGATCACGTGCTGCTCCTTACACGTGTTGTCGCGGCGTTGATCATCCCTATCTTGATTCTAGCGGTGCTGGCTTTGTACCTGAACCCGGGGCAAACGGCTCAGAACTTTGCCTGGACAATCCGACCACGCATGACGGCCATGGCGATGGGTGCAGGCTACCTCATGGGCGCCTATTTCTTCGTGCGCGTGCTGACGACCTCGCGCTGGCATCGCGTGGCCGCCGGTTTCTTGCCGATTACCGCGTTTACGACCGCGATGGCGTTGGCCACGATCCTACACCTCGACCGTTTTCACAACGGACAATGGAACGCCATATTGTGGGAGGTGCTCTACGCGATCACGCCGGTTGTGATCCTATTCACATGGCTTCTCAACCGGCGCACCGACCCGGGGACGCCTGAAGCGAATGACGCTACGGTGCCTCGCTTCACGCGCCGGGCCGTCGCCGTAATGGGCACCGTGGCACTGCTCTCCGCCCTGATACTATTCGTTCAGCCACAGTTTGCGATCCGTATCTGGCCCTGGTCGCTCACTCCGCTGACTGCGCGCGTGTTTGCAGGCTGGCTGCTGCTGCCCGGGATTGCCGGTATCTATCTATGCCGCGAGTGTCGCTGGAGTGGCTGGCGCATCCCCCTGGAAAGCGTAACCGTCGCAAATGTGTTCATACTGATCGCGACCGTCATCGCATGGAACGACTGGCGGCCGTCCAATCCACTCACATTGTTGTTCATCGCCGGCATCGTCGGCGCCCTACTGTTGCTGCCTACGTTATATCTTTTCTTCGAACGGCGAACTGTCACAACGGTTGTGCGCGATTAAGATGGGTTATTCTTGCTGCGCTTTCTGGCGGCCTCCCGCTTCCTTCGAAGCTGTCTCAACGCCTTCAACAGATCTGAGCGTCCGGGTCGCGCACCCCGTCTGAGGGGCCGAAACCCTTGGAAAATACGGCGTCTAGCAACACCGTGCAGTCGGATGGAGCCAGGTTCTTGGTGGAGGCGGCGGGAATCGAACCCGCGTCTATCGATCCTGGCGACTCTCTGAAACCCTTGGAAGACAAGGATTCCCGCGATGCGGGGTAGCCGGCTGCACTCGGTCTGCACTTATTCTGCACTTGTCCGCCCTTCCCGGGTGGACGGGGGGGCTGACGCTCTCGGCCTGTAGATCAGCCGCATCCCCAGGTTGCGAGGGCGAGATCTCGGAGGTCGGTCCCTCGCGCCCCCGGGGGGGATTCTCGGGCCCCGAGAGCACAACTTCACCTGGGATATCCTGGAGCGAATGGAGCGGACTGGAGAAGCCGTCTCCGCCGAGCACGTGCTGACCCCCTCGCCCGACCGGCGACTCCAGCCCAAGGCGTTCTCCCCCCGGACCCCCAAACGCGCATAACTATTGCGTGAAATCTCTCTAGGGCAGGTTTCAAGGTATCTGAGCACCGGACTATCCAGTGCTCACTGTCCAATCTCCGTCCAAATCCGCGAGAGGTATTGACATTTCAGTAAATGGCGTTTATATTATAAGAGAAGTAAATGCCATTTACCACAAGGAAGGCAGCCATACAGCAGAAGATCGGCCTGCACGTCAATCCTGCCGACGAAACCATCCGTATAGGGCCGCTCGCGGTGCGCTTCTTGATCACCGGAGAGAACTCGAATGGCAGCGTCGCGGCATTTGAGCTCGTTGTCCCGGGCGCGCAGCGCCTGGCGGCTCCGGCGCATAGCCACGGCCGTTACGAAGAGACGATCTACGGCATCGACGGAGTGTTGACCTGGACCGTCGACGGGAAGCCTTTCAACGTCGGGCCGGGACAGGCACTCTGCATTCCGCGCGGCGCCATTCACCGGTTCGACAACAACGGAAGCCAGAACGTGAGGGCGCTTTGCGTGATCACGCCAGCCGTACTAGGTCCGCAGTATTTTCGCGAGTCTGCCGAGGTGATCAACGCGGCGGCCGGCGGGCCGCCGGACCGAGCGAAGATTGCGGAGATCATGCACCGCCACGGCCTCACGCCGGCTCCGCCCCAGGCATAGCGCCCGAGGGCCGCGCCCCTCGATTTCGACGGTTTTCATTCGTTGTGGGAATGCGAAAAAAAAGGGATCAAGGATGGCAGTGACGATGGATCTGCGCATGCCCAGCGAGGCTGGGCAACTATACGATCCGCTTAACCGGGAGCTAGGGGTGGGTAAAAGCAAACTCCCCGAAGGCTTGATTCACCACTTCGCAACGAGGACCACGGATGGTTTCAACATCTTCGAGGTGTGGGACTCGCAGGAAGCGTTCGATCGGTTCGCAAACGATCGCTTGCTCCCCGCACTGGAGAAGCTCGTGGGCAAGCAAGCTTCGCAAATCCAGCCAACGTTCGGCCAGCTCCACAACGACTTTCACCGTTGACTGCAGCCCATGACGGCATGGGTGCGGGTCCCCAACCGACACGCGAGGCTCAGCACGTGCAACGCGCCGGGCGCGAGCGCACGGCCAACCCTGGCCACGACACCGAACCCATCTCATTTCAAGAATGCGTCGTAAGGCGATCAGCGACTGGAAAGGCCCGAGCGCAGACGGTGCAGGCGCACGTACGCAGCGCCGCGGGTCGCCCCAAACGCGGATGCGCGCGCCCAGACAGTCGGCGGACCCTTATCGTCAACATCCCGATCGCTATCGTGCGGCCCCGCCGTCATCGAGCCTGATCAGCTCGCCGGTCGAAACTAGAGATATGCTCATCGGCGCATTACTGCGTGTTCCGACTCAGGCGATCCAGCGCCGTCTCATCAAGGAGCTGAACGTGGCCGGTTTTGAGGAGCTGCGCCTGCCGCATATGGCGGTGCTGCAATATCCGGGCCCTGATGGAGTTCGCCCAGGCGTTCTCGCGGAGCGCGCGGGCATGAGCAAGCAGGCCATGAACCAGCTCCTCCGGAGCCTCGAAGGGCTCGGCTATATCGTCCGGTCCGACGCACCCGACGAGGGCCGCGCGCGAATTATCCGCTTGACCAAACGTGGCCGGGCCGCATACTCAAGAATCTCCGACATACTCCGCCACATCGAGCGCGAATGGAGCGCTGAACTTGGGCAAAGGCGTTTCGCCCAGCTCAAAGAGGTGCTATTCCGCGTCTGGGAGAGCCCGTTGACCCGCTCGCAGGCGGGAATGGCACACGAGACTGAATAGTACCTTACCAAGGTTTTGGGGATTAGTTCCAAATACAGATGAGGCGGAACATGATGAAGGCTGTTGTGGTGGCTCCCGGCGAGGGACGGTTTATTGCGGTCGGGTCCGCTGGCGCGGGCGTGACGGTCAAGGCGTCAGAAGCAGAGACCGGCGACCTTTGCACCGTCTGGGAAGGACGAGTCGGGCCGGGGACGGTGGGCGCGGGGCCGCACTATCATCGCGGACGCGACGAGTTCTTCTACGTCCTCGAAGGGCGAGGTAGTGCTGCGCATCGGCGAGGAGAGACACACCGCTGGAGCAGGCACATTCGCCTTCGTCCCGCGCGAAACGATCCACGGCTTTCACAACGCGAGCAGTGACAGCGCGACCCTGCTGGTGATGCACCATCCCGCCGGCTTCGAGCGCTATCTTGAAGAAATGCAGCAACTGGCTGCTCGGCACGGAGGCAGAGAGGAACGGGTCGCACTTGCTGCTCGCTTCGACATGATCCCGGTGCCGGCGTCAACGGAGACCTAGCGTCAATCAGCGGTGGCCAGATTCGATGTGGGCCGCGTCCTGCGTAACCCGGCGTACGTCGGGGGATGCGGTTCAACCACCGTCGCGTAGATATCCCTACGATGTCGATGACGTAGTCGATGTCGACCTCTCCCCCCTCTCACCCATCCCCCTCTTTATCTCCCCCCTTCCCTCTCTCCCCTCCCAGGGAGCACGAAGTTGCCCCAGGATGGGTCCGGTGCCGAAAGACAGCCAGGGAACGGCCCCCGGCTCACTGTGGAGGTGGTGAGGCCGAGTCCTTGGGCCGCCTGCCAGCGGACAGCGTCTCGGCCTCGATAAGGGCTGCCCGCGACCACAAGGCCTGGATCGACGACAAGACAACGCGGTCCTCGACAAGCACGACGCCAGCAACGGAAAGGATTACCTCGACAGCAAGCCAACAGGCGTTGACGCCCGTCCCTTCCTATCTCTGCTGCTGACGCCGCGCTGTCACTCGCTCGCGATAGTAATTGCGCCAGATCAGCTTATAAACCCCAAGATAACGCGGCAGGCGGTTGAGTCCTGGCGTGAAGGGAACCAGAATCAGGGCCAGCGTCAACACCGCGATCGTCAGCCAGACGTAGGCATCGCCATTGGGCGAGGTCGAAAACGGCGGGATCTGGTACCAGAAGGTGTACAACCAGATCCAGGCTTGGCCCGGATAGCTGCCTGTTTCATTCATCATGCCCCACTGTGTACCGAGCAGATGCATGGCGCTGGCTTCCGCGTGCAGCGGATCCCCTTGGATGAACAAGAGCGGCTTCGTGTAATCGGTCTGGTAGAAGTGTGAGCTCGTGAGAAGAAAGCCATCCAGCGCGCCACTCTGCCCCATGCTGAGGAGGTCCGCCATCATCGTGGCCACCGGACCGTAGTTACCCTTGGGGATGCTTACAGCCTGCTCGTGCACCGGGGCCATGGCCAGCGCACCGCCGTAGGCCTTTTCCCAGGCGCGCTGCTGCTGTGGCGCTGCTGCCTGAAAGACCGCCAGCGCACGAGAGAGCCGGACATCGTACCGTGCCACCTCATGCAGCGGTGCAACCACGAAATCCTGCGGCGTGTTGATCGGAAAGTGGATGCCCGCTAGCTCCTGGAGTGAAATCGGTCCGAGATACTGCACCGACCCGGTCCCTCCGTTGTAGGGCGGTCCATAGGAGGCGATGTCTCCGCTACCGTCAAGATCCCCCAGCGCAACGCGCAAGAACATCAAGGGGGACTCCTGCGCCACCTGCCTGATGGTCAGCGGTGGAACATCAGGCGACGAGAAGGCGGCTGCCAGCACCACGACCGTCACCAGGACGACGCCAAACGCGACGAGCGCCTCCTTGATCAGATCATAAGGCACCATCCGGATACCGCGGTAATACTCCTCAGTCTCCAGGCGCATGGCCCACGCCTCCACAACATCTGCGGAGCTTGCCGGTCACTGTCTTCAGTCCGAGGATCCGGTGGTACCCTGGGAAGAGACCAATTTCTGCTCCTCCTCGGGCAACGGGTAAGGCTTGACCACTCCGCGAAAGCGGACCAGCAACACGTGAATGCCGATCAACAGTAGCACCAACCACGGTAGGATAAAGATGTGGAATCCGTACATCTGCCCGAAGTCGAGGAGGTTGAAGAAAGCGCCGATGCCGACGGCATTCATCGCGTCCTTGCCCTGCACGGCGATCCACTGTGAGTCAAAGTTCTGCTGCGAGAGATAGCCTGTAAATGCCGTGCCAATGGCCGCGACAAACGTCACCGCACCGGTCACCCAGGTCAACGCTCGGCCATCGCGCCACGCGCCCATGCAAAACTGCGCCCAGAGGTGCAGCACCATGAAGAACATGAACACCTGCACGCTCCAGAAGTGGATGCTGTTGACGAAGTGACCCGCCGTCGACGTGTGCCACCACTGCGGGCCAAATGCGGCGAGAACAGTACCCGACAGGATGAGCATCACGAAGCTGGTCAGGGTCAGAATCCCGAAGAGGTACACGTACGAGTGGACATATGCGGGCTGTGCATCCGGGAACAGCTCCTCTGGCGGCAGAGCGCGAACCAGCTGTTCACGGACTTTCCGTGTCAGGCTCATTTGCCAGCTCCCCGGAGGCGGGCTTCGTAGGGAATGGTATGAGGATTGCCAGCGCGAAAATAAATACCATCACACCAATCACGATGAGGTTTGGTATCGAGATTAGGAAGATCCAGAAGTGCAGATACACCGCAGGGCTGCTCAGCACCGGTTCACATGCCGGACTTGACCGTTTAGAATCGCCTTCGATTCCAATCTAGCCGGCATCTCCCATTTTGGCTTTTCGACTCATCTTCAGTGTGCACCTGCGTATCTCATTCGACGCTCATATGCACTTGTACGGTTGCATGCGTCAAACGACGTAATAGCGTGATCGTACCCGAAGATTGGTGTAAGTGGGGGGGGAAGCACCTAGCCGCCCGACCCCTTCCACGCGTGCACGACCCAACCGACGAGGATGTAGCAGGGCGACGACTGTCCCGCATATCCCGCGTCAAACGTATCATTTCACGATATAGCCCTTCCGCTCGACCTTCTCTCGGGCAGCGTCGGCGGTCTCGGTCTCGACCACCACACGTCCCATCGAGGTAATCACGGCCCATCGAACTAAATGCCCCTGCCGGGGCTCAGTCGCCTCACTCATTTCGATCCCCCTGACGTTCGGTAGTTCTTGCATCGTCTTGGCGGTGGCTTTCCATGCTACCCATATGGTCCCTGCCGAACGAACACCCAAAGACGAGAGGGCCAGCCGCGAACGACTAGA
The DNA here is from genome assembly GCA_035307765.1 of bacterium. Lineage (NCBI taxonomy): Bacteria > bacterium. The sequence goes on along the minus strand of DATGHU010000044.1, from coordinate 349,921 downwards.
TCCCAAGAGGGGAGGAGGTGACAGGGGGAGAACGTCGGGCCGTATCGGGAAATCCTATCCCACATTTTGGCAGCGTTTCTACTATGCTCACTAGATATTTTCAAAGGAGAAGGCCAATGGCGGACAGGAGCACGGCAACCCTAGAACAGCGCCTCACGGTCTTAGAGGGTGAGTTGTGGAAGGCCAATGAACGGGTCCGTGTTCTGGAAGGACGGCAGCGGTGGACGGCTCGCTGGTGGTCGTTGGCGGTCAGCATCGTCACCGGGCTCGCGCTCACCTGGACCCTCGTGGTTCCGGTGCGGGGTTCCGACAATGTTTATCCGGCTGGGGCGTGGTTCAAGGCGCCCTTCCATGTCTTCGGCCAAAACAGAAAGCCGATATTGGAAGTGATAGAAGCTCCCAACGGAGGGGGTGCCATTGATATTGTGGGCTACGATGGACACTCAAAGTTGGTTATGGGAGTCGGAGATAGCGGTGGAGGGGCGGTTAACATTTTCTCCAGCAGAAACGTTGAGGTCGCCGCCCTTGGGGTTCAAACTGAAGGGCATGGTGTCTTGCAACTGGAGAACAGAGCGGGCACGATTAGTGTCCAAGCGGGGACATTAAGGGATGGTAGTCGTGGCTATGTGGCCGCAGCGACCAATGGTGTAATTAAAGTTGAGGGAAGCATATTGAACCCTTCTGTGATCATAGGGCCGAAATGACCCTGCGCGATGTTTGTCCACAAAAGTAGTTACTGTTCAGAAGAATGGGAAGTATGCCAAGCAGAACGAGTGAATGGTTTGCGCTGTCGCCTGAACGATGGCAAGAGCCCATGAGCAACCTGATGCTCGAAACGTTAGTGACCACCTGCAAGCAGTGACATCGTGGTTCTCAGCACAACAAAAGGGGGTCCGGACCACGGAAGAACTAGAAGCCGCGATCAAAGAGCCAATGAACGTCTCCACGACACGCACGGTTTTGGATTCACGAAAGCCTGGAGGATGAGGCGCGGCGCATATGGGCGATGGGGCGCAAAACGTAACAGAGCGGCGAACGTTTGGGGGCGGGGGTTGGTAGATGAAACAGGTAACCGCGAACGTGTTCGTGGAGACCGAGTTACGTGGGTCCAACCACGGCCTTGTCCTTACGTCCGACGGCCTCGTCTTGATCGACACCGCGGTCAAACCCAGCGACGCTGTGCGGCTGAAGGCAGAGATCGCACGTCGTGGTCAACTGCGTTACCTTGTTAACACCGAGCCTCACGGGGACCACTGGACGGGGAACGCCTTCTTCGATGCTCCGGTGATCGCACATGAGGGAGTAAGGGATCGGATCCTTAGCACAGACATGGCCGAGCACGTGGCGCGAGTGGCCTCGTACGGGCCGGACGAACCCACACTGCTGGAAGGCTATCGGCCCAATGTGCCGGTTATCACGTTTCGGAGTACAATGACGCTGCACGTAGGGAACCATACCTTCCGCATGATGCATATGCCCGGCCACACCCCCGATCAAGCCGCCGTGATCGTGGAGGAAGAGGGCGTCGTCTTCACGAGCGACAACATCTTCTGCAAGGAACAGACCTGGCTCCAGGAGGAACCTCCGACCTACGGATCGCAGGACGTCTCTCGCCCCCGCCTCCCCGTCCAGGTAACGGGCAGGTTCGCCCCAAACAAACGCGCATCGCCTTCGTTGGTTCGGATACAAAAAGCTCGAACGGAGAAGAAGGCGCACCTGTTGAGATGGATGAACCGAGGGGAGTTACTTGGCTTTCTTCGCTTTCTTTTCGAGCAGCGGTCGCGCCTCAGGCTTGGTCGTGAAAGTCACCTGATCGCCGGTCACGGCGGTAGAACCAGTGCTCGCGACCGTCGTCGTCGTCACGGCAGTCGTGAGCACACGCGCGGCCTCCGTCCACGACGCCGCGTTGTTCGTCACGATCGCCCTCACGATCATCCCCGCCGCCATGCTGCAGGATCGCTACAAAGCCGATACCTCGGTCCACGTTGCACGATAGACGGGAGGCCACTATGGGGACTCAAGACTCCTACTCGATACACCTGGAACCGCGATACGCACCTCTTGAACTTATTGACGTTCAAGCGCTCGTAGAGGCGTGCGAAGACCCTGGTATAATCAGACGCTGTGCCGAGTGAACGACTGCGTCGTCCGGCTCGGCGTGATGCAGGGCCAGTTCCACTGGCACAAGCACGACAAGGAAGACGAGTTCTTCTATGTGGTGGAGGGGCGGTTCGTGATTGAATTAGAAGGCCGAACGGTCGAACTCGGGCCGAAGCAGGGTTTTACCGTCCCGAAAGGCGTGATGCATCGGACGGGGGCGCCGGCTCGAACCGTGATTCTTATGATCGAGGGGGCCGAGGTCAAACCCACCGGCGATTGAGCCCCCGGGCTCCTCGCGCACGCCACGCATACCACCGAGACCACCACTCGACCGTCCCTCTCCTCGAGAGCGTAGTGCTGTCCGCAAGACAGGTATCTTCACGCAGAGACCCGAGTTTCTCCGCTGGTGGTCATGAGTCGCCCTCGCCACTACGAAATCGCCCCCCCTTTGGCACTCTAGGCGCACCAGGGAAATGCTTGCGAGGCGCTGTCAGCGTGCGCCAAAGGAAGCTTCAAGAGGCAGAAGCACGACAGGGCGCATAAGACAAGTACTTCCTCATGCCGTTATGGACACCGCTGGCCTCATGATGCCGCATGACAATCTTGAGGGCAATGGAGAGCAGATAGGATGCCAAAGGGGCGGCATTCCTGCCAGACGCACGACGTTGATCCTGACAACTTCACCTAAACGGAGAAGCACAGAAACGGTAACGGAGAAGCACAGAAACGGTGCTGTAGGCCACGAGGGTACCGGAGGGCCCAATTACTACCCCGGCCTTGCGCGCGCCAAGACCAAGCACGCGAGGGTGGCCCAAAGGATCTCTTTTCGCCCACTCAATCATGCCACAGCGACCTCGGAGTTTATCGCGTTTCCCGAGCTGTCTGCGAGACTGCCTCGCTGAGGCGTGCCGGTGCAGCGGGTAGCGGCCCTCTCCTCCCCATCGCCGACGGCCTGAGGTTCGGCGTGTGTTCGGGGATTTTCTGCTAAAGTACCTCGAAAGCCCACACCCTGCTTAGATTTCCTGACTGACACTTCGATTCGCTAATCAGATGCACAAAGCCCAAGGCTGGCAGGTGGAACATCGGGGAACCAGAATTCGCTTTTACGTATTCACCAGTATTTCCAGACGAGAAGGAAGCGGACCGATGCGGGCGGACCCGACACCCCCCAGATCGACGGACCGCTTTGGCAACGTCTTTGCGCCGGGGCTGCCGTACGCACGCGGCCGCATCGTGACCAGCACGGAAGATGACTTGCGCAAACTCGAGCAGGCGCAGCGGGCCATCCACCGGCGGATCAACGAGCACGGTCTCGCCTCGATCTTCAACTTTTCGGGCCTGGACCGCGGGTTAGCGGTCCAGGCTGAGGATCTCCCGTTTCTCGATGATGAGCTTGCGCCCGCGCTTTACGCAACGCGTTTCAGGACCCTTGCGCTGGCCCACCTGGGCGGGGTTCCGGACCTCCACGAGATCGCACTCTTCAACCGGGTGACGGCCGCTACCTTCGCCACACATCTGGCGCTCGTGCGGCCCGGGAGTGTCGTGGTTGGGATCTCGGCCAGCTATAGCCACCCCACAGTGGCGCGGGCTGCAGCGCAGGTAGGGGCGCGATTTCTGGACACCTCGGATATTGAGACCTTTGCCGGCGTCCTCGTCCGGCAGAAGGATGTTGCGCTCGTGGTTGCCACGCGGCTGGCTGTCACGTACGATATCCTCCCGGTCGATGTGCTGCGGCGGGCGGTCGAGCTTGCTCACCAGAACGGAACGCCCGTCTACATGGATGACGCCGGAGGAGCGCGCGTGGGGCCGGCGGCGTTCGATCAGCCGCGAATGCTGGAGCTCGGCGTCGACGTGGGAGCCACGGGCCTGGACAAGTATGGCACGGCCGGGCCGCGGCTGGGATTACTGGGAGGAGCGAAGCATCTGGTCGAGTGTATCCGCGCGCGTGCCTTCGAATTCGGTCTGGAGGCACGCCCAATGCTGTATCCCGCGGCAGTGCGGTCTTTGGAGAGGTATACTCCGGAGCGTGTGCACGCGCTCATCGTCGCCACCAAGCAGGTGGCCACAGCACTCCGGGCCGTGTTGGGAGACCGCCTCTACGAGACGCCCGTAACCGGGCAGCTAAAGGGCGAAGATACTCTGGAGCTGGCGATGGAGCGAGCCGGTCTCCTAGAGTCGCGCGTGGTGCCGAGCGAAGCCACCGCGGCGCTTGCGATGCTGTTGCTTCGAGACCACGGGATTCTCACCGTCCATTTTGCGGCCATCCCGCCGGGGACCTCCAACCTGCTCTTCAAATTTGTCCCGCCGGAGACGCTGACGAGATTCGGCGGGCCGGAAGCTTTCGCGCGGGCGGTGGACGCATCGCTCGATTCATTGGCGGCCATGATCGGAGACCCCAACGCCCTCCGATATCTCCTGCTGGGGGAGGTCTAATGTAGGTTCCACCACGACCCGCCGCGGCATCTCGTCCCTATCCCGGTACCCACGCTGCCGGGGATCGAGCGCGTAACCCCGGCCGGGCAAGCAAAGGCGCGCGGACCCGTGAGCGGTCGTCATACCGGGTTAGGTTCGGTCTCTGTTCGGAACGTTGAGTCGAGGTGATCAGACAGGTATCCGGCCTGGCAGTCCAGTACGCGGCCTCTGATTCTTTCTACGGAGTGCGTTGAACCAAGTTAGGGCCGTGGTGGCGCGGAAACACCGCGAGCTGCAGAGCAAAATCCGGATTCAGATGCCGTCGACGGTGCCAGTTCCGGATCCTGCGCGGGTCATCCGACGGCCGAGAACACGTGCCGGGGGAACGGAGGAGGCGATGAGTCGACGGCGAACACTCGTTTCGACTTTGACTTCAATCACAGGTGGAAATTCCGGTTGAGCAGGAAGCCTTCGAGCACGCCCTGCGCGAGGGGAAGCCGGTGCTGGGCGTCTGCCGCGGCATGCAGTTCCTCAATGTGGCCCTCGGCGGAGCGATGCTCCAAGACCTCCCGGTCACCCTGGTCGAACACGAGCAGGTGGGCGAGCGGTCACGGTTCCATCCCGTGGACATCGTGCCCGGGACGCGCCTCGCGTCGCTCACCGGCGTCGAGGGGCCGCTGCGAGTGAACAGCCGGCACCATCAGGGGCGGCGCACGTCGCCCCCGGGCTGCGCGTGACCGCCCTTGCGGCCGACGGCGTTGTGGAGGGCCTGGAGGCGGCCGACGGGCGGTTCGTGATCGGCGTGCAGTTCCACCCCGAGCTCCCGGGCGACGTGCCGGAGGCAGTACCCATCTTCGACCTGCTGGTGGCGCGCGCGCGGGATCGGTGAGCGGCGGTCGTTGACGGTGCGTCGCGGCGTTACGCAGCCGCGGATTCGAGGCGGCCGTCACCGGAGGAGGAATCGGCGTCAGCCCCAAAGTCAGCGTCCGCGGCCTGAGGCTGCGGTTAGGAGAAGGGAGCGGTGATGGATCCGATCATCGAGCGGTTGTCCCGACTGGTCACCTCGACGCTCGGGCACTTCGTCGACGAGGGCTTCCTCGACGTCGGCGTCCGGCCGGTCTTCCACCCCGTGCGGTGCGCGGGACCGGCGGTGACGGTCGACTCGCGCGATAACGCGATCAACCGCCGGGGGATCCGCGAAGCGCGGCCGGGGGACGTGCTGGTGATTGCCCGCGGCGGCGACGTGCGCCACGCGTCGTTCGGGGGCATGCTGGCGCTGGCCGCCAGGCAGAAGGGGATCGCCGGTGTCGTGATCGACGGGCCGGTCTGCGATCTCCCGGAGTTGCTCGAGTTCCGCCTCCCGGTGTTCGCCCGCGGGATCTCGGCGCTGACGTCGAGACCGGCGAGCCCCCCGGGCACGGTGGGGGAACCGGTGACCTGCGGCGGGGTTCGCGTGGCGCCGGGGGATTACGTGCTCGCCGACGACGACGGCGTGTTGATCATTCCGCCCTCCCGGGTGGAGGCGATCATCGAGCGCGGAGAAGCCGCCTCACGCCGCGAGCGCGAGACCCGGGCCTCCCTCGAGGCAGGCAAGACGCTCGAGGAGATCGCGGCCCAGAGAGAGGGGAGATGATGCGGCTCCTGCTCGGCGTGATCGTCACCTGCGCGCTGCTCGCATCCGGCGCCGCGTCGTGGGGCGCGGCGGCCCCGGAGCAGCCCAAGCGGGGCGGCACCTTCATCTGGGGGTTGTCGGCGAACCCGCCGGATCTCGATCCCCACGTCGACTCCGGCGTGGCCTCCGGGTACATCAAGGAGGCGGTGTACGAAGGCCTCGTCCGGTACGGGGACGGCGGGGCGATCGTGCCGGATTTGGCCGAGCGGTGGGGCCTGGTCGGCAACACGCAGTACGTCTTCCACCTGCGGCCGGGGATCCGGTTCCACAACGGTGATCCGCTCACGGCCGCGGACGTGAAGTTCTCGCTCGAGCGCATCCTCGACCCCAAGACCGGTGCGGCGCTGCGCGGGAATCTCATGGCCGTCCGGCAGATCGAGGTCGTGGACCCGCTCACGGTCAAGATCGTCCTGAGCGAGCCCTTCGCGCCGCTCATCGCCTACCTGGCCCAGCCGTACGGCGCGATCGTGGACGCGAAGTTCGTGCAGGGCGGCGCCAACCTCCGCGCGACCATGATGGGCACGGGTCCGTTCAAGTTCGTGTCCTGGGAGCCCGGGCAGCGCATCCGGGTCGTGCGGAACGAGCAGTACTGGGACCGCGGCGTCCCGTACCTGGATGCGATCAACTACCTGCCGATCCCCGACGACCAGACCCGGCTCACCGCGCTGCGCGCCGGCGACATCATGCTGGCGGACTTCGTGCCCCAGGAGCAGATGAACACGATCCAGCGCGACCCGCAGTTGAAGCTGTTCTACTCTGTCGGCATCTTCATGTGCATCATCTTCAACCCATCGCGCAAGCCGTTCGACGACGTCCGGGTGCGACAGGCCATCGCCTACGCGGTCGACCGGAACGCGATCGTGAAGACGATCTTCGACGGCCGCGGCACCCCGATCACCGGTGATGTGATTCCGTCCGCCTGGTGGGCGCACGACGCGAAGGCCGACGGGACGTACACCTATCAACCGGACAAGGCGAAGGCCCTTCTGCGCGATGCCGGCTACCCGAACGGCCTGCGGATTTCGATCCTGGCGCCGATCACGTTCACGCTCCACACGCGCACGGCCCAGGTGCTGCAGGCCCAGCTCGCCAAGGCCGGCGTGCAGGTCCAGCTCGACCTCCCGGAGTGGGCCGTCGTGCTGCACCGTCACCTCGCGGGCGACTACCAGGTCGAGGTGCGGGGCCTCTCGGCGTCCGTGAGCGATCCGGATTTCCTGACCCTCTTCTATCAATCCGACAACCCCTACTATGCGAAGCAGGTGGGATTCAAAGACGCGCAGATCGACGGGTGGCTGGAGCAGGCCCGCGTGTCCGGCAACCAGGCGCTCCGGAAGCGGCTCTACGCGGAGATCACGGAGCGGGCGCTCGCGCTGTCGCCGTGGGTGTACCTCGCGTGGGGCGACCAGGGCGAGGCCGGCCGCGCCTACGTCCGCGGCTACGAGCACTTCCCCGGGCCGATCGGCCGGTATTCCGGCTTCTCGCTGCGCACGACGTGGATCGCTAAGTAGCCCGGCGTCCGCGCCGTGGCCGCCTACATCGTCCGCCGCGTCGTCGCCGCCGCCGGCATGACGCTGGCGATCGCGACGGCCGTGTTCCTGCTGCTGCGCGCGGTCCCGGGGGACGTCGTGGTCGTCATGCTCGGCGAGAACGGCGGCTCGCCGGAAAAGATCGCCGCGATGCGCCACGCGCTCGGCCTCGACCGCCCGCTGCCGGTTCAGTACGGCGAGTGGCTCGGCCGGTTCGCCCGCGGCGACTTCGGCACGTCGATTCTGTCCGGGCTGTCGATCCGGGGCGAGCTCGCGGTGCGCGTGCCGCACTCGCTGGAGCTCGGGGCGGTGGCGCTCGCGGCCGGCATCGCGCTCGGGATCCCGCTCGGCATCCTGGCCGCGCGCGACGCGGGCGGCCCCGTCGATCTGGCGCTCAGCGGCGTCTCGTCGCTTGGCCTGATGTTTCCGGCGTTCGTCGTGGCGGCGGTGTTCGTCCTCGTCTTCGGCCTCGTGCTGCACTGGTTCCCGGCCACGGGCTACGTCGCATGGTCGGACGATCCGCTCGGGCACCTCCGCCACCTAGTCTTGCCCGCGGTCACCCTTGCGCTCACGTTCGCGCCGGTCATTATGCGCATGACCCGCGCCGGCATGCTCGAGGCGCTGTCGCAAGAGTTCGTCCGGACGGCGCAGGCGAAGGGCCTGGCGGAGCGGGCGGTGCTGGTCCGCCACGTGCTGCGGAACTCGTTGATCCCCGTGGTCACCGTACTCGGGCTGCAGGCCGGCGAGTTGATCGGCCGGATCGTCCTGATCGAGTACATCTTCAACTGGCCCGGCGTTGCGACGCTCCTGCTTTCGGGTGTGTTCCAGCGCGACTACCCGCTCGTGCAGGCGGTGGTGGTCGTCATCGCGTTCTCGTTCGTCCTGATCAACCTCCTGGTCGATCTCGCGTACATGGTGATCGATCCCCGGATCCGCCTGGCGTGAGGCGCCTCGGCCCGCGCCTCTGGATCGGCGGCGGCCTGCTCGCCGTGATGGTGGCCGCGGCCGCCCTCGCGCCCTGGATCGCGCCCGCCGATCCGCTGGAGATGGGCCCGTCGCTGCTCGCCCCGCCCTCGCACGCCCATCCGCTCGGCACCGACTCGTTCGGGCGGGATACCCTCGCGCGCCTCCTCTACAGCGCCCGGGTGTCGCTCGCGGTGGCGCTCTCGTCGGCCCTCATCGCCTCCGCCGGCGGAACGCTGCTTGGCCTGGTCGGCGCCACGTACCGGGGTGGGGTGGAGTGGACGGTGATGCGCGTCGTGGACCTCATCCTCGCCTTTCCGCCGATCCTGCTCGCGATCGCGGTGGTCACGTTCCTCGGGCAGGGCCTCGGGAAGCTGTCGGCGGTCATCGCGGTCCTGTACCTGCCGGCCTTCGCGCGCCTCGCGTACGGAGGCGCGCTCGGCGTCGCCCAGCGGGAGTACGTCGACGCGGCGCGCGCGCTCGGCGCGTCGGTCTGGCACCAGATGCGCCGGCACATCCTCCCCAACATCGCGGGACCGCTTATCGTCCAGTGTTCGCTCTCCGCCGGGTTTGCGATCCTGGTCGAGTCGGGGCTGAGCTTTCTCGGGCTCGGCGTCCTGCCGCCCGCCCCCACGTGGGGGCGCATGGTCAGCGAGAGCCGCAGTTACATGCAGCTCGCGCCGCTGCTGCTCGTGTGGCCGTCCGCGGCGATCGCCGTCGCGGTCGGCACCTTCAACATGCTCGGCGACGGGCTGCGCGACGCACTCGACCCCCGAAGCGGCCGCGGGAGGCGCTGACCGGGCGAGGCCCTACGCCAGCGCGCCCCCGATGATCCCGTGCAGGTCATCCTCATCGCCCTGCCCTCAGGTTATCAAGAGGGGATGCGCGCCTGAACTTGCGGCTGATCTCCGGTTTGGCGATGGCATACCTCAGAGTCATCGCCAGTGATTCGTGGCGCAGCACCTGCCGCACCAGCTCGAGGTCACCAGTCTGCCTGAGGATGCTCGTTGCGGCGTAGTGCCGCAGCGCGTGAGGGCCTACTTTCCGACCGAGTCCAGCCTTAACCGACAGCCGATGGAGAATATGCCTTGCATGGTTACGCGTGAGGCTGCGTCCGTTCCGATCAAGAAATAGGTAGTCTTCAAGTGTGGCCACTCGACGGACGCCCAGCCACGCCCGCAGCAACTGCGCGGCTTCGGCGCCGAAGAACCCGACGCCGTCCTTCCCGCCCTTGCCGCCCCGAACGTCTAGAGTGCGGGCAGAGAAATTCACACTCTCGATGCGCAAACGAAGGGCCTCGGAGATCCGCAGCCCGGAATCAGCCAAGAGCGCGATCAGAGCGCGGTTCCGGCGTCCCTCGAACGTCGGTGGGCACACTTGCAGCAGGCGCCGGACGTCGTCGTCCTCCGGCACGCGCGGCAGAGTCCGTGGGACGCGTATGGTGATCCCCCGGACTGGATTGTCCGCGAGCAGGCCCACCTCCACGCACCACCGGAAGAAGGTCTTCAGGGGGCGGAAGCAGTGGTGCACGCTCACGGGCTTCAGCGTCTCACCTAAGCGCGTGAGGTAGTGCTGGATGCCCAGGGGGGTGAACTCATGAGGGTCCTGAACGCCGAGCGCGCCTGCGCACCGGCGCAGCACGCCGGCGTATCCTTCGACAGTCCGGGGTGAGCAGTTGTTGACCCGTCGGCTCAGGAGAAAGGACTCAAGGGCGGCCTCAAAGCTGGTAGACAGGTGACCCCCTGCTTTTTGGGGCCCTTCTATCGGGGCGAACCCGCTAGAAGCCTTGATTTTATTGGGCTGGTGGAGACGGCGGGATTCGAACCCGCGACCCCCTGCTTGCAAAGCAGGTGCTCTCCCACTGAGCTACGTCCCCGGATTTATAAGGCTTGTAGCAGGGTGAACCCCTTACTACCTTCCCTCTGAACCGTGCTCCCCCAAGAGTTTATCACAACTGACCACCCTCTCGGTCAGGGTTACGAAGCTCGCATAACCCAGGCCAAGCTTGCCGGCCTCCTCGGGCAGCCACGAGGCTGTCGCAAAGTGCCGTAGGACATGTGGATGGCACGGCGACTAAGGGGAACGCCAGCTCGATGGCGGAGACGGGGAAAGATCTGGACCAATGCTTCGGGCAATAATGATCGTACGCTACGGAGGCTACGCCAAAAGTGATAGGGGATCCAATATCTCATGACCAAGGTCGAGGCGCAGAGGGGGACAAATGGGAGCGAATCAGGGGAATCTGCGGAGGAGATCGGGAAGCGAGACCGAACGAAGCGCATTGGAATCCATACCTTTCATTAGTTAATCAAGGAAGCACCAACACGAATCGAGGCCCCGCGGACTGCGGCACGCTTGGCCCACGCGCTCCACATATTGCTCGAGGAGGTGACGGATGAACGTCAACTGGCTCGCGGTCCTCGTCGCGGCGGTCGTTTCCTTCATTGTGGGAGGAATATGGTACTCGCCCGCCGTCTTCGGAAAACAGTTCATGACGCTCGCCGGCTTGAAAAAGGACGACAGGAAGGGGAGCCGCCCCGAGCCCGGCCTCCTCCTCGGGGCCTTCATCGTCGCCCTGATCACGTCGTCAGTGCTCGACAAGGTGATCATCTGGACGCAGTCGGGGACGGTCCTTCAGGGGGCGAAGATCGGATTCTGGATGTGGCTTGGGTTTATCGCAACAACTCGCGCGGGCGAGTATCTCTTCACCGGTCGACCGACCGGCCTCTATCTGGTCACCAGCGGCCACAACCTCGTCGCACTCCTCATAACCGGGGCTTTGCTGGCCGCCTGGCACTGACGACAGTTCCTGGCATGCCCTCCGGCGGTGCCGGGTCCGCGGGCGCCCAACCGCAAACGCCGGTTGTCCCGAGATTCACGCGTGACGAGTGATTTCCCTCAACTGGCTCGCGTGGATTTGACCGTGAAGACACGACCCCGTCTACCCCTTATCGCGCTACGCTGCGTGAGCAGTTCAAAGGACGTAGTGAAAGAATTCTCTCCGTATCCCAATCCTAAGTACTTCCCCGACATCAAGCGCCTTTGGCACGAAAAGGTCGCCGGCCAGTGACGAGGAGTCAGTGACAGTCGCACGTTGAGAACACGCGCGCGCCCGACGAAATCACTGGATATCGTCCTTTACCGTTGAGTCCAGGACTCTCGGCCCCGTCCTCGAAAACACCTTTTTAATGAATGTGAGCCGTTCAACGCCGCTGGTCTCCTCCCGGGCCGCCCCGGAGCCCAGCCGGGCCAAGCGACCCATTCCGCGTCTCTTGCTGATCGGCGCGGGAGGTTTTCTCGTCGCGATCTCCTGGCAGGTTGTGGTCCCGGTCTTGCCCCTGCATCTCTCCAAAATCGGATACACCCCGGCTCAGGTTGGGACGCTCGTCAGTGTGCTCAGCCTGGCCATGGGGTTGGTGGAGATGCAAGTCGGCCGCATCGTTGGGGTTTTCGGACGCCGCCACACGCTGCTCGGCGGCCTGTTCGCGAATTCAATCGGCATGGTGCTCGTGGCGCATGCGCGAGTCGTGGGCGCGATGGGATCGGCGCTTGCCGCAGTCGGCGTGTCGCGCGCCACATTCTGGCCCCCCCTTCATGCAACGGTGGCCGACACGGCATCCGACGAGAAGCGCGGCCAGGCTTTCGGCGTCTTCTGGTTCTGGACGTCCGTGGCGTTCCTCACCGGGCCCGTGATCGGCGGGCTGATCGCGGCCCACTTCGGCGATCGGGCCGCGTTCTACCTTGGAGCGGCATTCAGCCTCGTCGCCATCCCCGTCGTCATCGCCGTCACGACACCAGGGCGCCCGCGTCCGGGCGTGCCCACCGGAGGCGTCCGCGACGTTCTCAAGAACGGATTGATTCTCCGGGTCTGCCTCGTCAACCATCTCTACTACGCGGCGACGGGAATCTGGACGACTTTCCTCCCGCTCTACATCGCTCGCCAGGGGCTCTCGGTCGTCACTGTGGGGTGGGTGTTGACCGTCCAAGGGCTGACCTATGCGCTCGTCCAGTTGCCCACCGGCAGGATGGTCGATCAGTGGGGCTCGCAGCGACTGATCCTGCCTGGCGTAATCGGTCGCTCCGTGATTGCCCTATTCGTGCCCCTCCTTCATCCTAACGGCTCGGCCGCGTTCATTGCGCTGGGGGCTCTGTATGGTTTGGTCGGCGGCACGATCCCGGTCGCTTTCACAACCCTCGTTGCGCGGTTGGTTCCGCAAGACAAGTACACGACCGCAATGGGCATCTACAATAGCTCCGGCGACCTAGGTTTCTTTGTCGGCCCGCTCATCGGCGGCGCGGCGTCGCTCCTTGGATTGTGGGGTCCGTTTGTCCTCTGCCTGCCGATCGGGACCGCGGCTGTGTTGATCGCCTTGAAGGGAATACCGGAAACGGGGAGGTTGGAGGAAACCGCTTGAGCGCTCGCTACACTGACGTGGCAATTATCCACCGCTCTCGCCAGGGGGCGTATGTTATACTGACCGCGGAGGGATGGCAGAGCGGGCGATTGCGGCGGTCTTGAAAACCGCTAGGGGGAAACCCCTCGGGAGTTCGAATCTCCCTCCCTCCGCCATGCGCTCAAGGGCTTATCGACCCGGGCCGCCTCCTGGTAACGGCCACATCCCCTTGTTTTCGCTAATGGACGCTTGCCGCTCCCTTCTGACCGAGCCCGGATCGCTTCTGGTGGTCGAGTCTAACTATGAGAGAGCCGTTGGTTCGGTCGGATCTAGGGGTGAACCCCGAAAATATGGGGTTCCGAGCCGCAGAAAGGCAAACGGAGCCTCCATGCCGTCAGCCGCTTAAGGGGTATGGTGTTGGGGGGTATAGTCGAGGTATGGGGAAAAACGAAAAAATCCCGGAGAATATTGATCACTACGTAAATCGCTTTCCGAAAGACGTGCAGCAACGATTAAAGAAGATGCGCCTGACCATAAAAAGGCCGCACCCAAAACAAAGGAAACGATTAGCTATGGCATCCCTGCGTTTACCTTAAACGGAAATCTGGTCTGGTTCGCGGCGTACAAGAGCCATGTCGGATTCTATCCAGGAGGTTCGGCGATCAGGGCATTTAAGGAGGCGCTATCAAATTATAAAGGCGCCAAGGGAACCGTACAATTTCCGCACACCGAGCCCCTCCCGCTGGCTTTAGTGGATCGGCTCGTGAAGTTTCGAGTGAAACAGAATTTGCGTAGGACGAAGTAGTCGCGCCCAACGGGGGTTCGTCATCCCGCGCGAGGGGAAACCCCTCGGGAGTTCGAATCTCACTCCCTCCGCCAGGTGGCTCAGCAGCTCCCATCGCCTTCTTCCGGACCAAGCCGAGGAAGTCATAGACACACAGGATCCAGTGCGGTGCGGCTGATGGCGATGCCCCACGTCCGATCGGAGGCGATGGTCCAGGTCAAAATCCCAACCACCTCGCCTTGCCTGTTAAGTACCGGCGAGCCGCTGTGCCCCGGTTCGGCCTCGCCTTCAAACTTGATGCCGAATATCTGCGTCCCGTCGCTTGCGCGACCGAGATCGCGCACGGTTCCAGGTGCCGACCATTCCAACGGAAGGGCCGCGTCTCCCTGGTGTCCGAATCCTAGGACTCGGACGGGATCGCCGACCGCGGGGGACGCCCCCAACGCCAACGCGAAAAACGCAGGCAGCGGTCCGCGATGGGCTCGCGCGAAGCCAACGCCCCGAAAGCTCAGCTCCTCAAAGGGAAGGTCCGGCGGCATCAGCTGAATCTCCGCCACATCGCGACTGGGAACGAGCCGCCCGCCGGTGTCATCGGCCAGCGCATCGGCACAAACCAGTGCGGCGCCGTAGAACTCCCCGCCGACGATGGCCATCACCTTGTAAGTGGAGGGCAATTTCCGGGCGAGGCTGACGACGTGGCTGTTGGTCAGGGCGATCCCGCTCGCGGTGATGAAAAACCCCGTTCCCTCGGCGATGTCCTGATACGCGGACTGATAGCCTCTGATTTCGAGCTTCATCACCACGAGGTGAATAATGCTCCGGGCCGGAGCCCCCTGAGTGGACCCCAGCCGCGGGAACCCGAGCGTGAGCAGGCCGAGGAGGCACCCACCCAAGATCGCGCTCCGGGCCGGCAGAGCGCGCCGGAGCACGCCAACGAAAAACCGCGCCATTGGTACCCCCTCACCCCTATCGGATGCTGTTGTGCGAGTTGTCCGCGCCGCCTTAGCGATTCCCGAACCGGCTACAGCGGTCCTGCCGCGGCCCCGCACAACGCGGCACCCGAGCCTTTCGATCAGGCGTTCGGTGCCCCCGCGTTGGGACCGGGCAAAGGGCTGCCGATGTAGCGATGCGAACCCCTAGGATATTCTCTCTCCTGGAGGTCGACACCAATGCTCTACGAGCTCCGGATCTATCAGTGCATGCCGGGACGCAAGGGCGATGTCCTCGCACGGTTCCGGGACCATACGATGGGACTCTTCAAGCGACACGGCGTCGAGGTGGTCGGCTTCTGGGAGACCCTGGTCGGCGAGCAAGACGAACTCATCTACATAACCAAGTTCGCGTCGTGGGAAGACCGGGGGAAAAGGTGGGCCGCGTTCCAGGCGGATCCGGACTGGCAGCGGGCGCGCGAACAGTCTCATGCCCAGGGCGTAATCGTCGAGCACATCCGCACCGCCCTGCTCGCCGCCACGGATTTCTCGCCCCGGGTCTGAGCCTATCCCTTGACCGCCCCGGCCGTCAGCCCCTTGATGAACTGCTGTGACAGGACGAGGTAGAGCCCGATCACAGGGATCGCCGCGAGCGACAGGCCGGCGAACAGCAGCCCCCAGTTGGTCGCGAACTCGCCGAAAAAGACCGTCAGGCCGAGCGGGAGGGTCTTGAGCCGGTCCTGATGGATGAAGACGAGCGGGAAAAAGAAGTCGTTCCAGATCGGGATGACGTTGTAGACGGTGACGATCGCCAGCGCGGGACGGACGAGCGGCAGCATCACCCGCAGGAGGATGCCGAGCTCACCGGCCCCGTCGATGCGCGCCGCGCCGTCCAGATCCTGCGGGAGCGCGCGAAAGAATCCGGTGAGAATGAAGATTGCGCTCGGGAGCCCCGAGCCGGCGTAGACGAGGATCAACGACCATTCGGTGTCGAGCAGCCGGAGGTCGCGCATCAAGATGAACAGCGGGATAATCGCCAGCCGGATCGGCACCATGATCCCCGTCAGGAAAAACAGATAGAGCAGATCGTTTCCACGGAACCGGTACCGCCCGAGCGCATAGGCGGCCAGCGTGCCGGTGGCCAGGATCAAGACCATCGACCCGACCGTGACGATCACGCTGTTGACGAAGTAAACGCTGAAGTGCGCTGTCTCCCACACCGCCGCGTAGTTGCGCCAGCTCAAGGTCTCGGGCGGCGCGAAAGGACGCTGGAAGATCTCGCGAGTGGTCTTGAACGAGGACATCACCATGAACGCAAGCGGCAGGAGCACCAGGAGCGCGTTTGCGGCGAGGAGCACCTGCGCGAGCGCAGCCGTCACCGGGCGGGCGCGCTGGGAACGCCGCCAGGGCGTCACATCTCGACCTCCCGGCGGCGGAGGTAGACCGCGCCCAAGCCGCTGACAACGAGGAGGATCGCGAACATCACCACCGCGATCGCCGAGCCGATCCCGACATCGGGGTTGCCGGTGTCCACCGCCCCGAACGCCGAACGGTAGAAGAGCAGCCCGAGCACGTCCGTGGCGTGGTCGGGCTCGCCGGTGACGCCCTGCATCACGTAGGGGAGCTCGAACCAGTTGAACGCCCCGATGAACGTGAGAATGACGATGATGTTCACCTGGGGCGCCAGCAGGGGCAGGATAATCCGGCGGAAGACCGCCCCCGCGCCGGCCCCGTCGAGCCGGGCCGCCTCCAGGTATTGGTCGGGAATCGCCTGGATGCCGGCGAGGAACACGATGGTGGGGAACCCCACCCAGCGCCAAGCGTTGACCAGCACGATGGTGATGAGGGCCGTATGGGTGTCCCCAAGCCAGGGCCGGGCCAGGACGCCGAGCCCAACGAGCGCAAGACCCTTGTTCACGACGCCCCAGATGGGATTGAGGAACAGCTGCCAAAGGAACCCCACGATCACGAGCGAGAGGGTCACCGGCATAAAGAAGATTGCCCGGTACAGCCGCGCCCCCCAGGCACGCCCGGCGAGGAGGACCGCGAAGACGAGGCCGAGGCCGTTCTGAACCCCCATCGTCAACACGAACGCCCAGACATTATGCCAGAGCGCCGTCAGCATCCGCACGCTGTAGGGATACTGCGTCAAGAGGCGCTGGAAGTTGGCGAGGCCGACGTAGCCGCCGCGGACAATCCCATCCCATTGAAACAGGCTGTAGGCCAATGCGCTCAGGATCGGATACGCTACGATCACGCTGAAGAGGAGGACCGCCGGCGCGAGAAACGCGGCGACCCACAGCGCCCGGGCCGTCCGGTAGGGCACGCGGCGGGGGCCGGGAGCGAACCGCGCCCCGGCCCCCAGCCCTTGCGGATCCTGCGTAGACGGCGTCGCGATAGGGTCAGCGCCCGCGGAAGGGGTCAAACCATGTGGCCAATCCGCGCGTGACGTCGTCGCCTACCTGCTGCGGGGTCATCTTCCCGGCGAAGAGCCCCTGCAGGTCGTTCTGGATAAGCTCGCTCCCGGTCGGGTTCTTCCAACGGAACCCCACGAGCATGATATAGGGGGTGGCGTGGCGCATCCACATCTGAACCTGCTGGAGCTGGGGGTCGTGGATCGTCACGCCCGGCACCGCCGAGATCTGCTTGAGCTGATCGGTGAACGCCTGCCCCCAGTCTTTGGTGGCGGTGAACCGGATGAACTTCAGCGCCAGGTCCATATGCGCGCTCTTCGCGTTCACCCCGTAGTTGCCGTCGTCGTAACTGCTGACCCAGGGCGTGTCGCCCGCCTTCGCCACCGGCCCCGGCATCACGCCGATGTCCAGTGACGAGTTCTGGCTCTGAAAGTACCCCAGCTCCCAAATGCCGCCGACAAACATCGCCGCCTGCTCGTTGATGAACAACTGCTGCATGTCGGTGTACGAAATCCCCATAAACCCCTGGGGCATAAAAGGCCGGATCTCCTCCATCTTGGCCAGCGCGGCGGTAAACTGCGGGCTCCGAAACGTCGTCTGCCCGCGGGTCACGGCCTCGTAGAAATTTGACCCGCCGTAGAAGTTGGGCCCGAGGACTCCCAACGCTACCTCGAGAGTCCAGCCCTCCTTGCCGCCGTTCGCCAGCGGCGTGATCCCGTGGTCTTTGAGCACCTTGAGCGCGCCCAGGAATTGGTCCCAGGTGGTGGGCGGGGTCACGCCGGCTTTCCGGAGGAGCTTTCGGTTGTAGAAGATCACGAGCGCCTGCACGGCAAACGGCACCCCGTAGATCTTGCCGTCGGCTTGGCTCCTCGCCCCGCCGAGCCACTGGCGAGGAAACGTCTTCAGTTCGGGGACCTTATCGTCGAGCGGCACCAGGAACTCCGGTCGCGCAAACGGCTGGAGGGCGCCGTAGGCGCGGAGGTGCACAATGTCCGGCCCCTTGCCGGCCTGCATCGCCGCAGAAAGCGCGGTGTTGTATTCGGTCGGTTTGAAGGTCTGGAACTCGATCGAGACGCCCGGGTTCTGCGCCTCGAACTTCTTGATCATGCTCTCGTAGAACGCGCGGTCTTCGGCCCGCCAACTCCAGAACGTCATCATCGCCCCGGCCTGACCGATCGCCCCTGCCGGCCACAGCCCGGCGGCAAAGGCCGCCGCGAGCACCATGATGAGGATCCGCCGCGTCATCGCTCACCTCCGGGGGACACCGGGACGACCCCGCGATCCGCCTTTTCACGCCGAACCGTTCCATCTCCTCTCTCCGCCCGAGCCTCGTGACAACCGGACGTCGATCGGCTACCCTTGGGGCGTGGACAGGTACGCAGCCTTGGTCGAGGAGATCCGCACCACGACGGACGGGCACCCGGTCGTGGTGGCCTTTAGCGGGGGCTTGGACAGCACCGTCACCGCGGCGCTGGCCCGAGATGCACTGGGCCGCGACCGCGTTCTGCTCATCACCGTTAACATGGGCATCTACGCGTACACGCGCGGCAACGAGATCGTCTTGGAGGTCGCCGAGCGGCTTGGCCTGCCCCAGCGCTGCCTACTCGGACAGTTCAAGCAGCACCGCGTGCAGGCCGCGGGGCCGGCCTGCAACCGCTGCACACGCGAGATCAAGCTGGGAATGGTCAAGGCGGTGGCCGGCGGGCGCCTGGTCCTGACGGGAGCCAACCGCAGCGATACGTGGGGCCAGTTCGGGCTCAAGGTCTGCAACGGCTACTACGCCCCGCTGCTCGACCTGGAGAAACCGGAAATTGGGACGCTGGCCGATGCGCTTGGGGTGCGCCCGCCCCGGATCGGCGAGAACCCCGGGCGGGAGGGGTGCAAGCTCAAGCACCTCCTCAAACCGCTCGCGGCGCCGGAGTACCACGGGCGCGCCGTCGCGCGGGCCAACGAGGTCGTGCTGACGGTCCTGCGGGAGGCGGGGGTGACGCCCGATCTCGCCAACGTCAAGATCATCGGCCCGCTCGGGCGGAACATCGGCCTGGTCAACGTCCGGCCCGCCCCAAATGCAGAGCTGCGGGGGCGGCTGACCGCGGCCCTACGGGCGATTGAGCAATTGGACGAGGTTCACGTGGTGGCCGGCCCGCTCACGCTCGTGGCGAAGGCGAGTCCGGCAATCCTCAACGATCCCCACGCTCGGTACTGGATCGAGCACGGGCGGCTCGCGCCGGACTTCGCCGCCCCGGTGACGGTAGACTGGCAGCCGACCTCAAACACCCGCTTGGGAACCTTCCAGATCGTGGGGTTTCGCAGCGCGGGTCCCGCCTAACCTCGTCCTCAGGGATGGGGCCGCGCGATCCGGGTGCGCTGCCAGAACCCCACCAGGCCGAGAACGCCAAACGCGACCGCCCAGGCGAAACTCCCCCAGAGCTGCCACCAGGCCACGTGGTCGGCGACCGCGCCGCCGGCCACAATCTGCATGGGAAGGTAGGACGGAAAGTACTCGATCACCGCCCGGTTGGCGGCGGGGTTCCCGATGGGATTTTGCAAGAACGTATCCACGAGGCTCAACATGATGATGACGAAGAACCCCTCCAGATCGCCCCGCGCCACCACCCCCACCGCCACGCCGATCGCCGCATACGTCAGCACCGCTCCGAACGTCCCGGCGAAGACCACGGCTGGATGCCGGGGGGGTGTGAACGCCGACAGGACGGCCACCGCATACGCGGCGATCAACACCGAGGCGACGCCGAATGCCGTGAGGCGCCCCAGGATGAGCGCCGCCCTCGGGAAACCGCAGAGCACCAACCGTTGGTCCACGAGGGCGGACCGGCGGACGGCGCTCAGGGAGACAAAACCGATGATCAGGGTCGTGGCGTTCAGCATCCCTGTGAGCAACCCGAGGCGGTGCTGGCTGGTGGCGACAAACACCCCGAACGCCCGCAGCTTGAACCCGATCGGCGAGTCATCGGTGAGGCCATAGATCGTCCCATACCAGGCGGGCAGGTAGAGCGCGAGCAGCAGCATCGCGAACCGGTTGTGTGCCTGCTCGATCAGGCTGAGCCGGAAGGCGATGAGCGACGGGCGGATCACGAACGGACTTCCGGGGTGATGACCCCGTCGTGGAGGCGCAGGAGGGTGTCAAATCGGGTGCGTTCGAAAAACAGGTGTGAGATGATCACGATCACCCGACCCGCTCGGCGAAACTCCTCCGCCAGCCCCCAGAACCGCAGATAGGTTTCCCAGTCGAACCCCTGATACGGTTCGTCCAGCAGGAGAATGTCGGGGTCGTGCATCAAGGCAAGGACGAGGTTGAGCTTCTGCCGCGTGCCCCCACTCAGGTCGCTGACGAGCCTGTTCCTATTTTGACTGAGCGCGAGCACGTCCATCAGGGCTTCCGCGCGGCGGACGGTGCCGAGGCGGTACGCGGTGCGGAACCACTCCAGATTGTGCGCGACGGTCAGGCCGAGGTGGACCTGGGGATCCTGAGGGCAGTAGCCGATGCGCCCCCGGACGTCAACGCGGCCCCGAGAGGGCCGGAGGAGCCCGGCGATGATCTTGAGCAGCGTGGACTTCCCGGCTCCGTTCTCCCCGACGATCCCCACCATTTCGCCGCGGCGGACGGCGAAGGAGACGGCACGGAGCACCTCGTGGCGGCCGAACGCGCGGGCGACCTCGGACACGCTGAGCGTGGTGACCTGTTCGTCCACGCCCGGACAGGTTCCAGCGTTGGGGACGAACTCCTCTGCCTCCCGGCCGGCCGAGCCGTGCCGCACAAGCGTCTTTGCTATACTGAAGCGGAGCTATGGACCCGCACCTGCCCACGGACGCGCAGGCCCTTGCGCGCGCGGTCAAAGCCGAAGCGCGCGAGGTGGGATTCGACCTGTGCGGGATCACGACCAGCGCCCCTTTCCCCCAAGAAGGTGGGGCGCTCGTCGACTGGATCAACCGCGGCTATCACGGGGAGATGGACTACATGGCCCGAAACGCCACCAGGTCTCCCCGACCCGCGGCCGTGGTGCCCGGCGCCCGCGCGCTGGTGGTGGTGGGGCTCTATTACGGCGGTTCCTCCGACGCCGCATCCGCGCCGGACCGTGAGCCGGCCGCACCTCGGGGCCGGATCAGCCGCTACGCGGGGGGGGACGACTACCACGAGGTGATGGGCTCCCGCCTCAAGCGGCTGGCCCAGTTCCTGCTGAACCGAGGGGCGCAGGTGGCCCGCTACTACGTGGATACCGGACCGGTCATCGACCGGGCCGCGGCCCGACGCGCGGGCCTGGGCTGGTACGGGAAGAACACGCTGATCATCACCCGCAGCGGGCACGGCTCATGGGTGTTCCTGGGGGAAATCCTCACGGATCTGGCGCTCCCGCCGGACACCCCGGCGGAGGGGAACTGCGGTCACTGCCGGCTCTGTCTCGACGCATGCCCAACGGGGGCGATCGTCGCCCCCTACGTGGTCGACGCGCGGCGGTGCATCTCGTATCTCACCATCGAACACCGCGGCCCAATCCCTCGGGAGCTGCGTCCCGCGATTGGGGACCTGATTTTCGGGTGTGACATCTGCCAAGATGTCTGCCCCCACAACACGAAGACCGCCGCGCGGATGCATCCCGAACTCGCCCCGCGTCCCGGCGTGGGCTCCCGTCCCGAGCTCTTCCCCCTGCTGAACATCACCGACCATGAGTTCCAACGGCGCTTCCGCGGCTCGCCGGTCAAACGGACCAAACGCAGCGGCCTGCGGCGAAACGTGGCGGTGGCGCTCGGAAACGCGGGAGACCCGGCGGCCGTACCGGAGCTGCTGCGGGCCCTCGCCGACGAGAGCGATCCGGTGGTCCGGGGTCACGCCGCCTGGGCTCTCGGCCGGATCGGAACGGCAGGAGCAAGGGACGGCCTCCAGAGGCGCCTTCCGCTCGAGAAGGACGCGGCGGCGCGCGAAGAAATCACCCTCGCGCTGGCCGCGAGCACCGGGCACGCCACGTGAGCCTCCGCGGCCGTCGCATTCTCGTCACCTCGGGGCCGACCCGTGCGCCCCTCGATGCGGTGCGGTTCATCACGAACAAATCGACGGGACGGCTCGGATCCCTCATCGCGGAGGCCGCGGTCCAGGATGGAGCCGACGTGACTTTCGTCTACGGTCGGGGGAGCGACACGCCGGCCGTGCGGGGGGGGCGGAGAGACCAACTGCGGCTGGTGCCGATCGATACGGTCGATGACCTGATCGTCGTCTTCAAGCAGGAGCTGCCGACGGGCTACGACGCGGTCGTTCATGCCATGGCGGTCCTCGACTTCGCGCCGGCTGAAGTCCGCGAGGAGAAAACGGCAAGTGCCCTCTCGGAATGGGTCGTTCGCCTCGTCCCAACCGCGAAGGCCGCCCAGCTGATCCGCGCCCTCTCGCCCAAGACGTTTTTCGTGGGGTTCAAGCTGGAGGTGGGAAAGCATCGAGCCGAACTGATCGACATCGCCACCACGTGGCGGGCGCGCAATCGCGCAGATCTCGTCATCGCAAATGACCTCCGAGATATCGAGCGGGGGACGCACATCGGATACCTGGTGGGCCCCGACGGCGAGGTGGAGGGGGTCGCGGAAGGGAAAGAGTCGATCGCTCGGGCGCTGGTGGATGTCCTGGACCGCCGCCTGGGAATCACCTAGGGTGATCGTGCCCACCCGCCGAGCGTCCCCTGCTGACCGGTGACCTGACCGGCCGCCGTCGCGGCGCACGGCCCGGCCGTGATCGCGGCATCCGTAAATGGGATTTCTCCCAAATCCCGGTGGCGCAGCGGACGATCAACCGGTCGCGTCGCGACCGGCCGGAAGGGTGACGCGCACAACCGTCCCGTGCCCTGGGGAGCTCGCGATGGAGAGGTGTCCCCGGCGGCGTTCAACGATCGCTCGGGCGATGGCTAGGCCCAGCCCGTGGCCGCCCGTGGCGTTTCGGCCCTGGTAGAAGGCGTCGGCAACGTGCGGGAGGTCCTGTGGAGAAATCCCCGGGCCCTGATCCGACACGCTGGCGATCGCCCGGGCATCATTCGCGCGAATGGATACCGTCACCACTCCTCCGCGAGGGGAGAAGCGGATCGCGTTTTCGACGAGGGCCGTGAGGACGTCCGCGACCTCGTCCCGTTCGACAATCGCCCAGATCGGGCCGGGAGCATCCAGAGCCAGACCCACCCCCCCCTGGCGTGCGGCCGGGTTGAGGCCGGTCACCACCGCCTCGGCCACCCGCGTGAGGTCCGCGCGCTCCGCGCTTGCCTTCGACCCCGCCTCCGCGCGCGCCAGCGCCGTCAGCCTGGCCGCCAGCGCTTCCATGCGCTCCGTCTGTTCCAGGGTCGTGATCAGCGCTTCGTCCCGCGTCACCCCGCGGCCCGCACGGGCGAGCTCAACCGCGGTCCGGATCACCGACAACGGGGTCCGAAGCTGGTGAGATGCCAGAGCGACGAATTCGCTCCGCTCGCGAACGGCCGCATCGAGCGGGCGCAGCGCCAGGCCGGCCAGCGCGTATCCGACCGGCAGGGCCAAAAGCCCCCCCGTGACGGTCAAGGCGATGAGCACCTGAAGAAACATCGTGAGCGCTCGAAGCTCCTCCTGGGCGGGAGTGGCCACGACGCGCAGGCCGCTTCCGCGCGTCGGCAGCTGCAGGACGGCCAGCGCCCCGAGTTGGGGGGTGGACACGATGCGGAACCCCTGCCCGCCGGTCTCCCATCCCTCGGTCACCGCGAGGTCCGGCAGCGGGCGCCCGCGCTCGTCGACGATGAGGGACCCGGGCGTAAGACTTGGATCCCCGTACCGCCGCACGGCGCGCTCCAGCCGCTCGTGCAGGTGCGCGTACACGCCTTTC
Organism: bacterium; assembly: GCA_035307765.1. Lineage (NCBI taxonomy): Bacteria > bacterium. The sequence goes on along the minus strand of DATGHU010000044.1, from coordinate 325,886 downwards.
CTGGCCACCACATACGCCCCGGCGGAGAGCCATGCCAGGATGATCCCCACCACGAGGGCGCCCACCACGGCGACGCGCCACCGACTCCGCCGCAGCAAACGAAGGTGCACGTGCGGTGCCAGCCCCTTCACGACGCGCTACCCGGGATCGAAATGCCGATCCGATAGCCTAGACCGGGAACGGCGGTGATCCGACCGTCCCACCCCGCCCGCCGCAGCCGGCGCCGCAGCCGGGAGATGGTGGCATCCACCACATTCGCCCGTGGCGGCGCGCCCGCCCCCCAGATACGCTCCACAATCACCTCGCGCGAAAGGGTGCGCCCGGGATGCCGCAGCAGGAATTCCAGCAGGTCAAACTCCCGCAGCGGGACGGTGATCGCCTGATCCCCCACGGTGACTTGGCGGTCGGTCGGCCAGAGGCGGAGCGATCCCGACGTCAGGATCTCAGGGACGATCAGATCGGACGGCCGCCGCAGCAGTGCCCGCAGCCGGGCCAGCAGTTCTTCAAACGCGAATGGCTTGACGAGGTAATCGTCGGCGCCGGCGTCGAGCCCGGCGACCCGATCCTCCACGCGACTTCGCGCGGTGAGGCACAAAACCGGTGTCCGAACACCGGCTTCGCGCAGTGCCTGCAACAGGGCAAGCCCATCGAGCCCGGGGAGCATCAGGTCGAGGATCAGCGCGTCATAGGTGCCCGTGCAGGCGCGATCGTACGCCGTGTCCCCATCGCGCGCCCAGGTGACCTGGTACCCGTAGCTTTCGAGGCCGCGGCGGACTACGTCGCCGAGCGCCTTGTCGTCCTCAACCAGTAAGAGGTGCATTTCTTCCCTCAGACCACCAGTCATCCCGGGGGTCGTTTCAAAGTATAGCGACCTCTTCCAGCCTCGCGCAAATTCATGTCATCGGAGTGTCATAAGCTTCTGATACCTTTGTGTCATCAACTCGATACCTTCGCTGGGTAAGGTGTCACTGGGGGCGTCGACGGCCCCCACAAACGAAAAGGAGGCACACTATGCACCGCACACTCGCAGCAATGACCCTGGGGACGATCCTGGCGCTCGCCGCGCCGACAGCGTTCGCCGAGGGCAACACCGATGCCGGCCAACCGAAGCCGGCAGCCTCTCCCGCAACTGTCCTCCCCGCGGCAAGCGGCGAAGGAATCGTCGCCGGCCCGGGGCCGTCCGGGCAGGATCTTGGGCCATATCGCGACGCGCACCTCGATAACCAGGGGCAATAGGAAATCGGGCGGGGGCCCCGACCGGGTACAGGCGGGGCCCCCCAGGGGTTTCGGCAACCGATGGCCCTCCAAGGATGGCGAAGCGGACTTCGGCGGAGAGGATACGAACATGCGACGACACGAGGGAAAGATCTCGAACAAGACCCAGCCGTCCCGCTGCGCAGCCGTGGCGGCGACGATGCTGGTTGGCCTCTTCGTGACCGCCATGGATGCGGGGACCGGCCCGTCTCAGGCGCAGGCGGCCTCCCCCGCCGCGACCCAGGGGGCGGAACACTACGTCATCGACGCATCCGCGTCCCAGGCCCTGTATCGCGTGGCCGAGACCTTCATCGATCGAAACAACCAGTTCAACGTCGCAGTGGGGATCACGCACGGCATACAGGGCACGATCCTGATCGATCGGGCTCATCCCCGTCAGAGCCGCGCGGGCCCCATCACCGTCGATATTAGCCAGCTCACCTCGAACAGCCGGCGACGTGACAATGCCATCCGCCAGCAGTGGCTCGAATCCAGCAAATATCCGGCGGCCGTGTTCGCACCGACGTCGATCCAAGGACTCCCGGACACGTATCTCGATGGACGGGACGTACCGATCCAAATCGCGGGGGATCTACAGGTCCGGAACGTGACGAAACCGGTCACCTTCACCGGCACGGTCAGGCTGGAGGGCGACATGTTGATCGGACACGCCACCACGGCCATTCTCATGACCGATTTTGGGTTCGATCCGCCATCGATTCTCGGCGTGTTGAAAGCAGAAAATCAGGCGCAATTGGAGTTGCAACTCACGGCCCGACGCACTCCATGATCGGGCGGAAGGTGGACGGCGGGGCGGCGGGGCGCCTCGCTGGCCATTGGGGTGGAGCGGCGGCGAGGTGTGCCGGCACATTATGGCCCTCCTGGCTGATGGTGCAGCTTCGCCTGCCGCTCGGGCGGCGGATCCATGCCTGTGTGTTGGAGACTCTACGAAGCGGGCACGAGCATTCGACGCGCCCGTGCCGTCGTCGACAGGCCGGGGCGCCTTCCTCGAATTTGCATGATCCGCCGCTGAGTTCTTGAAAGCACGTTCCCCGATAGCAAGACCACGCCGCCCGCGCCCATTGGTGTATCGAACAGGGTAGCTCCGCCGGCGAGATCTCAAGACCTCTGGGTCGGCGCCGGATGCGTCCTCGCGCCCCCTGCGCTTGTCGCCACCCTCAACGCACTTCGGGAGGCAGGCTTCCGAATCGCCCATCGGGAAGATCTTTCTACCGCCAAGAGTCACGGAGGGCCGCCGAATGAAGAAACACCGACTGGATGAGATGTCCTGGATGGAGGCCGCGGAGGCGTTCAAGAAGACCGACACGGTGATCATGCCCGTGGGGACCCTGCACGCACATGGCCCGACCCCCATCGGTATTGATGGCAGCTCAGTACAAAAGATGGCGGATGAGGTGGGGAAGAGAACCGGGCTCATGACACTGCCGCTGCTCCCCTACGGGGAAAATGACAAGATGAAGGAATACCCGGGATCGCTCACCGTCAGCCCCCACGTTATGGAAGCGTTCTGCACGGACATCTGCCGGAGCCTGCACCGAAACGGCATTCGAAAGGTCATTTTCCTTAACGGTCATGGCGGAAACCGCGAGCCCCTGGTGAGAACCGGCCGCAACGTTCGAGACCTTGGGATGCTGGTCGCAATCTTGGAATGGTGGACGATAGGCAAGAAACTGACCCCCGACCTCTTCCCCGAGGGCACTCACATCTGGGAGTTTGCGGTGGCGCTCGCTGTCTCTGGGACGGAGATCGCCGACCTCAGAGCCGGAGGATACAAGGGGGAGTGGGGCTCCGCGCCCCCGATGAGAAAGTTGTTCGGCGAAAAAATCACGCCCTTAGGCTTCAACAACTTCGAATACCAAGGCGCGCAGATTCTCATTCCTGTCGATGCCTGGGATATCGACATTGAAAGCCCGCCGTCAATCGAGAAGGGTGGGCTGGAGGCACTCCGGCGTCGAGGCGGAGAAAGCCTCCAGCGGTTCATCGAATATATGTCGGCGTTTGCCGTGGAGTTCCAGAAGATAAACGTTTCAAAAGCTTTGCGGGTTTCTGAATAAGCTGCGCCACAGGCGAACCGGGGCTGCTGGTCCGGGTGGGCGTTGCGCGAGCTCGCCGCCGGATCCGCTGTCTCATCGCGGGGCGACGGTTCGCCGCGCGCGCCCGCCGGTTCGCGCCGGGGACCGCGCAGCTCTGAGGGAGTCTCGACCGGCTCCGGCCCCCTCTCCGCGACCTCAGGAATATCTCACTTGAAGGTCCCCAGGCGATGGGCTGCCCCTCGGGCTCGGGTGCGCGTGGCGCCTTCTCGGTCGCCCGGCGCAACGGGACATTCGGGACCTATCCTCTGCCGTTCAGGGCTTTGACTCCGGAGGCCCGAGAGCATATAATATGGCCGAACTAGCAGCATTGCCGACAAACGAGCGGGAATAGCTCAGTTGGTAGAGCATCTGCTTCCCAAGCAGAGGGTCGCGGGTTCGAGTCCCGTTTCCCGCTCCAGACCAAGCAGGACAAGGGTTTCAGCAACCCAGCCACACGAAAAGCCCCCCAAGGGACCGATGTACGCCTCCAAAGCAGACCGCAAGGCATTTCCCTTGCAGCAGTTCAGCACATGCTCCCCGCGAACGGCGACCGGGTGCGTAGGAGCCATCCGGCGGTGATCTGGGCGCCGTGGCCCTCTGTGGGCTCAGAGATGCCACCCCCTGAGGACAGCTGGTAGCAATGTGGCGTTACCTCGCGTACCGAGTCACCGGAATGGGACCGATTATCCTGGGCGTCACTCTCATCGTGTTTATCGTCGGGCGGCTCGCACCAGGGGATCCCGTGCAGATCCTGTTCGGCGATATCAGCAATCCTGTCGCTGAAGCGCGAGCGCGCGCACAGCTCGGATTGGATAAGCCGCTGCCCCTCCAGTATCTGCGCTTTCTCGTCCACGTTGCGCGCTTCGATCTCGGGACCTCCTACGCCTACCCGGGGATTCGCGTGGGCACCGTTGTCCGGCAGGCGCTTCCCGTAAGTCTGGTACTTGGGATCCTCGCATTGGCCGTCGCCGTGCTCTTAGGGGTGCCGCTCGGCACGCTCGCCGCACTGCATCCACGCTCCGGGATCGATCAAGCCGTACGATTCTTCACACTTCTCGGCATTGCCGTGCCGTTCTTCGTGGTCGCCGTGGGCCTTGTCTTGCTCTTCTCCCTGCGCCTACGGTGGTTCCCCGTGTCCGGCTGGGGCCATCCCGCGCATGTAGTGCTACCCGTTGTGGTGCTGATGCTTCGGCCGATGGCTTATATCACCAGAATCACGCGCCTCGCGGTCCTCCAGACCCTCGGGCAGGACTACATTCGCACCGCACGGGCAAAGGGCCTTACCCCGTGGACCATCACCTCCCGCCACGCCCTGCGCAACGCATCTATCACCATCATCACCACGGTCGGGCTCGCGCTCAGTCTGGCCTTCACCGGCGCGTTCGTCACCGAGGTGATCTTTGGGATCCCTGGAATGGGGCGTGCGACCGTCACCGCGATCCTTCAGCGTGACTATCCCGTGATCCAGGCGGTGGTCATGCTGTACACTGCGATGTTCTTGCTCCTCAATCTCTTGACCGATGTCGCGTACGCGGTGCTGGACCCGAGGGTGCGATACGAGTGATGAGATGACCGCGCTCTTTCGTGATCGACCTACCGTCCTCGCGGCGGGCACCGTCTTGGCGCTCGTCTGTACCTGTGTACTCCTGCCGTACGCCACGCGATCCGCGTACGATGTGCAGGACTTGTCCCAGTTGTTCCACGGCCCGAGCCGAACCCACTGGCTCGGCACGGATCAATTCGGCCGCGATGTTGCGACGCGACTGGCATACGGAGGGCGCATCTCTTTCCTGATCAGCGGCACTGCCGTCGTCGTGCACACCGCGACCGGCGTGACCGCGGGAACGCTGGCGGGTTTTTATGGAGGGCGGGTCGACGCCGGGCTGATGCGCGTGACGGACATCTTTCTGGCGTTCCCCGACTTGCTGTTCCTGATCCTCATTACCGGATTGCTCGGACCGAGCATTCTGAATATTATCATCGCCCTCTCCGTGGTCGGGTGGGCGGGCATGGCACGTCAGGTACGTGCGGAAGTACTCACGCTTCGGGAGCAGGAGTTTGTCACGGCCGCCCGGGCGCTCGGTGCGCCGCAGCGTCGCATCATGGTACGTCACGTGCTCACAAATATCATGACCGTGGCGCTCGTCCGGGCGTCGCTTGACATCGGACCCGTCATCCTTGCGGAGGCGACCCTCTCCTTTCTTGGGATTGGTGTGCAACCCCCGATGCCGTCTTGGGGGGTGATGATCGCGGAGGGTCTGCCCTACCTGAGGACGTACCCGTACCTAACGGTCGTCCCAAGTCTTGTCCTGTGCGCAGCCATTCTCTCGCTCACATTCGTGGGAGAGGGCGTGGCCCAGATGTTTGATCCACGGTGGCGGACGGTAGTGCAGGCTAACGGGCGCGGGCGGCGACGCCCTCCCACACCGCGGGCATCACCTCGTTCAACAACAGCGGCATCTGGGTGCGGTAGTTGAGAGCGCCTAGCCGGACGGCGATCCTTCGGCAACCGGCCTCCCAATACCGCAGGATGCCCTCCGCCACGGCGGCGGGCGGCCCGAAGATCAGCCGTTCGAAGCTGCGCGGTCCGTACGTATCCGGCCAGTATCGGCGGACGTAGTCCTCCGCTTCCTGTCGCGCCTTGACGGGATCCGGCTGGATGTTGACCAGGCTCCCACAGCCGATCGAGAACGTGGAAAGATCCTTCCCCTCCGCAGCCGCGAGCGCTTCGAGCCGCGAGCGAAGCACCCCGAACTGGGTGGGCGTCAGTCCGGTAGGATGCCAGCCGTCCGCATGCCGCAGGGCGCGCAGCAACATCCGGTCCACGACCTCCGTGGGCCCGTCCGGATCCGGCGCGTTGGCGAGGTAGATCGGCAGGTGACGCTGCACCGGTTTGGGTTGGACGGTGACATCTTCGAAGCGGTGAAACCGTCCCCCGAAACTGACACGGTCCTCCTCCCAGAGTCGCCGGACCACCTTGATCGCCTCCAGAAGCCGGGGCACGCGTTCCCGCTTCGACATGTGGTACGGCCGCATCTCTCGGTCATCTCCCCCGCCGATGCAGACGCAGAGCTCCATCCGGCCCCCGCTGATCACGTCGAGGCTTGCCCACTGAATGGCAAACAAGATCGGGTCGCGCAAGATGAAACTGGACAGGCATCCCACGTTCAACCGAAGCCGCCGCGTTCGGGCGGCAAGTGCACCCAACAACGCGACGACTTCGACCCGCGGCTTCTCCAGGAGATTGTCCCCGATGCTGACGGCGCCGAACGACCCCGATGTGTCGGCGGCCTCGGCGGCGTCCAGTAGCTGTCCCACGGTCAAGAACCCCAGCAGTACTCCCCGATTGGGCAGGCTCAGCGTGAAGTCGGTTGCCTCACCCATCTGAGGGATCGGTCAGTGCACGATCTCGGCCGTCTGCAGATTCTCGATGAACCCCAGGCCATACGGGGTGATCAACATGTTACGGACGTACGGCTTCCGGAGAATCGCTTCGTGGACGTAGTAGATCGGTGCCACGCCTACGTCATCCAAGATCAAATAGCGCTCGGCGTCACCCATATGCCGCAACATGCCGGCGCGTGTCCGTTGGTGGCTGGCCGTACTAATCAACTTATCGTACGCGGGGTTCGCGTAGCCGGTGAAATAGTCAAACGGCGCCTTGGATCCGAAGAGCGCGTACAGATAATCGCTGGGATCCGCATAGTCGGCCGTCCACCCCGTAACCGCAGAGAAGGCCGTTCGCGTGTGCATCTCGCTCCGCCACTTCGCAATATCGTACACTTGCACACGCGCATCGATGTTCAGGTTCTGGTGGATCAAAGCCGCGAGGACCTGGGCCGCCTGCAGGGGACCGTACCCCCGGGGGTTCGGCCCCAGGAGCAGCGGCGGGAGCCCCTGGCCTTTCGCATAGCCGGCTTCGGCCAGGAGCGCGCGCGCCCGCGCTGGGTCATACGGGATCGCCGACAGCGCTTGATAGCCCGGGAGCTGCGGCGGCAATATCCCGGTGGCCGGCGTGAACAGTCCGGCAAAGACCGCACTGACCAGCGCGGGCCGGTTGAGCGCGTACACGATCGCCTTTCTGACTCGAATGTCCTTGAACGGAGGATACGCGAGCGGATTTAACGCGAGAAAGACGGTCGCGGCCCGACTGTAGACTATGAGTTCATGACCGAGCTTCGGATCGTTCTTCAGTCGTGTGTAGTCGGTGCCCGGCACCTGCACCAGGTCGATCTCACCCGCCTCGTACTTCTCGACCCCCACGGTGGGGTCGGGGACGATCTCGAACGTCAGGTGCTGAATCTTCGGCGCGCCCCCGAAGTACCCGGGGTTGGCATCAAGGACTATCCGGTTGCGCAACGACCACTCGGTGACGCGGTAGGGTCCGGTCCCGTTCGAGTGGGTTGTGCCCCAGTTCTGCCCGCCCTGCTCGACCGAGGCCCGGGAGACGATCCCCGTCGCGACGTTCGCCAGCCGTGCCAGGATATCTCCTTGAGTGGGATCAACCGAAATCTCGAGTTCATTCGGACCAACAACGCGTACGCCGATGAGTCCGGGCGCGCGTCCCGCTTGTTCATCCACGTAACCTACGATGGGGGTCAATAGCAGATCGGCGTTCGGCGAGTTCAGCTTTGGGCTCGCGAGCCGGTCGAGCGTGTACTTGACATCGGTCGCGGTCACTGATTGACCACTCTGGAAACGCAAGCCATCCCGCAGCACAAACCGGAAGGTCATGCCGTCCGGGGACACCGTCCAGCTCTTTGCGGCGAGCGCTGTGATCTCGCCTCGACCATTGACATCCACCAACGGGCTGTACACGTCGTGAAGGATCGCGGTGCCGGTAGGATCGTCGGTCAACGCAGGGTCCAGTGAGACCGGATCGGCCTGCACCGCCACCCTAAGTGTCGCCCCGGTTTGTGCGTCGGCCGTGTATGTCGCGGCGCAGGTCCCAAGGGTCAACAGCACGATCGCGGTCCATGTTGTGTAACGCACAGTCAGCGCCTCCTTGGTCGTCCTGATCGATCGCGCGAGGTTCGAGCAACGTCCCTTGGTTGCCGGAGTCATGACCCTCTATATGGAATGCCTGGTCGCGCGGGCGCGACCTGGACCGTTCGCAACAGTTCCGCAGCGGTGACGAGATCGTCGACAATCGCCTCGGCGATCGCCACCCCCTTCACCGAGGTCGCAAGCGTTGCATCTCCATAAACGCCTGTCGCGGAGTGCCCCGGCCCAAGATCCCGGTGGTACATTGGCGGCACAAACAGTCCCCGGGCATCCGGCCGATCGGGAATCTCTCGCGGCGCCCTGTCGCGCCGCACCACCGCCGGAGCAATCGCCATCAGCAGCGAGGTCTCATGCTCGTCGGCGTGACTGCCCTTGGGCTGGCTGAGCAGACCCGAGGTGCGGTGAGCGCCAAGATCCCCGATGCGCGTCACGCCCACGACAATGCGGTGGAACCGATCCAAATCGCGTGCGACGATCTCCAGCACGGGATATGTCGATACCCCCGTGTTGAGCACAAAAAAGCGGCGCGGGCCGTGCCGGTGGACGGAGAGGATCAGCTCTTTCATCATCGCCTCGAACGTATCAGCCTCGAGGTGTGTACTCCCGGGAAAAGGCGAGAAGTGTGGGAAGTATCCGTACGTCACGGTGGGCATCGCGAGGACGGGGAGCCGCGTTACCAACTGCCGCGTACAGTACTCCGCGATGATCCGATCGGTGCCGAGGGGAAGATGGGGGCCGTGTTCCTTGGCTGCGGCACCCACGGGAATCACCACGAGCGGATCGGCCCCCAGGATTGGCTCGGCTTCTTCCCAGGTCAGCTCCTCAAGGTACAAGCCGTACGGTACCTGAGGTCGCCCGCGCCACTGAGCGGCACTTCGCACCTCGACGCCATCAGGCGCCATTGACACCGCTTCGTTCGTCTGAGATCAGCCGCACTTTCGCTCCCTGTTGAGTAATCTGTGCACGCATTAGATCGCTGGCATTCCGCGCGGATGCGTTGAAATCCTGCGCTCAAACCGCTTTGGATCGAGGCTCCATGATACCCTGGTGCGCCGGGCGTTACAGAAACGATGAGAACTTGCCCGGTTCAGCCGGAGCCCGGTAAGTCTTATCCCTGCTTCAATTCCGAACCGAGACCGAACCCAATCCGACCTCACCAACCGGGCCCTTCTCCCCAGGATCCATCGAGTCGGGGAGAACGGTAGATAGCGTCCCACTCGACTTCGAGGAAATTAAACCGCTCTGCATCAGCGCAGGTGCTCTGGGAAACCCGTCGCTCATATCGACCTCCGAGAGGAACGAGTTCCGGTGTCCCGGCATCGCGCCTGACATTCGGACGCACCACGACGTCCATTGAGCTCATTGTCCCCCAGGCTGTCATATCTCGAAGGGTGATTTTCCGATACGGTGACACATTCCCCCCCAAAAACCCCTAGGGCGTCCGTCGCCCGGCGACACCCATCCCCGGATCCTCGGGGCCCGTTTGCGCCTCGATCAGGCGCCCTCTCTCAGTCGGTAACCAACCCCCGGCTCGGTTTGGATGAATCGAGGTCGCGCCGGGTCCGGCTCAAGCTTCCGGCGGAGGTTGCTGACGTTCACTTGAAGGAGATGGGCGCCTTGCTCATAACCGGCTCCCCAGACCTGGTGCAGTAATTGACGGTGAGTCACCACCTTCCCGGCCTGTGTGATCAGCGCTTTCAGGAGGTCGTACTCGGTTGGTGTGAGGGTCACCTCGCGTCCGCCGACGGTGACTTGCCGCCGGGTCAGGTCAACCACAAGATCACCCGCGGTGAAAACCGGCTCCTGGGCCGGCCGCGTGGCGTGCCGTATCGCGACCCGAATCCGGGCCATGAGCTCACCGACCCCAAACGGCTTGGTCAAGTAATCGTCGGCTCCGGCATCGAGCGCATCGACCTTTGCGTCTTCCTGATCACGGACCGAGAGGACGATGATCGGTGTCCGGGTCCACTCCCGGAGCCGTTTCGCGACCGCGACCCCGTCTATGTCCGGGAGGCCGAGATCGAGGATGATCACGTCGGGGCGGTTCGCCGCCGCCGCTGCCAGCGCCGCCTCCCCGTTTTCTGCCTCGAAAACGTTGTGGCCGTGCGCGGTGAGGGATACGCGGAGGAACCGACGGATCGCCTGCTCATCGTCGACGACCAGCACCCGCAGCCCCGATTCGGACATCGTGCTAGCGCGCAGCCGGAGCGGCGGCCAGTGCCGTTGGCGCGGCAAACGTCACGGAGGTCCCGCCCCCTTCCCGATGCTCCGCCCAAATACGCCCACCGTGCAACTCCGCGATCCCCCGGCAGATCGAGAGACCCAGGCCAACCCCGCCTGCGTCCCCGGGCCGACGGATCCGGTAGAACTTGTCGAAGATTCGCTCCATCTCTCCTGGGGGGATACCGGGTCCTCGATCGGCGATCTGAAGCCGAAGCTCGGATCCAGCCATGCGGGCGCGGATCTCGATCGGCGACCCCGCCGGCGAGTACTTCAACGCGTTGTCCAGGATGTTGGCCAGCGCCCGGGTGACGAGCGCGAAGTCCATGGGCACGGCGGGGAGGTCCGGGGCCGTCTCAATCGTGACCTCGCGCCCACGGAGGGCGTCCCCGAACTGACCCACGACCGTGCCGATCAGTTCTTGGATGTCGGTCGGGGCGAGGCGCAGCTTGAGTGCTCCGGCTTCCAGCCGGGTCATCTCCAAGAGGTTGCCCACCAACTGGTTCATCTGCGTAGCCTGCTCCCTCGCGGTCTCGAGCAGCTCGCACCGTTGAGCATCGTCCAGAACCGTCCCTGGGTCGGTCAGGCTGCTCAGGGCCCCGGTGATCGAGGCCAAGGGGGTGCGCAGATCGTGCGAGATCGAGTCGAGCAGCGCCGCTTGCAGCCGCTCCGTCTCGCGCATCACCTCAACGCGTTTTGCCACATCGGCGAGCTGGGTGCGCTCGATGGCCAGGGCCGCTTGATTGGCGAAGGCCTCCGAGAGCTGGCGCTGCTCGGGAGTCAAGGGTTCCGTGATCGTCGGGGGGCGCACGCCCAGCACCCCGAGCACGGCCTGCGCGGTTTTCAAAGGAAGATAGCGGGCCGACGCGGCCGGCAGCGTATCGGTCCCATAGCCTGCGGCTTCGCCGTGTTCGTACACCCATGTGGCAACGGCGAGCTCGTTCTGGTCCAGAGGAAAGCCGGGTGCCTGATAGATCGGCCGCAGCCGTCCCTCCACCACCAGCAACACCGCGACTTCTCGGCTGAAGGTGGCCGCCATGTGCCTGGCGACCGCCGCGGCGATCGCCTCGACGCCGCTTGTCGCCGCCAGGTCTCCGCTCAAGGCGAAGAGCGCGGCCGTGTACGCTTCCCGCCGCCGGGCGGCCTGCGCCTGCTCCCGAGCCCGACCGGCGAGCGAGCTGATGACGACGCCCACCACCAGGAGCCCGGCAAAGGTCAGGAGATATTGTGTGTCGGACACCGCGAACGAGAAGTACGGTGGGACAAAGAAGAAATCGAACGACACAACGCCGAGCGCTGCGCCGAGGATCGCCGGGCCCCGTCCCCACTCCAAGGCGATGATCACCACGGCGAGCAGGTACGGCATCGTCAGGTTCGTTGGGTCGAGGCGTGTCTGGATCAGCGCGCTGCCCGCGGTGACCAGCCCGATGATGCCGGCGCTGTACAAGTAGTGCGCGCGCGGGTGCGACTGGACGCGCCGCTCGGCGCGGAAGTGCCGGAGCCGCTCCGCCGGGCCTCGGATCACGTACACGTCGGCGGCGCCGCTGGCCCGGATGATGCGGTCCACGACGGCTCCCCGCACCAGCTCTGCCCACCACGGCCGGCGCGACGCACCGACAATAATCTTGGTGATGTTGTGGGTGCGCGCGTACCGGATCACCTCTTCGGCGACGCCCGTGCCGGGCAGCGTGACCACGACCGCGCCCAACTCTTCCGCCAACCGGAGCAGGCGGGCCAGCCGGTCCCGCTCGTCGTCGGTGTACCGACTATCCTCGCCGGTTTCCACATGCACAGCGATCCACTCGGCGTCCAACCCGGTGGCCAGACGCCGGCCGGTCCTCACCAGCCGCTCCCCAACCGGGCTGGGATCGAGGCAGACCAGGACCCGCTCCCCCGCCGGCCACGGTCCCGGGATCGCGTGCGCACCCATATAAGTCCGCATCTGGTGATCTACGCGACCGGCGACGTAGCGCAGCGCGATTTCCCGAAGGGCGTTGAGGTTGCCCGGCCGGAAGAACTTCTCGATCGCCCGGCTCGCCTGCTCGGGCAGGTACACCTTCCCCTCGTGGAGACGCACGATGAGTTCGTCCGGCGAGAGGTCTACGAGCTCGATCTCGTCGGCCTCTTCCAAGACTCGGTCCGGCACGGTCTCCTGCACGGTCACGCCGGTGATCTGCGCCACGATATCGTTGAGGCTTTGGACGTGCTGAATGTTGAGGGTGGTGTAGACGTCGATCCCCGCCGCGAGGAGTTCGTCAACGTCCTGGCAACGTTTGGTATGCCGGGACCCTGGCGCGTTCGTGTGCGCGAGCTCATCGACCAGGGCCAACTGGGGGTGTTGGTTGAGGGCGAGGTCGAGATCCAACTCCTCAATGGTGACCCCGCGGTACTCCACTCGCCGCCGCGGGATCAGCGGCAGTCCCGTGAGTAGAGCCTCGGTCTCCTGCCGGCCATGGGTTTCGACGTAGGCGATGAACACAGCCCGCCCTTGAGCCTGCTGCTCCTGAGCGGCCTCGAGCATGGCATACGTCTTCCCCACGCCCGCGGCGGCGCCGAGGAAGATCCTTAGTTTCCCCCTCCGCTTCCGCCGCTCCTCGGCCGTCGCCGCTTCGAGAAGCGCCTCGGGGCGCGGTCGATCAGATTCGACGTCCATCCGGCTGGGGGATCACCACCTCGCTTGGTTCTGATTATCACTTACTGTAGCACGGGCGCGCGAACCTGTGCGGGTTGCTGGAACCCCTCCCCACTCGCCCCACTCAGGGGGTGCGATCGAGGTCTCGATTCAATGCAAGCACGTTTACGCGCGGTTCGCCGAGCACGCCGAACAGGCGACCCTCAGTATGCCGCTGCACGAGCTCCCGCACCGCGTCCACCGGCAACTTGCGCACCCTCGCGACGCGGGCCACTTGATAGAGGGCCGCGGCGGGAGTGATGTGCGGATCCAGCCCGCTGCCCGACGCCGTGACCAGGTCGACCGGGACCGGCGCGGTGTTTCCCGGATCGGCCGCCCGCAGGTCCGCCACGCGCTGCTTCACCGCATCGAGGAGCGCCTGATTGGTCGGCGCCAGATTCGAGCCGCTCGACGCGCTGGCGTTGTACGCTTGCGGGGACGTCGCCGACGGCCGGCCCCAGAAGTACTTCGGGTCGGCAAAGGGCTGGCCGATCAGCGTCGAACCGACAGTGCGGCCGTGCTCGACAATGAGGCTGCCGTTGGCCTGCCGGGGAAACAGTACCTGCGCCAGCCCGGTGATGACGAGCGGATAAACCAGGCCCAACAAGACAGTCAGTGCCAACGTCATCATGATCGCCGGGTACAGCTGCCTACGCATCCCCTTCACACTCCTCGTCAGGTGCCCGCCCACGGGCGACGCGCCGTCAGCACGCCTACTTCCATCTCCACGCCCTACCGCAAGCCCAACCCGATCAGAATGACGTCGATCAGCTTGATCCCGATGAACGGGGCGATCACCCCTCCGACGCCGTACACGAGCAGGTTGTCGCGCAGGATGCGCGCCGCCCCCGCGGGCCGATACTTCACGCCCCGCAGCGAGAGAGGGATCAGGGCAATGATGATCAGCGCATTGAAAATTACCGCCGATGAGATCGCGCTCTGCGGCGTCGCCAGGCGCATGAAGTTGAGGGCTCCCAGCACGGGATACGTCGAGGCAAACGCCGCAGGGATGATCGCGAAGTACTTGGCGACGTCATTGGCGATGCTGAACGTCGTGAGGGCGCCGCGGGTCATCAGGAGCTGCTTGCCGATCTCGACGATCTCGATGAGCTTGGTCGGGTTGCTCTCGAGATCAACCATGTTCGCGGCCTCGCGGGCGGGCTGCGTGCCGGTGTTCATCGCCACGGCCACGTCGGCCTGCGCCAGCGCCGGGGCGTCGTTCGTCCCGTCGCCCGTCATGGCCACAAGCCGCCCACCGGCCTGCTGCTCACGGATCAACTGCAGCTTGTCCTCCGGCTTGGCCTGCGCCAGGAAGTCGTCCACGCCCGCTTCGGCCGCAATCGCCGCGGCCGTCAGCGGGTTGTCGCCCGTGATCATCACGGTGCGGATGCCCATCTTCCGCAGCTGGAGGAATCGCTCCTTGATCCCGCCCTTCACGATGTCTTTGAGGTAAATGACCCCCAGAATCTCGCTGTTTCGCGAAACCACGAGGGGCGTCCCACCGGATCGGGCGATGCGGTCGACCACGGTGGTGAGCTCGGCCGGAACACTCCCCCCCAGGGCACGGACGTGCGTCACGATGGCGTCGGCGGCCCCTTTGCGAATGACCAGGCCGTCGAAGTCAACCCCGCTCATCCGCGTTTGCGCACTGAACGGCACGAACTTGGCGCCCTGCGGCGCCTCGGGCCCGGTGCCCACCGGACGTCCCCGCAGGCCGTACTTGTCCTTCGCCAGGACGACGATGCTGCGGCCCTCCGGGGTCTCGTCGGCGAGCGAGGCGAGCTGCGAGATCTCGGCCAGCTGGCGGTTGTCCGTGTTGGTGACGGGAATGAACTCCACCGCCTGCCGGTTGCCGAGCGTGATCGTGCCGGTCTTGTCCAGCAGCAGGACGTCCACGTCCCCCGCCGCCTCGACCGCGCGTCCGGAGAGCGCGATCACGTTGCGTTTGATCATGCGGTCCATCCCAGCGATGCCGATCGCGCTCAGCAGGCCCCCGATCGTGGTGGGGATGAGACAGACGAGGAGCGCCACGAGCACCGTGATCGTCACGGGGGTCCCTCGCCCGGCCACCCCGACGCTGAACACCGAGTACGGCAGCAGCGTCGCGCAGACGATCAAGAACAGAATCGTAAATCCCGCCAGCAGGATGTTGAGGGCGATCTCGTTGGGCGTTTTTTGGCGCCGGGCCCCTTCGATCAGCCGGATCATGCGATCGATGAACCCCTCGCCGGGATCCGCGGTCACGCGCACGATCAACCAGTCGGACAGGACACGCGTGCTTCCCGTAACCGCGCTCCGGTCGCCGCCGGATTCTCGGATCACCGGGGCGCTCTCGCCGGTCACCGCGCTCTCGTCCACGGACGCGATCCCCACGACGACCTCGCCGTCGGCCGGGATCATCTCCCCTGTTTCCACAAGCACGACATCGCCTTTCCGCAGTCCGGTCGACGAAACCATCTCGGCCTTGGCGCCGCGCTCGGGCCGCTGCAGGCGCCTCGCCGGCGTTTCGCGGCGCGCCCGGCGAAGCGCCTCGGCCTGCGCCTTCCCCCGTCCTTCGGCCAAGGCCTCCGCGAAGTTCGCGAAGACCACCGTGAACCACAACCACGCCGAGACACTGCCGATGAAGGGCGCGGGCGCTTCACCCCGTCCCCCCAACGCCTGGACGAATAGGACCGCGGTCAGGGTCGCCCCGATTTCCACGACGAACATGACCGGGTTTCGGACCTGCTGGCGCGGATCCAGCCGCAGGAACGCATCCCGGACCGCGATCCGCCAGATCATGGCGGTCTGGACCGGCTGTAGTGTCCCGTGCTGCATTTGTGCACTCATCTCCCTCTCCTCACTTGAAGACCGTGCCCGCCTGCAGCAGGAGGTGCTCGACGATCGGACCGAGCGCCAGCGCTGGCAGAAAGCTCAGGGCACCGATAATGATGGTCACCGCCACCAGCCACAAGACAAACTGTCCGGTGTGCGTCGGCAGGGTGCCCGGGCTTACCGGGATCTTCTTCTTCGCCCCCATCGAGCCGGCGATCGCCAGCGTCGGGATGATGATCCAGAAACGGGTAATGAGCATCACGACGCCGCCGACGAGATTGTAAAATGGCGTGTTCGCGTTCAATCCGGCAAACGCGCTGCCGTTGTTGTTCCCCATCGACGTGAACGCGTAGAGCACCTGGCTGAACCCGTGCGGCCCCGGGTTCGAGATCCCCGCCCGTCCCGCGGCGGTGGCGACACCGAGCGCCGTGAGCACCAGAACCACGGCCGGCATGATGAGCACGATCACTGTCGCCATCTTCATCTCGAAGGCTTCGATCTTCTTGCCGAGATACTCGGGGGTCCGTCCCACCATCAACCCGGCAACGAAAGCCGC
This sequence comes from bacterium, assembly GCA_035307765.1. Lineage (NCBI taxonomy): Bacteria > bacterium. Next base: position 309,274 of record DATGHU010000044.1, on the reverse strand, counting down.
GAGGATCGCCAGGACCAGCATCCCGTACAGCCCCGAGCCGACGCCGCCGAAGACCACCTCGCCGAGGTGCATCATGACAAGCGGCACCATCCCCGCGATCGGTGTGAACGAATCGTGCATCGCGTTGACCGAGCCGTTGGATGTGGCGGTGGTGGCGGTGGCCCACAACGCCGAGTCGACGATGCCGAAGCGCACCTCCTTGCCTTCCATGTTTCCACCGGGCTGCAGCGCACTCGAGGCTTGATCCACGCCGGCCGCCCTGAAGAGCGGGTTCCCGCCGAGCTCGAACCCTTCGGCCACCCCGAGGAGCGGGATGAAGATCAGCATCATCGCCGCGAACAACGCCCACCCCTGCCGGGTGTCGCCGATCATGACGCCAAACGTGTACGTCAGCGCCGCGGCGATCAGGGTGATTGCCAGCATCTCCAGAAAGTTCGAAAGAGGCGTCGGGTTTTCGAACGGCGTTGCCGAGTTTGTGTTGAAGAACCCGCCGCCGTTCGTGCCAAGTTGCTTGATGGCAATCTGCGAGGCCGCGGGGCCCACCGCGATCAACTGTTCGCTCACTTTGACCGTCTTGGTCGTGGGCTGGCCCTTCGCGTCCAGCACGGGCTTGCCTGCGGCATCAGTGATCGGCTGCTCGTATGAGGTCGGCTCCACCAGCGTCGCCGTCCTGTACGGCGACAGCGTTTGCACGACGCCCTGCGACACCAGCACCAACGCCAGCACAATCGAGAGCGGCAGGAGGATGTACAGGCTGCACCGGACGAGATCGACCCAGAAGTTGCCGAGCGCCTTCACCGACCCGCGAGCCAGGCCCCGAATCAAGGCCGCCAATACCGCTATCCCCCCCGCGGCGGACGTGAAGTTCTTGACGGTCAGCCCGGCCATCTGGGAAAGGTAGCTCAGCGTGCTCTCACCGCCGTAGGCCTGCCAGTTGGTGTTCGTCGTAAAGGAGGCCGCGGTGTTGAAGGATAGATCGTACGGCACCGCGCCAAACCCCTGCGGGTTCAGCGGGAGCACCGCCTGCAACCGCTGCAGCCCGTACAGGAGTAGCATGCCAACAACGCTGAACAGCAGCAATGCCAGCGAATACGTCTGCCAGGACATCTCCTCCGCGTGATTCACCCCGCAGACCCGGTACAGCAGGTGCTCCAAGGGGCGGAGCGCCCGATCGAAGACGGTCCGCTTGCCCTCCAGCACACGCGCCATGTAGCCGCCCAGCGGCTTGACCAACAAGGACAACACTACCAGGTACAGCACAATGCGAATGAGACCGTTCCCACTCATACGAACCACTCCGGCTTGAGCAAGGCCACGGCGAGATAGATGAACAGCACAACCGAGAGCGCGGTCGCGACTCCGACCATCGGGTTCACCGCCCCATTAACCGTGTGAGACCACCCACGAGCCCCAACGCAGACACAAATAACAGGAACGTCAACGCGATCATGGCAACATCCATCAACACCAACACCACCCCTCACAGCGATTGACGCGTGATCTCAGCGATCCGCCATTCACTATGCTCCAACATCGCCTCAAGAAGCGCACAAGAATTGGACGAGCATCCTCAAGATGCGGTCAAGGGTCTCCACTCGGATATGCCGACTCCGCGAGGACGACGCAGGAGACGCTTGGTGGCATCCTACGCCTTGCTCGATCGGCAATCCACCTGGGGCCGGAGAGAACATACTGAAGGCGAACGGGGGTTGACTCGTGAGGACACATCGTCAGGCGGTTGATCCGTTATGCCGTCATAATGACCCCCGCCATTGGTTTGGGGCAGCACGGGAATACCGTGATTCCGGCGATTGTGCCAAGGAGTGGCGCGGCTGGACCCGGCCGGCGATGATGGACCCTATCGAAAATTCACCGCCGGCCCGAGAAGGGGAAGTTCTAGCTTTGACGACAAAGCGCAACCTGTCTCGCCGGCCAACAACTTGAGAAAGGCGGTTCTGTTTTACTGGTTGGCTTGCATGAAAAGGGTCAAGGCCGCGCGACTCGCGGATCTTCCTACCGAAACATCAGTGTCTCTGTTCACCATTCTGCACCTTCCGAAAGAACAATCTCTTGACCTGGTGACCGCTTCTCTAACTTGCCTCTCCCGACACCATCGTGGCGGTCCGCCGCTCGATCCTGGAAACGGACGCTTTGTCCCCAGTCGCCGCTTTCGCCAGAATCCAGGTGTTGCGCTCAATATTGATGAGGGTTTCGAGGATTTCTGCGACACTCTTCACGACAATCCATGCTAATGCACCGGCCACGATCAATTCAACCCCCACCCACCTGGGGTCTTGCCCCTCGTATTCTGGAACAGAACCCGCGAACCACACATATATGCCCGCAAAGGCGAAGAACCCCCCGATGAACCACGCGACTACGCTGAGCATTTTGGCGACAAACGCCAAAGCTGGGCGCCGCTTCACGCTTCCCACCTCCATCACCCTGGAAATGCCAACTCGCTCGCGTTGTTGGCGCTCATGGCTTGGCACGAATGAGAGTGCATCCGAACTCTCTTTCTGTGAAGGCTTTGACGCCCGGGGTCATCTGGCATCGTCCTGCGACTCGCGGGGCTGCCGGTGACGCCGCCGCCCGCTCGACTTGGCCATCTTTCCACCACTCCCAACTCAGCGACAATAGTCGTTTCCTCAAATGTTCGCACACGATCCTCAGCGGCTAAGAGGGCACAGAACCGCATGAAGCGGGCAATGGGGGGAATGACATCAGGGTTCTCGGAGAGGACCCGATCTTGAACGGCACCATGGCCGCCCTTCCGTGGCTCCCAACGGGGTAGCGTTCCAGTCTCAATGAGGCGGCTCTGGCGAGGAATCCGCAACGGGCGCGGCGTCTCGGTGGCGCCGCGCAACCTCTCACGATCTCTGGAGGCCGCGGGCAGGCCGCAACCGGACACCCCACCCAGTAACCGCGCGAGAAAGGACCAAGGAATCGCGGTGAGGGCGCCGCATCGAACGATGGGGCAAAGCGAGGATGGATGTGCAGGTTCAGCAGAACGTGGCTGCAAGACGAGGTCACCTCCCACAAGTCTCGGACCCAGTGAGAATGCCCTCGACTGGCTCACCGTGGGCGGCTGGGCTGTGTTGGAGTCGGCAGCCCGCCCTCCTCGTCTTCCAGCCGTATTCCCAGGCTCGAGAGCCTCGTGTGCCGTGCTCTCGGAACCTCGCTTTGATGTGTGTATGGTGCCCATTTTCGGGCTTCCTTAGACGCATAACGTGGAACGCTGCGTACAAAATGGGGATGTCGGGCTGCACTTTCGCCGGGCGTTAGTTGCACACGGCTTGCCTGTCGTTAAGCAGGCGCGTTCAGGAGGGAAAGGGCAAAGATCGTGGGAAGTTCGCCAAGGGCAGCGGAGACGCCGATGGATTCACTCGCCCCAGGGGGGGGCACCTGTCACGGCCATCGGCGGTGTTCCTTAGGGACACAAAGTTCGCCGTGATCTCTCTGGAAGTCGAGTGTCAAACCGCAGACGGTCTGACAGAATCCGTCCCTTCCAACGGTGGAGCCATTTTCTTCGACGGAGCCATCTGAATTTCGAAGAGTCTAGTTAACAAAAAAATTGGGCATACACGAAGCTTGACTGTAGGGGGAGGCTCGGAGATAATCCAACGTCTCTGGGTCACCCTTCGGTGGCGGGAGGGATACCCTCACCCGAGATGGTGGCTGGGAGGCGGGGCAGCAGGCGGGTCAACGACCAGGCTGCCCCGCATACCAGCCGCATAGTTGATGCGCATCGCCCCGGTCCAGTAGCGGTGTCCCTTCCAGGACAGAAGGTCACGCGACGCCGCCTGATCCCCCCGACACATCCCTCAACTTACGGTCGAGTACAAAGATAATGATACTTTCGCCGGTTTTTGTGCTCAGATCGGAGTGCATGCTGACGACGTTCGCCTCAGTCAGTTGCCGGAAGACTTCTTCCAAGGACGGCCTGAGATCTTCAATCAATCGCGTCCGCGCGTCCTTGATCACCTTCCGGCTTTCAGGAGATTGCGCTTGGGCGTATTCCACGGGGGTCAAGACGTTGTGCAAGCGGAGGATGATCATATCATCCATCACATACGTTCGGTATCCCTCGGGGCCACGCCCAATCCGCTCCTTAAGATATCGAATCATGGCGTGGACGACCTCTTCTGTTACCTGCCGCCCTCTACCCGATGTTGTGTCCATCGCCTCTTCCTCCTTGAAGGGCTGGAACAACCAGTCAGAGGACGAAGAAGTCGCACGGATCAGGAGCAAAGGAGGTGCCTAAAAAGTCTAATCACGCCCAGCGTAGTATTCTAGATAACCGAGCGGAAATCCCCCCCTGGAAAACGTGCCAAAAATCGGACTCTTAGGAAGGGCGCGTACACTTGCCATCGGGGACGAGGGCATCAAGTGCGTCGGTGATCGGCCCGCTCGGCGCCCCGCAGGATCTCGGACCTTGATCTCATCGCGGTTTGCCTGGGAGGATCCGGATCGATCGCTGCGCAGGAGTAAAGCGAACCGCAGAGCCTCGCCCGGTTCGGTTCCACAGGTGCTTGTTCGAACCGCCCCGTGCTTGGCACCAAGACATCCAAAAGCTGTCCGCCACGACCGCCGGATCCACGATCTCCAGAGGGCAGGGCATGACCGTCGTTCCATACCCAAAATCAAGTCTCCGAAAGGTCGCTCCCTTCCGGATCCGAACACGGCACCCTGCGGCGGCGACCCCTGCGCCCTACGTCATGCCGGAACGACGGTCAGGGATCCACGGAGGGCACACCCACCGGAGTTAAACGTGGCTTGCGCGCCTCTGCCGCAACCCTCGTGAGCTGGTGGTAAGATCTAGTCATCTGAGGTAATCGAGGCTTACACGTAGGTCGCCAAGATTGGGATCTTCGTGTGGCAAGGAGGGGACCCGTGCAAAGGGAGATGCGGAGGCGCAAGCTGGGTCAATCCGGGCTGGAAGTTTCCCCGCTGTGCTTCGGGGGGAACGTTTTGGGGTGGACGGCGGACGAGCCGACATCCTTCAAAGTGCTCGACGCTTTCATCTCAGCCGGCATGAACTTCATCGACACCGCAGACGTCTACTCGAAGTGGGCTCCGGGAAATCAGGGGGGCGAGTCTGAAACCATCCTCGGCAGGTGGATGAAACAGCGCGGGAATCGGGACAAGGTCATCATTGCCACGAAAGTAGGCTCGGACATGGGCCCGCCGGGAAAGGGGTTGTCCCGCACCTACATTGCGCGCGCCGTGGACGCCTCATTGAAGCGGCTGCAGACTCATTACATCGACCTCTATCAATCCCACGTCGACGATCAGGAGACTCCATTGGAGGAGACCCTAGACGCCTATGCCCACCTAATCGCTCAGGGCAAAGTGAGAGCGATTGGGGCGTCGAACTACACGGCGGAGCGGCTGACGCAGGCACTGCAGGTCAGCAAGCAGCACGGATACCCCAGGTATGAAAGTCTGCAGCCGCTGTACAACCTCTACGATCGGGCCAATTACGAGGCGGCGCTCGAGCCGCTGTGTCAGACCGCGGGCGTGGGCGTGATCAGTTACTCCTCTTTGGGAAGCGGATTTCTGAGCGGGAAATACCGCACGGAGGAAGATACCTCAAAGAGCGTCCGCGGTCAGGGGGTGAAACGGCGGTACTATAACGATCGGGGATTCCGGATCCTGGGCGCTCTCGATGAGGTCGCGCGGAAGCACCGTTCGACCCCCGCTGCGGTCGGTCTGGCGTGGCTGTTGTCGCGTCCCGGCTTGACCGCGCCCATCGTCAGCGCGACAAGTGTCGAGCAGTTGAACGAACTGACGGCAGTGGTCCGGCTCGAACTCGATGCTGCATCGATTACACACCTGAACCAGGCGAGCACCTAGCGCGAGGGGATGCGGGTCGCCCGTGCCCATCGGGCCCGAAGGGACGGCTGGGCGCATCGGGACGGCGAGCAAAGCCGGAGCGCGGATCGTCAAGGACGCCGAGGAAAAATCGGGGGGGCGGATCCTCAGGGTACTTCGACGATCCTGAAGGCCATCCATAGGGAGGTGGCGTGGAATCCGGGATTCGTGCTGAGAAGCGAGGTGGTGTCCAGTTACCAGCCTCGCGTTCGCGGGCGTCAGACAGGTTCGAGGGACCAAACCCCCACGGGAGCTTGCCAAGATGGATCGGCCCTCGCCGGCGGCGGCAGGCAGGCGATGTTTCAAACGTTGATCAACCTCGACATACGCATCGCGGTAGTTCCGCAGGATGGCAGGGCCAAATTGACACCAAGGAGCATTGTGCCGCCTCCGAATCAGTCGCCGGCGCGACCGATGGGATAAGGGATAAGGAGCCGCGCGAGGATCGGTGCCCAGGCACCGGCTAGCCCGGCCACGAGAAGGTACGGCACCTCGGGACCCAGGGCGTAGGCGGCCTGGCCGCCCAGGATACCGGCCAGGAGGAACGAGACCCCGCAGGCGCTTTCGAACTGCCCCATGGCCTTGCCCCGGTCGTCGGGGGTTGTGTGGTCTGCGAGGAGCGCGATGCAGACCGGCGCGCATGCCCCTGACATGAGGCCGAGGGCAAGGGTCCCGAGGAACAGCAACGCCGCCCCGAAGGGTGCCGCCACAAGGGTTGCGGCGAGCGCGCTGCCGATCAGCGCCGGCACGAGGACCGCCCGACGCCCCCAGCGGTCGGAAAGACGCCCGGCGGTGAGCGAAGCCAGCACCCGACCCCCCCAGTAGGCGCTGAGGAGCAGCCCCACCGCATGCGGCGTGAACCCCCGATCCGCGGCGTAGGCCGGGAGGAACGAGAGCACGGTCCCGAGACCGAAGACATAGACGAACCCCGTGCCGTACGCCAGGAACCGTTGGCGAGCATCGAGGCCCTTGCGATTCGGCACCGTCGTCGGCGGGCCCGAGCGCCCGACGTCGGCGGGCTCGGCTATCGTTCGGTACGCCGGTGCGGCGAGCAGGAGGCCGACGGCGGCCAAAGCCGTTCCGAGGTAAATCATGAAGGGCGCCCGGAGACCCGCCGACTCCATGACGAACCCGGCGGCCGACGTTCCGATGACAAAAGCGGCGGCATACGATCCGGAGACGATGCCCATCGCCGTGCCGGCGCGCCGTCCGAATTCTTCGGCGACCGAGGCCTCGAGCGCAGGCCAGAAAGCCGCCCAGCCGGCCGCTTCGAGGAGCTTGCCCACAACGAGGCCGAGCACACCGCGGGCGGCCAGGTAGCACCCGGTGGCGACGGCCATGGCCAGCGCCGAGGCGAGGAGCAACGTGCGGCGACCGAAACGGTCGGAAGCTCGGCCGAGCGGGATGGTCAGCCACGCGTAGGCGATGCCGTAGGCGGCGCCGATAGCGCCGAGAGCGCGGTAGTCGGCGCCCAGGCTCCGGGCGTAGAGCGGGAGTACCGGGGCGATCAAGCCCCCTCCCAGGTTAAAAACAAGGGTGACCAGGGAAAGCCGGGTCAGTGGGGCGAGCACGCGGCGAGTCCTCCAGACCACGGCACTAAAAGACGCAAAGGCACCCTCTGGTTCGACCCCAGGGGCTCGTCGCCCTCACCCCGTGGACAATGCTCGGCCGCCCCCACGTCCGTCTGGCGCTCGGGGGAGCGACCTTCAGAGGAGGCTACAAGGACCACGGGTCGCCCGGATGGTCCCGGCGGGGGCCAATTATTCGAGGATGGCCTCGTCGACGGGGGAGGCGGGCATCGCCGGACTCGCCGCCCGGTCTTATTTGAAACGGCTCGCCTGTCTTGAACCTGATGTGGGGGGTTGGGACGTGGAGATGAGCGCGACGATGCGTTCGGCCGTCACCGGCCCTTCCGTGATCCTGATCCCGAAGGGCGCGAGCGCATCTTCAATAGCGTTGGCAAGCGCGGCCGGAGGCGCAATCGCGCCGCCCTCGCCCACGCCCTTGACACCAAGGGGGTTTCTTGGGGATGGATGGTCGAGGTGAATGGTCTCGATCAGCGGCAAGTCGCGAGCTTTGGGAACGGCGTAGTCCATCAGGGATCCCGTAAGAAGCTGCCCACCCCCGTCGTAGACGATGGCCTCCCACAGGCCGCCCCCAATCCCCTGGGCGACCCCGCCGTGAATTTGCCCGTCGACGATCTTGGGGTTAACGACATGACCGCAGTCGTGCGCAACCACATACCGGAGGATCCTGACCAACCCCGTTTCCGGATCGACTTCAAGCAACACGACATGGGCGGCGCTCGCAAATGTCACGGTCGGCACGGTCTGATAAGTCGATGCGGCGAAAATCGGATCGGCCACCCGCGGACCCTGGAACGTGGGCAGGCTGGACTGTACGAGCTGGGCGAGTCTGAGCCCACGGCTTGGGATCCCCCGAACGAAAACTCTGCCGTCCGCCACCTCAAGATCGGCTTCCGACGCTTCCAACAGCGCCGCAGCAGCCCGCACGAGCTTCTGCCGTACCTCTTGCGCTGCCCGAGCGATGCCATTGCCGGCCAGGACGAGGCTGCGGCTCGCGAAGGTGCCGACCCCAGCGCTGACCTCCCTCGTGTCACCGCCGATCACGGTAACGTCACCAGGGTCGACGCCGAGGGAATCGGCGACGATCTGGGCAAACGTCGTCTCGTGTCCTTGGCCCTGCGAGCAGGCCCCCGTCGCCACGACGACCCCGCCAGAAGAGTCCACGCGCACGGTCGCACTCTCGTAGGGGCCGATCCCGGTGCCTTCGACATATGCGGCGATCCCGATTCCTCGGTACACCCCCCGTGCGCGCTGGGCCGGCTGCGCTTGGCGAAATGCATCATACTCGACCTCCGCCAGGGCCCGCTCGAGCGTACCGGAGAAATCTCCAGTGTCGTAGATGAGCGGGTTCCCGTCACGGTAGAGCAACCCGACATCGTAAGGCATCTCCTCTGGGCGGATGGTGTTGCGACGGCGAAGATCCGCGGGATCGATCTCGAGCCGACGCGCGAGGAGGTCGAGCATCCGCTCCATTACAAATACCGCCTCCGGGCGGCCAGCGCCACGATAAGGAGCGTGCGGCGCCTTGTTCGTAACGATGGATCGAGCCTCAAAGGCGGCGTGTCTGATGCGGTATGGCCCGAGCATATGGGCGATGGTGTTGTACGGTTGGACAATCCCCCAGGGGTTGTATGCTCCTTGATCGAGCAGGAAACGGTCTCGGAACGCCAGGACGGTGCCGTCCGCAGCGGCAGCGACCTCAGCTTCGTGGAGCTGCTCCCTGGAATGGGTAGCGCTCTGCAAGTGTTCCCGGCGGGATTCGATCCATTTAACAGGCTGGTGGAGGCGAGCGGCGATGATCGGAATCAGGACGTCTTCGGGATAGACGGAGCACTTCGTGCCGAACCCGCCGCCGACATCGGGGGCGACAACCCGCACCCTATGAGCCGCGAGCCCGAGATTTTCAATGAGCGACCGCTGCAGCAGATGCGGAACCTGCGTCGACGCCCAGACGGTCATACCCCCGTCTCGCGGATCTGGAACCGCGAGGACGCCCCGGGGCTCGATCGGCATGCCAGCGGATCGCGGCACTTTGAACCGCTCCTGCAGCCGAATCGGCGCGCCCGAACACACGCGGTCGGGATCACCAATGGTCAGCGCAAAACGCACCGCAACATTATTGCCCCATTCTTCATGGATGAACGGCCCGTCGGAATCGAGTCCGTGCTCAACATCCATCACCGCTGGCAGGGGCTCGTAGTCCACCTCAATGAGCGCCAGGGCATCTTCCGCCGCGGAGCGATCCGCAGCGGCGATGAGGGCTATCGGCTCGCCCACATACCGGACCAATCGCGCGGCGAGCGGCATCTGCACCGCGACCTGCACTAGAAAATTCACACGTGATTCGAGTGGCGGGGTCGGTTGGCCGGCCGCCGGGAGGGGGCGGAGTACGCTCGAAAGATCAGCAAACCCGAAACACGCCACGACGGACGGGTGCGCGCGCGCCCGCTCAAGCCTCACCGCGGTCAGCCGAGCGTGGGCATGGGCACTGCGGAAAATAGTCGCGTGAAGACACTTGTCAACAGAAATATCATCGACGTACTGACCCCGGCCCGTGACGAGCCGGGGATCCTCGCGCCGGCGGATGATGGTGCCGACGTATTTGCCGCTCATCGGTCGCGCGGACCGCAGCCGCAGGTGCTCACGGTCCCATCCGGACAGGGACCATCGTCCTCGGCCCGGTGACCGATGGCCGCAGGCAACCGGCTCTTTTGCCCACGGGGGATCGCTGGCTTCGTGGAAGACGAGAGGTCAAACTTGAGCAGCCGGGTCACATCCCCACTCGTTCAGTCGTGACTGAGAATTCCGTGCTTGACCCAGACCGTTGGCTCCCGATGGCCCAACGTAGACCGGCCCGGCATGACAATTTTCCCGGTCGACGATCTTCCGCGCGGCGTCCCCTGGCTAGCTACGGGAGGGCGCACCGCAGTTCTTGGCTCGGAGATCGACCGATGGTTTCCCGGGCTCGGCGGCGGGTTCCTGCACTTGTTCCTGACGATCTGGAGCATCCTGACCGGCGTCGCTGCCGTCGGCACCACACGCGCCGCGTGAGAAAATATCTTTGTGGATCCCGTCGACCCCATGACGGAGTGACGCGATGCTGCCGCGTTGGTTCGATCGATCCCCCAAGGGCATCGTCGGTCGGATGACGGACCGCAGGCTCAGGGGCCAGGTGTCCGGAAAGCCAAGGGGCACCAGGCATCATCGACCTCATCCCCGAAGGGTTCGGTCGGCGGGCCGCGGACGCGAGAGGACATGCTCAAGGTGGGGAGAAGAATCAGCCCTGAATGGACAGGAGGCCGTGATGCCGGAGAAAATCAAGAAGAGTGAGAGCGAATGGCGCAGGCAATTGACGCCGGAGCAGTACGCCGTCACACGCGAGAAGGCCACGGAGCCGCCATTCGCCGGCGAGTACGACAAGACGGACACACCCGGTGTTTACCGCTGCATCTGCTGCGGCCAGGAACTCTTCGAGTCCGATGCCAAATTCGATGCGGGCTGTGGGTGGCCGAGCTTCACAACCCCGATCGCCGATGACCGCGTCGAAAGCGAGATCGACCGAAGCCACGGCATGGTCCGCACCGAGGTCCTCTGCGCCAAGTGCGACGCGCACCTTGGCCATGTGTTCGATGACGGCCCTCGGCCGACTGGTCTGCGGTATTGTATCAATTCGGCCGCCCTGAAACTCGAGCCAAAAGAGTGACCGGCCGGCCGACCCCAAGACCGCACTCGCCGGTCAGCCCAAATGCGAGGATGACGCTCTAAGGTGTTCCGCGGGACACCCCGCGGCCACCCGAGGGATGCGAAAAGGCGGAATGGCCCATTGCCCACGGGCCTTTTCTTATCGTTCGATAGTCGTCGTTCATCCTTTCTCGACGCGAACCATCCGGACGCAGGAGACAAGGACTTCCCGTAATTATTGTACGCTGGCCCCACAGGGATCGGCCGTGGTGCCTGCGCGTGTCCCGGGAGAAAGACCGCAATGAGAGACGCACTCAAAATGGTGGTTGAAGGAATTCTGCCGGAACGTGCCACGTTGGCGCTGGACCTCATCTGGAAACACAAAAGACGCTTTGGAGTGCTTCCAAACATCCGGCACCCCAGGACCTTCAATGAGAAAGTTCTACATCGCATGTTGTTTGATCGCAGGGCAATATTGTCGAAATTGGCGGATAAGCTGGCCGCACGCGACTACGTCGAGAAACGAATTGGCCCACAGGTCCTGCCGAGATTGCTTTTCGCGACGACCGATCCTTCAAAGATCCCGCTCGATGAACTTCCCGACAAATTCGTAGTAAAGCCGACGCACGGATCCGGGTGGGTCACCCTGGTGCCAGACAAAACAATCCTTGACAGGCTTGAGTTTCTCGACACGTGCAATCGCTGGTTGAATCAGAATTATTATGATGTCGATCGCGAATGGGTGTACCGGCGCATCAAACCACGCATCCTCGTCGAGGAATTCATAAGCGATGGGACGGGTTTGGCGCCGACCGAATACAAACCATACGTGTTCAATGGGAGGGTAGAATTCATCAGTGTGACCGTCGGCAGGTTTGAAGACCATGCGGCGTATATCTACGGGAGATCTTGGAACAAGGTCCACGTGGCGATCAACTCCACGCGCGCCTGCGGAGAAGCAGATCGACCCAAGCACCTAAACGAGATTATCGAGTACGCGGAGATCCTTGGCGATGGGATCGACTTCATCCGAGCGGATTTCTACGACACGGAAGATCGGGTGTATTTCGGGGAACTCACAACGACTCCCGGAGCTGGAAGGACAGTCTTCCGTCCAAAAGAATTTGACCGTGATTTGGGAGAATTATGGCGCCTGCCGCAAGCGCGCACCGATGGGTCGTCCAATTCTCGGTAATCGGATTTACCGCACACCTTGCTCTACGGGAACAAAGCAAACCTCCCCCGATGCCGATCGTCCCGGCCGGCATCGGTAAAATTCTCATCGCCTCTGCCGGACAACGCCACGGCTGCACGAGTTGTTCGAGAACCCAGAAGGACTCGTGTTGGACCCCGACCATCCACATGCCAGGCTGAGGTGCAAGAAGTGTAATATGTGTTGCACACGACAGCAATGTATGATACTGTTATAAAGAGCGGTGCCCTCGGTCGGTCCGGGCGTCACGCTTCGCCGAGGTCATACACTAAGCCGAAATTGGCGACAAGGTTCCACGCGCCGGGCGCAGCTGGTGTCCACGCATTCCTTAAAGAGCGGTAGGCGCATCCGGAAGCCGGCGGGCAAAGCCCACTCGGTGGCGCGGCCTCAAGGGCCCGCACGCGGTGTTTTCGGAGACCACCCGCGTGCGGTCGTGAAGGCGCGCCGATCGTAGGGAGCGGACGCCGCGGCCATGCAGCGGGCCCGGCAAAGGCCAAATTCAAACACGATGACGACCCGGCATATTCTTACGCGAGATAGTTACCTGCTCCTCGCAGCGCGGGGGCTGCGGATGTTTTCCTATGGGTTCTTATCAGTCGTCCTTGCGCTGTATCTCTCCGGTCTGGGTTTCTCGGTGATTCAAATCGGCGTACTGTTCACCGTGGCGCTCGCGGGTGGTGCCGTCGTCACCGGAGGGGTATCGATCTTCGCCAACCGGTGGGGACGGCGCACGATCTTAATCGCTTCTTCCATCCTCATGGCGCTCGGCGGCATCGCGCTGGCGACAGGGAGGTTCCCGCTGATGCTGATCTTCGCGGCTCTGGCGACGCTGAGCCCGACCGCCCAGGAAATTGGGCCGTTCCAATCCCTGGAGCAGGCGGCCCTGTCGGAGACAAGCATCGATCCCAGCCACGTGATGCCCTATGCGTGGTACAATCTCGTCGGCTACCTGGCCGTCGCCGTTGGCGCTTTGGTCGCCGGGGTGGTCCCCGCAGCGCTCCAGGGCGCGGGGTGGTCCGCCCTGGAGGCTCAGCGGGCACTGGTCTGGGCGTTCTCCGTGATAGGTCTCATCCTCGCCGGGCTGTACCTGCCCCTCTCCCCATCGATTGAGGGCCAGCGACAGCGCAGTCCACGCCACCTGCTCGGCCTCCATCGATCCCGTGGCATCGTTCTTCGCCTGACTGCGCTCTTCGGCGTCGATGCGCTGGCAGGGGGACTGATCGTGCAGAGCCTTGTGGCGTACTGGTTTCATCAACGGTTCGGGATCGGTTTGGCGGTCCTCGGGCCGCTGTTCTTCGGCACCAACCTCCTTTCGGCTCTTTCGTCTCTGGTAGCGGCTGCGCTGGCAGCGCGTGTCGGCCTCCTCAACACGATGGTCTTTACTCACCTCCCGTCAAATGTGCTCTTGGGCCTGATACCGTTCATGCCCACGTGGCCGGTGGCCGCGGCTGTGCTGTTGGCGCGTCATGCGCTGTCGCAAATGGACGTCCCAACCAGGCAGGCCTACACGATGGCCCTCGTCGCCCCTGAAGAACGGGTCGCCGCAGCGGGCCTCACCAATGCGGTCCGCCCGGCGGCGGCCAGTCTTGCGCCGGCGATCTCAGGCATTGCTTTTCAGGCGGCGGCCAACGGCCTCCCATTTATCTTGGCCGGTGGCATCAAGATCCTGTATGATCTGGCGCTCTGGTCAATGTTCCGCCGAGCTTCGATTGTTCAGCACGATCGGGATGCCACACAGTAACGGATCTATCGCGCCCCAACGGCATTTTCTGGACTGAGCGCGCGAAACCCGCCCCGGCAACCCCCGCACGGGTGGCGGCGATCTTTGGGCAAGCCACTGGGAATGGGAGGCTATGACCAATACACATTGGCAGCGACCCGCGGAGGCTTTCTCGGCACTCATCACTCCCGGATCACGTGGTGGCTTTGCCTTTGCTCCCAATCTCAACGACGTTGACGCTGACTTGGAATCGGCGCCCATCCGGAGCCTGGACTTTACCCTGCCCATAAAACCCGCGCGATCCCGTCTTGAACTGCTTTGCATCCGCGACGATCGTGCCCGTAGCTCCTGCGACCTCCACGATCACTTTTGCGAACTCGCTCATGTGTCCTGCCTCCTTGGGATCCGTGCCCCTGCGCGATGGCCCTTTCTCCGGCACCACCGACGGGCCCTTGCGATGCCGACTCCACCGCCGGGGCATCTTACCCCAGGCATCTCGCATCGCGACCATCGCGCATCCCGACCCAGGCCGGAGAAGCAGATGATGCAAACGGTTTTCGTGAGGCCGACGCGCCCGAAAGGTTCGCGAACTCAACGGACAAGTAACCGATTAAGAATCCGCTCAGGCCGTTGATATATTGGGCACGAGCGTCGCGTTTGCCGGGAGCACCGGCGAGTTAAGGCGATTGCGCATCATCCAGGCGATGCAATCGTTTATCCGTCAGCGTCGCATCAAGCCGGTGCTGGCCTCCTCCGGCCACGCCTCAGCCAACTACCCCGCTCTCCGCTTGCTTCTGCGCGCTCCGGGATCCGCGGGCTCCTTCCGCGGCTCGTCGCGTTTGGGATTCACCGACCGCAGGTGCACAGTCCCCTGCTCGCTTCCACTACCGTCGCCACCGGGGGGGATGACACGAACCGGCGATGAAATACATCCCCCTACCACCGCGACCCTCCTTTAGAATCGATCGGGAGGGATTCCCCCCGGGGCGAGACATCCCGGAAGCGCGGGAGGAGACTGCGAGCCCATTTCGGAACCTCCTCGGAAGCGCGAACCAATACCAGCCACGTATGAGAGAGGGCGATGCCGTGAGAGCAGCAGATGGAGGGACGGACTTTGTCGCCACGCGCCGCATCGGCGATGCCACAACGACGGTCATTTCCGAGGGGACGCTCGTCTGGGCGCCAAAGATGCAGGCTCCAGCGGAGGAGGTCCGGCGTGCGATCCCTGAGCTCACCGACACGGGCACGCTCAGGTTGGGCCTCAATCTCGCGTACGTCGCGCTCGGGGACGCCTCGATTGTGATCGATCCCGGATGCGACGACCCCGAATCGTCGTGGCAGGAACGATTTGCCGCCAAATGGCCGGGGCTGCAACGCTCCGCCGGCCTGCGGGCTGGGCTGGCCCACCTCGGCGTCGACCCCGCCGAGGTGACGCACGTGTTGATTACGCATGCCCACGCCGACCACTTCGCCGGGGTCACGGTGGAACGAGATGGACACGACGCGGTTCGGTTTCCGCGGGCGACCCACCTCATCGGGGGTCGAGATTGGATCGACAATCCGGCGCGGCATGATCCGGCCTCGGACCTGGCGATCCGGCTGGGGACGATCGACCGCGCGGGCCTCCTCGAGGTCGTCGAGGAGACACGCGAGGTGGCCCCGGGCGTGGCGATGATCCCTACCCCGGGCGAGACCCCTGGGCACTGCGTCGTCCGCATCCGCACGGCGGGAGAGAGCTTCTACTACGTGGGGGACCTGTTCCATCACGCCTGCGAGGTGGCCCACCCGGACTGGGTCCCGGTCAACCGCGACGTGGCGGCCGCACGCGCCTCGCGCAGCTGGATGCTCGCGGAAGCGGCAACGAGCGGCGCGACGGTCGTCTTCAGTCACGAGCGCTTTCCGGCGTGGGGGCGCATTGTCGCCGCCGGGGGCTACCGGTGGGAGCGCACCTGATCAGCCCGGCACGCCCGTCCGATACGTCCGGTGCGCCAAACCGGCCTCGGCCGATGAGATGGGACCGTGCCGGGGGGAGGAGAACGTCGGTCCACACCTGAAAATCCCGCTGGTTGGAATGCGCGAGGATGTCCGGCACGCTGGCATCCGAGGGGTAGCGCAGCGGAGAGGGGGACGGCATGGACCGTAAGGCGACGGGGCGGCCGACGAGGCGCGAGTTCTTGCGGGCCGGCATCGGGGTGGCGGCGACCACCGCCTTCAGCTTGGCGATGCCGGGGGAGAAAGAGGCGTCCGCGCAGGGGGTCCGCCGCGGGGGCACCCTCCGGATCGGGCTCGACGGTGATCCCCCCACGCTCGACCCGCACCGGTCGGGCGCGTACGTGGAGCGCCAGGTGTATCAGAACCTCTATGACAAGCTGGTGGATACCGATCCGCACCTGGCGATAGTGCCAAGGCTGGCGACCTCATGGACGATCAGCGCGGACGGCAAGACGGCCACGTTCAAACTCCGCCAGGGGGTGCGGTTCCACGACGGCACGCCGTTCAACGCCGCGGCGGCCGTGTACAACTTTCACCGCATGCTGTTCGAACCCACCTTCCCGTCCGTCCGGCGCAGCGAACTTCGCCCGGTGAAGCAAGTGGTTGCGGTGGATGCGTACACGATCAAGCTGGTGATGGACCAAGCGTACAGCCCCCTGCTCTACGTCCTGACCGACCGCGCGGGAATGATGGTCTCCCCGACGGCGGCGCGGAAGGCAGGGCTCGACTTCGGTCTGCATCCCGTGGGAACCGGCCCGTTCGCCTTCGTCGAGCGCGTGCTGCAGGACCACATCACCCTGCGGCGCGCCCCGGACTACTGGGCGAAGGGCGAGCCGTATCTCGATGAGCTCGTCTATCGACCGTTCTCCGACGACAACGCCAGGGTGGCGAACCTCAAGTCCGGGGATGTGGATATCATCAACCTGGTCCCCCTCCCCCAGGTGAAGACCCTGGGCCAACAGGCTGCGCAGCCCGCCTCGCCATTCCTCCTGATCGAACGGGGGCCGATCGCCTGGGCCGCGCTGTCGTTGAACGTGAACACGCCGCCGTTCGACAACAAACTGGCACGCCAGGCGTTCCTGGCGGCGATCGACCAGAACGCGCTCGCCGGAGCCGTGTTGCAGGGGGCGGCATATCCAGCGTATTCGTTTTTCCCCAACGGGACGCCCGCCTTCGACCCGTCATGGAAGCTCCCCCCGCAAAACGTGGCGCTGGCGAAAGAGAAACTCCAGCAGGCGGGAATGCCCAACGGCGTCGAGTTCACGGTGATCACTCCACCCGGGCAGCAGCATCTGGCGATTCTGCAAGCCGTGCAGTCAATGGTCGGCGAGGCCGGGCTGAAGCTGAAGATCGAGGTCCTCGAGGGCGGCGTGCTGGTCCAACGGCTCACGCAGATGCAGAATCAGGCGGCGTTCATCGACTGGAGCGGGCGGCCGGATCCGGACTTCGACATCTATCCCTTCGTCACCAAGTCGGGGATCGGCGCATTCAACTTCGCCGGATACACGAACCCTCAGGTGCAGGAGATCCTCGACCACGCGCGCGCCCTGTACGACATGAGCCAGCGGCGCAACCTGTACGCGGACGCAACGAAAATCCTAGCCGACGATGTCCCGTATGTGTGGATGTACTTTCCAAAGGAGTACAAGCTGATTTCCAAGAAGGTCGGTGGGTACGTGGATCAGCCGGACGGGATGATGCGGTTCCGAACGGTTTGGCGGACTGGCTGAGGGCTCACGCGGGGACGCAGGGCTAATGCGGCTGACCGCGCCGCCGCGCGGCGGTGGTGCGGTCGGGGTGGTCAAGCAACGGACACGCGATTTCCCCCTATGTGCTTCACCGTGTACATCGCCCGATCGGCGGCTTCCATCAGGGCATTCGCGGTTTGGCCGTCTTCGGGCATGCTGGCCAGGCCCACGCTGACCGTAAGGCTGGGGCCGCCGGAGACGAGCATCTCCTCGACATGCCGCCGCACCCGCTCGGCAATTTGAATCGCCGCCTCTTTCGGCACATCCGGGAGTAGGAGGACGAATTCATCACCCCCGAAGCGGGCCACGAGATCCATGGTGCGACTGTTCTTCCGCATGGCATCGGCGACCAACTTGAGGACCAGGTCTCCCTGCAGGTGGCCAAAGCGATCATTGACCTGCTTGAATTTGTCGACTTCGACAATGGCGACGGAGATGGGGGAGGCGCTGCGTTTGGCGCGGGCGACCTCGCGTTCAAGCGCATCCCAGAGCGCCCGGTGGTTGGCCAATCCGGTCAGACCGTCCGTCAAGGCAAGGCGGCTGAGATCCTCATCGCGCTGCGCCCGGAGGATGCCGAGCGCGGCCAGAAACACAAAGGCCTCGAGAAGTTCGCGGATCTCCTTCGGGAACGCGTCGACCAGAGGGCTTTCGACGTGCAAGACCCCGATGACTCGATCATTGACGATTAGTGGATAGGCGACGTGAGACCGAACCCCAGGCGAGCCCGTCACGTACATTGGATCTTGGTCGACGTCGCTCGCGTAGTACGGCCCCCCGTGGTTCAAGACCCATTTGCCGATTGCCTGCTCACCTATCGTGACCGCGGGGGGCTCCGTCAGCGCTGGATCGCCGCCGCGCTGGGCCGCGACACGGAGTTCCCCGGTTTGCCCATCGATGAAGAACACGCTGCACAGCGGATAGCCAAAGACCTCCTGGATCTGACTGAGAATCTCATCGAGCACGGCGGCGAGGTCGAGGGGGCGCAACAGGCGCTTCGCCACATCCGTCATCGCCGGGACGACGCGCCCGATCCGGCGTGCGTGCGAGAGGGCTCGAGCGATCGCCGTCTCCGACGGCCGGATCGTCGCCTTCCCGGCATCGGGTTCTCGGCCGATGGACAGACGCCCCCCCTCGTCCCCCTCCCTGAGCATCCTGCAGAACACGTCAACCACGCGGGGATCGAACTGCGTCCCGGCGCATCGACAGATCTCAGCAAGCGCGTCGTCCAGCGTCCGGCCCTTCCCGTACGCCCGATCATCGGTCATCGCCCCGTAGGTGTCGGCGACGGCCAAGATTCGGGCGCCCAGCGGGATTTCCTCGCCGCGCAGATGATCGGGGTAGCCGGCCCCGTCCCAACGCTCCTGGTGGTGCCGGACCAACGCGGCTACGTCGCGCATCCGATCGACCGGCCGCAGGATCTCTTCGCCGATCGCCGGATGCTGCCGCATGACGTGCCACTCCGCCTCGGTCAGCGGGCCGGGTTTCCTCAGGATGTTGTCGGGTACCCCCAGTTTGCCGATATCGTGCAGGAGCGCGCCCCATTGCACATTCTGCACGTCGATCTCGTTGCACCCCATGGCTCGGGCGAGCGTGACCGCGCGGGTCGCGATGCGTTCGCTGTGATCGGCCGTGTAGCTGTCGCGGGCATCGGCCGCCCGCGCCAGCACCAGCACCAGCTCAATATACGATTGCTCGAGGTGGTGATTGAGGCGAGCTCGACGAATCGCCGTGCCCGCGATTTCCGCGATCCCCTCGAGCAGGCGGATGTCGGCCTCGGTAAACGCAGGATGTTCCGGCGCCTTTGGGCGGGCCAAACAGAGGGTGCCGATGATCTCCTCTTCCGACCGCATAGGCACAATGGCAAAAGGTCCAAGGACACGATACTGCGCTGCGTCCAGCATGGCCGGGACCTGCTCGGCACTGAAATCCTCACTCACGTAGGCGGTCCCTGTCTTCACCACCTCCCCCGACCGGGTCCCGGTAACGGGAAACGTCGACCCGATCCTCTCCGTGGGGATCCCGACCGTGTAGACACGCGTGAATCCTTCACGTTCTGCGTTGAGGAGTGCGAGTGAGCCGTGGCCGCTCGCCAAAAGGGTCATCGCGCGTTCGACGATCATCGGGTACATCTCATCGACGCTCGGGGCTTCGCGCAACTGGCGGCTCAGTGTGTAGAACGCCTCGAGTTCCATGGTCCGGCGCTGCGACTCCTGTGACAACTTCAGCCGCTCGATCGCTTCGCTGATCTGCTTGCCCACGGCCTCTACCAACGTGACTTCGTCGCGGAGCCACCGGCGGGGGACGGCGGAGGCAACCGCGATGCCGCCGAGGATTCCGCCGTCTGTTCGAATGGGAGCGGCGATCGAGGCCCGGATGCCGAACTGCCCCATGACGCTCGCCGCCGCGTCGATCTCCGAACCCGTTGAGATCCGCCAGTCGTCCACCGCGTGCGGGCTGAGCAGCGTGTACCCCGCCGCCTCCAAGACGCCGAGAATCGAGGGGCCAGCCTCGTGGGTCATCCCGCGGACAAGTTGGGTCCGCTCCGTCCAGACCCCTCCCATCTCGCATCCGAGCGCCTTGAGGATCGCGTCGACCGTCACCTTCAGGAGGGCGGGCTCATCCTGTGCGGCCCCCGAGGCGGCGATAATCGCATTCAAGGTCTCGAGGTGGGCGGCCCGCCGGTGAGCCTCTTCCTCGGCTTGCTTCCGCCCCGTAACGTCAACAACCGCCCCCTCAACATACAGGCTCCGGCCAGTGGCGTCACGGACGACTCGAGCGCCGGCGCGCACCCAGATCAGCCTCCCGTCATGGCGGCGGAGTTGGCTCTCAAAGTCCGTCACCGCCCCCTCACTCTCCAGGAGAGCCAGCCAGTGCTTCCGACGTTCGGGGTCGACATAGAGGCCGGCGGCCCCGGCCGCCATCAGTGTCTCGCGATCTGGATAGCCCATGATCTGCAGGAACGCCGGGTTGGTTTCGAGGAATTCTCCGTCGACGGTGGTTCGGTAGAGTCCGATGGGGACGCCTTCGAACAAGGTCCGGTACCGCGCTTCGCTGGCCCGCAGATCCTCGTCTGCTTTGCGCTTCTCTTGACGGAGACGTTGATCCTCAAGGGCCCGCTCGACCGCCTGTCCCAGTCGTGTCAGCCGATCCTTGAGGAGGTAGTCGGTGGCCCCACATCTCATCAGCGTCACCGCCGTCTCCTCCCCCATCATCCCCGAGATGATGAGGAACGGGACGTCGAGCCCCTTCTCCTGGAGCACCTCCAGTGCACGCGCCGCGCTGAACCTCGGCAGCGAAAAATCCGAGAGGATGAGATCGGGAAGGCGCGCGAGGTGTTGCCGGTACGCTGCCTCGTCCTCAACGCGTGCCCATTCAAAGTTGAAACCGGCTCGACGCAACTCGCGCACGGTCAATTCTGCGTCGGCGGGTTGGTCCTCGACGATGAGCACCCGCAGTTTCGTGGGAACCGGCCGGGAGGGACCCGGCATCTCCAGGTCGGGGGGCGCCGACGAAGCAGGCGAGTGTTCGGGGTCTATCGTCATCAACTCGGCAGTGGATGGTGTGCGATCCGGGAACCCCTTGGCGCTGTCATCATCCCGCGCCACCCCCACTCGGCAATCGTGGCGGTACGCGGAGAGGCGGAGGGGCAGCGCCCACTCCGGGATCGGCACACTGACCGGGTTGAATGGAAGAACACCCTCGCAACGCTCATCTACGCACCCTTCCCGCGGTGGCCGACGGGCCGGTCCCGGATCCCGCACCATCGATCCGCTCCCGGTGTACCCTATGCCCCGCGTCGCGAAGCTTTAGACGAAGCTTCGTGGAGATTGCCTGGGAGTGTTTGAGGAGCGCAAGGCTCAGCGGGGGCGGAGGCCCCCCGCTCGCCGCGTCTGCAACTCAGGGCTGATGGGCATAAGAGTGAAGGGGGCGGCGATCCGTCGGCTGGTGGTGAAACATGAGGTATGTCATCGGGTATCTCGCCTGTCTGGCCTTCATCGTGCTGATCTTGACCTTCTTCGGATTTTTCCCCAACCTGATCCGAAACAACGAGACGAACGTGGGGACGTTCTTCAACCTCTTCTCCAGCGACCGGCACGTCGGCACCGCGATGCAGTACACCGTGTCGGTCTTCGGGCTATCCTTCTCGCCGGCGCTCGCACTCGGGCACTTTGTCGCCATCGTGCTCTCGCCGATTGGGCTGTTCACCCTCGTGTTCTATTTCGTCCTCATCTGGATGCTTCCGGCGCGATAACCCGCGGGACGTGACCCCGGGCATCTTGCCCCCGCGCGGGTGGTTTATAATCAATACCGATGGTGTTTCCCCTCACGGTGATCAGCGCCCTCGTCCGGATAGGCCTGCACCCTCCCGGGCACTCGCCGTTCCCCAAGGTCATCCGGCCGATGCTGGCCGAATCGGCAGGAGTCCCGTTTAACGATCCAGCGTGGATGTATGAACCCAAATGGGACGGGGTCCGCGTTATCGCGATGATCCGCGACGGCTCGGTCCGGCTCCTCTCCCGCAACGTCCTATCATTCACCGACCTCTTCCGGCCGGTCGCCGAGGCCCTGCGGGGCTTTCCGGCGTCGCTGGTGCTCGACGGAGAGGTCGTGGTCCTCGACGAACGGGGACTTCCCGATTTCGAGAGCCTCCAGCAGTGGCTCCGCCCGGGAACGCGTCGACCGTCCGGACACCTGGTGTACATGGTTTTCGACTGCCTGTATGCCAACAACCACTCACTGATCGCCCGGGGGCTGGAGGACCGACATGCGGTCCTGCGGGCGTTGGCGCGCCCCCTCGCTTCGCAAGTGGTCCGCGTGACCGAGCCGCTCTCCGGAATGGACGGCCGGGCGATCTTCCGCCAGTGCGCCAAGGTTGGGCTGGAAGGGGTGGTGGCGAAGCGGAGGGCAAGCGTCTATCGGCCGGGGGCGAGATCGCCGGACTGGGTGATGATCCCCGTCCGGCGTCGCGAAGAATTCGTCGTCGGAGGATACGTGACCGACGGCCGCCGCGGGCTCGGAGGCATCGTCCTGGGGCAGCACGACCGGACGGGCAGGCTCACGTATGCGGGCATCCTCGATGCGGGGCTGACGGATGAATTCCGGCAGACCATGCTCCGTGAGCTCAAAGCGATGCGGCGTAAGTCCTCGCCGTTCGCGCCCGCGCGGGCGCTTCCCGAACGCGGCGGTGACGGCCCGCCCGATCCGCTCCCGCATTGGGTGACGCCGACCCTGGTCGTCGAGGTAGAGTATCAGCGCCCTGCCGGCACCGATCTTCGCGGCGCGGTCCTCAAGGGGCTGCGGCCGGACAAGCGTGCGGGCGAGGTCTTCGCGACATCCCCGACGAGGGGGACGGCCCCTTCCTAAATCCCCGCCTGCCGGCGGCGCCTAGCGGGCGATCGTGATGCGCCCGTCGGGTTTGGGAGCCACTACGTGGATCCGCTGAACCGCCTCCGCCACCGCGGTGGCCATCAATGGTCCCCCCGCCGGGTCGACCAACACCTGGCCCGTTGAGAGCATCGTATAGCCATCGCCCCCGCGGAGCATGAAATCGTTCGTCGCGACCGTGTAGGTGGTGCCGGCATCCAGGGGGGCATCGCCGATGCGAACATCGAGGACTCGGGCCCCGACCGGTCGGTCGGGATTGAACGTGAAGTGCAACCCCGAAACCTGCGGAAACCGGCCGGCCAGCTTGTCCCGCTGGCTCACCCCATTCTCCAAAGCCTCCCGGATCGCGTCCCCGCGGATGGCCACCTTGACGACCACGCTCCCAAACGGGAGCCAGGCGATGACGTCCCGGCGCCGAATCGGCCCGACCGACAAGACCGCGTCGGTGCGGATCCCTCCCCCGTTGGTGATCGCGATGTCTGCGTGCACGGCTGTGCGGATCGCGTCGGCGATGAAGTCGCCCAGGGAGGATTCCTGCGCACGAACGAGAGACTCGTGCGCATCGAGCGGGACGGCGGCCTCCCCGATGGCGACGTCGAGCTCTTTGCCGAGAAGATCCGTGTAGCGCCGCACCAGCGCGGCGACCGCCGGCTCCGAGGGGGTCTGGCTGGTCACCGGGATCAGCTGGTGCACCGCGCGGTGCGAGCCGTCGAGGGCCAGGCGGGTAATCCCCAACCACTTGGCATCCGATCCGGCCTTGGCGATCAGGCGTCCATCGACCAGGCGCGTCATCGGCTCGTGATCGTGCCCGCCGATGACGAGGTCGATTTGAGGGACCTCGCGGAGCAGCGTTTCGTCTTCGCTCACGTCCAGGTGCGTCAGGGCAATGACCACCTGCGCGCCGTCCCGCCGGAGGATCGGCACCGCCGCCTTGGCGACCGCCACCGGCTCGCCGAACGCGGTGCCGCCGGGCGATGATGAGCCGGCGGTGGAGGGAGTCGTGAGCCCGAAGATCCCGACCTGGACTCCCCCGGCGCTCACGATCAGGAGCTGTTTGGTCCCCGGGAGCGTCCGCATCCCGGGAGTCACGAAGGCGTTCGTCGCGACCCAGGGGAAATGCGATTCGGAGACCCGCGCCGCGAGCACCTCCGGCCCGTAATCGAACTCGTGGTTCCCCGGGACGGCGGCGTCGATCCCCAGGTGGTTCAAGCCGTCGATCAGCTGCGCGCCTTTGAACACCGAGGACTCGGCAGACGGCGAGAGCAAGTCCCCCGCGAACAGCAGGAGCGCGGGGCGATCCCGCCGGCGGTACTGCGCGATCAGCGTCGCCAGGCGGTCCAGCCCGCCGACCTTGCTGCCGTCGAGGGCGGTCAGCTGATAGTCATCGTTGAAATGGAGGATGGTAAGGACCCGGACCGGTTCCGCCGTCGAGGCGGGCGGCATTGTGAACGACACCGCAAGGATGACGGCGCAGACCCAACGGAAGCACGCCCGCATCGAGGCCGACCTCTTTCTCCGTCCGGTGATCCGACCGCAAGCTCGTTCGCGGCGCGCGCCGGCGTGTCCTTCCGGGCGGCGCCGCGCTAGACGCGCTCCCACGCCACCGCATGCGGTTGATCGTGGGTGAGGCGGACCCCGCCCGCGGCGAAGGAGGGACGAGGACCGTAGCGGTCGTCGAGGAGGAAGGCGCGCACCAGCTTCACGGCGAGCGCTGCCCCCGGCGGGCGGAACGCGCGCAGCGCGATGCCCGTGATGGTCGCTTCATCCGTGCCGACCGGCACCTTCACCGCCGTGCTTTCCCCATCCGGGTCGGTGAAAGCCAAGCCGGGCTGCCCCCACGCCGATGTGTACCAGATGCCCTCCACGCGGACGGCGGCCTCGAGCGGCAGCTCCGTCCCGGGGGGGCGCTTCCACTGCACGTAGACGTACGATCGAAGGTCGGCCGGTCCCCGCGAGTGCGGTGACGGGTCGGGATCGAGCGGGACCTGGCGGAGCACCTCGAGCGCGCTGACCCGGTAGATCCAGGGAAACCGCTGCAGCACCCCTTCGCGCGGCTCCCCTTCGGGCTGCGCGCACGCCGGTCCCAGCGCCCCACGAAAGCGCGACCGGACCTGGTCGGTGAACGTCCCGTTGAGGGTGGCGACCTGCAGGACCGGGTGCCCGCCCAGCGCCCGGCCCCCGGCATAGGGCAGGGTGCGGTGTTCCGGCCCCTGCACCTCCTCGCGGATCGGGCGGCCGGCGCCGTCGAGGGTGACCCGGAACGCCCACTCGATGTCGACCGTGTGCCCCCAGCGGGCGAGCAGTCCGGGGAGGTCGGTCCCCGCATCCTCGTGGCTGAAGATGAGGTGGTACTCGATAACGGTGCCGAGGGCGTCGGATCCGGTCCGATAGAAGAGCAGGAGCGGCGTGTCCGAGGTCAGGCTGTCCAACGGGCTGGTGACGGCCCGGTAGTGCACTACGGGCGCGTGCCGCCAGATGGATGCGATGGGATCCTCATCTCCCACGGACCGCGGCCGCACCCCGTGTACCGTCACCGCGGCGGCATCGGATGCCGTGAGATCCGGCCGGATCCGGAGCCGCAGCCGGTGGGAACCCGCGGCGAGACGCCCGAGGAACCGGAGGTACTCGGTCGGCTCTTCACCGCCGGCCAGGATCACCTCCTGCGGGTCCCGATCGTCGACCTCGATCTCGACGACGGCGACCCGCGCATCCCGCCAGGACGTTCCGGGTGCGGCCAGGGTGAGCGAAGCGCACGCCTCGCCGGGAAGATCGACCGCAAACGTGTGCTCGAAGACATCCCCGGCCCGGACGGATGCCGGGCCGGACGATCGGGGGGTTCCGGTCACGCGCGGTCCGTAGGCGCGGCGACCGCGGGGCGCATCGGCCCGCCGAGTTCGATCATCTCAGTTCCATAGAAGGCGAGCCCGCGGGCGATCCCGAGGCGCATCTCCTGCCCCTCCGTAAACACCGCACCCTTGCCGGTGAACATTCTGAGGGCCGCCACTCCGGGGCAGTCGAGAAGCACCTGCAGGTAGTGGCCGAGGTTGATGACGCGGCGAATCCTGACCGGCGCCCCCTGCGAATCCACCACGAGATCCTCGGGACGGACGGCGAGCGTGACCTCGCTCCCGGCGGGCCACCGGCCGTCGGGCAGTGTCAGCCGCCACGATCCCGCCGCGAGCTCCCGCGGGGCGTGCACGCGGGCGGGGATGAGGTTCATGGTTCCGATGAAGTCGGCGACAAATAATGTCTGCGGCCGGGCATACAGCGTGTCAGGGGTATCGACCTGCTCCAACACCCCGCCCTTCATCACCGCGATGCGGTCCGCGATGGAAAGCGCTTCCTCCTGGTCGTGGGTGACGAACACCGTGGTGATACCGACCTTGCGCTGGAGCAGCTTCACCTCCTCCCGCATGCGAACCCGGAGGCGCGCGTCAAGGTTGCTGAAGGGTTCATCGAGGAGCAAGATCTGCGGCTCCAGGACAAGCGCGCGGGCCACCGCGACGCGCTGCTGCTCCCCGCCCGACAGTTGGTGCGGGTATTTTTCCGCCGAGCCCGGCAGGCCGACCAGTACGAGGACATCACGAACCTTCGCGTCGATCGCCTCTTTGGAAAGCCGCCGCAACTTCAATCCGAACGCGATGTTGCCGGCGACGGTCATGTGGGGCCACAAGTTGTACCGTTGGAACACCATCGCCGTCGGCCGCTTTTCCGGAGGGAGGGCCACGATGCTTCGCCCGTTGATCTGGATGTCTCCCCCGTCCGGGACCGTGAACCCGCCGATCATCCGCAGGGTGGTCGTCTTTCCGCATCCCGACGGGCCGAGCAGGCACATCAGCTCGCCGTCGCCCACCTCGAGTGTGACGTCGTGCACCGCCGCCTGCGCCCCAAATATCTTGGTGACCTGGGAGATCGAGAGGCGCGCCACGCTAGGACCTCACAGGCTGTACCCGGCGGCGAGATACCCGGCCCGCAGGTACCGTTGGGCAAGGAGCAAAAACGCGAGCGATGGCAGCGAGAGCAGCACGGAGAACACCGCCCCCACCGGCTGGGGGTAGGAGAGCACCAGCGTGTACATCATCACCGGCATCGTGATGTGGTTGGGCGTCCCGACGATCAGGGTTCCCTGCGCCTCATCGAACGCCGCGAGGAAGGCGAACAGGGAGGCGACGATGAGCCCGGGGAGCGCGATGGGGAGCGTGATCTGGAAGAAGGTCCGAAGCGCCCCCGCCCCCACATCGCGGGCGGCGTCCTCCAGGTTGCGGTTGATCCCCCGAAAGGTCCCGGTCGGGATCCAAATCATGAAGAGGATGGTGTTCACCAGCTGGATGAGCACGACCCCGGCAAACGTGTCCATGAGATTCAACCGATAGAAGAGCGTGGCAATGCTCACATACAAACCGATCTTGGGGAACGCGTTGGCGCTCAGGAATGACAGAAGCAGCGCCCGTCGGCCCGGGAACTCCAGCCTGGCGAAGGCGTAGGCGGCGGGGATGCAGATCACCGCGGAAAGCAGCGTCGCGATCGGGGCGCTGAGAAAGCTCATCCGGATCGCCTTCCCGACGTCCGCGTTGCCGAGGACATAGTACCACCAGGTGAGCGAGAACTGCGGCAGCAGGTCAGGGAACAGCCACGTCCCCGCGAAAGCCCACACCAGCAGGGTGAGCAGCGGGCCGAGGATGAACGCCGCGAGGGCGAGGAACGCCCCGAGCCCGAGCGCACGGCGCATCGCGCCGACCGCCCAGTACCAGGGAGGGGTGGCCACCCCCGCCGCCGCCCGGGTCACACTCACAGCGCGTGCCGCTCCCGGCGGCTGACGCTCACCACGTAGACCGCGCCGACCGCCGCCGCGATGACAAACGCGATGACGGCGATCGTGACCGACTCGGTCCGCCGGAGGTACTGGGTGAGGTAGTTGGTCATCGTCACCCCGAGCATCTGCGGCGCGTTTCCGCCGACGAGATAGGGAATGGTAAACGATCCGAAGATCCCGATAAAGAGCAGGGTCAGCGTGATCATCGTCGGCGTGGCGTTCAGCGGCAGGATGATCGACGCGAACGTGCGCAGCCGGCCCGCCCCGACGTCGCGGGCGCTGTCGATCAGCGCGTCGTCGATCGACTGCAGGCCCGCCCCGAGAATGAGCACCGCGAACGGAATGGTGGTCCAGACCTCCGTCAGGACGATCCCCGTGGCGTTGTACACCAGCGGCGGAAGCCGCTCGATCCCCAACCGGTAGACGATCGTCGACACCATCCCGTGATTGACGAGGAACGTGATCATCGCGAACGAGGCGATAACGACGGGCACGAAGAGGGGGATGGTGAAGAGCACCGCCAACAGCGACGGCAGCCGACCCCTATTGAACCGGAGGTACATGGCCAGCGGGTAGCTCAGGCAGAAAGTGGCGGCCACCGCGACCAGCGTGACCACCACGCTGAACACGATGTCCGCCCGCAGGATGCGGCTTCCGAGCACCTGCGCGTACGCCGCCAGCGTCACCCCCCCCGCGAGGGCTTCGGGGGGGCGCAGCGTATCAACGACCGCCGTGATGGCCGGAACAACGATCAGGAAAACCAACACGCAGAGCGGCGGGAGCACCAGGGCGAGCCCCAGTGCTCCCTGCCCCCACGATCCCCCGGTCCGGGACCTCACCGCCTGTGCGCGCGTCCTCGCCGGCCGTCCAGCGCGATCCTCCCCGGGATCTTACTGTCCCGCGACCTGCTCGTGCCAGAGGCGCTTGAGGTCGGCCAAATATTTTGCGTTGGGGAACGGCGCGTACGGCTTGGCCACGTCCTCGAAGGTCGCCCGCACCGAGGCGGGCATGTACTTCCACTCGATGCCGGGGTACCCGGACACTTCGTTGATAACCAACGCCTGCGCCTCCGGCGTCAGGAGCCAGTTGAGGAGCGTCAGCGTTCCTTCCAAGTGCTTCGAGTCGGCCCCGGCGGGGAGCGTCACCGTCGAGTCTCCGCCAAACAGCGGCGGGGTGAGCTGCTCGAACTTGACGCTCTTGGGGAGTTGCCCCCGCCTGGAAAAGTCAAGCCCCATGTCCGACCACACCGGCGCGATCCAGATGTTCTGCTGTGCCAGCAGCTGCAGCACGGCGACATTCCCGTTCGGGTGGAACCCGTTGTTGTACATCGCCGGCTGGAGGTCCTTCAGCAGCTTCCACGCCGGAGCCCACGCCGCTTCCTCCTTCGGGTCGTAGGCGTTTCCGGCGAACTTGGTCGCTTGGGCGAACTTGTAGATCGCCGACGCCACGAACGCCTGGCCGGATCCGCCGGTGTTTGGGTCGCAGTAGGTGAACTTCCCGGGGTTCGCCTTGATCCAGGCGACCAGATCGTCGAACGTCTTGGGCGGGTTCTTGACGAACGCGCTGTTGTACCCGATCACCACCGACGATCCCCGGTAGGGCACGCCGTACCAGTCGACGGCCTCGAGAGCACCCTGGGGCACCCGGGTGATGTTGGGCAGGATCCGCTCGTTCAGCCGGACCCACAGGACCTCGGAAAGCCCCTGCTGGACAAACGACGGCTCGGTTTCCCACAGATCGACGTCGGTCGGCTTTCCGGCCCGCTTCGCCGCCAGGATCTTGTCGAACACCCCCTGGGACCCGTTGCCGTGGAGCAGCGGCACCATGTTGGCCCGGTACTGCGGGTAACGTTTCTCGAACGCGGGGAGCAAGCTCTTGCTCCAGAGGTCGAAGATGTTGGTGTCCCCGTCGATGTAGACGTTGAGCGTCACGGGCTCGGCCGCCCCGGCCGGGGTGCGATCGTTCGTTCCCAGCAGGAACAGCGCGACCGCGATCAGGACGGACGACGCAAGCCAGCGTAATTGCCGTGGCTTCCGCATGACTACGCACCCCCCTTAAGCATCTCGGTCATCGGTATCGTCGACTAAATTCGGGAAGGACCCTCACCTCCCTCTGCCATCTCCGGGGGTTCCCGGTTCGTCGAGGGCGGCCAGCAAAGTTCGCATCCGGCCGTAATCATCCTCCACGGACGCCAGAAAATTGGCGTAGCGATATTCATGGATCACGCTCCCCCGGTATCCCCGCAGCACATCGAACACCTTTTCGAGTGGAATCCCCCCCCAACCCACCGGGAGGTGGAGGTCACCCTTCCCTAGAGGGAACGTATCGGCCGACGACTGGGTTCGGTAAAGGGTGAAGTTCTCGAGGCGGAGCGGATCGTACCGCCCGAAGTTGTCGTTGACGTGGAGGTGCCGGACGTAGGGGAGGGCGGCCCGAATCGCCTCGAAGAAGTCGAATCGGAAGTACGCGGAGGCGAGGAACGCGTGGCCGACGTCGAAGGTCATCGCCACGTTCGGGCGGTCGAGACGACGGACACAGTCGATCACCGGCTCAACCCGCTCGACCTCGATGTTCTCGATCCCCAGAAGCACGTCCCCGGCCTCGTCGGAGAGCTTGCGGATTCCATCCTCGAACGCATCCTCGTCCTCAGGATCCTCGCTCCGCTGCTCGAAGTGGAGCACGAGCACGCGCCCTCCGACCGCCCGGCAGAACTCGAGGCTCGACCGCGCCAGCGCGAGCTGAATCTCGCGGTTGGCGCGGTCGCGCAGGTCCAGGCTGCTGGGGCTGTGCACCGAGTAGCGGAAATCGTGTTTGGCGAAGCCATGGAGGGCCTCCCCCAACAGTTGGGGGTGCAGCCGCCCTCCGAAGATGAGGCCCGTCCCATCCATGCTGATCTCCGCGGCCGTGTATCCCACCCGGCGGGCGAACCGGAGCTCCTCTTCCCGCCGCTCCCCCCCGCGGATCGACAAGCCGAGATGTGCCATCGAATCCTCCCTGCACCCAGCGCCCGCAACTCAAGCATACGACATCGGCGTTCGCGGCGCACGGCGGACCGGGGACCCGGGCCTTCGACGGGGGAAGGCCGCCCCACCGCGCGTGTTGCCCGGGCCGGGAGTGAGGACGGACGCGAGAGAAATGCGCCGGTTAGGCCCAGGGGTCGATCACGACCTTCATGGAGTCGGGGGCGATGGACTTGAGGACGGCGGCCTCAACGTCCTTGAGATGATACCGGTGGGAGACGAATCCTCGCAACGGGTAGTGCTGCATGTAGCGCGCCATCTGCCGCATGCTCGGGCCGTACGCCGCGGCCTCCTCGCCGCCGACACCAAGGATCCGCACGTTCTTCGAACAGAGGTGCCGGTGCGGACTGATCGCCACATCACCCAGGTCGGAAAAGTTCCCGGCCTCCACCAGCATCCCGCCGACCCGGAGCATCTCCAAGGCCTCGGGAATGACCTGGGGGACCCCCGCGCACTCGATCACGACGTCCGGGCCCCGGCCGTGTGTGAGGTCGCGCACAAAGCCCAGCCGCTGGGCGGCGGTGGTTTGGGCGGCGTTGATGACGTAGTCCGCGCCCAGCTGTTTGGCCATGTCGAGTCGGTAGGCGGACAAGTCCACCGCGATCAGGGTGCCCGCGCCCAGCATCCTGGCCTTGATCAGGTGGCACATCCCCAGCGGCCCGACCCCCAGGACGACGACCGTGTCGTCGAACAGGAACGATTCGTTCGGCACGGCAGAGAACTGTTTGGCGCGATCGAGCCCCACGGTCACCGCCATGACCTCGGTGAGCACGGCAATCTCCGATGGAAGCTCGTCTGGAACCCGGACCAAGAAGCTCCCGGGGACGACGTACAGGAACTGGGACCACCCTCCGAACAGGTGCGGGGGGGTCGCCGCGGTCATGTTGTTGCCGTAGTCGATCATCTGTTCACAGAAGTAGTAGGGGAAGTCGTGCCGGCAGTAATAACAGCGGCCGCAGACGACGTTGGCCCCCACGACGACTCGGTCGCCGACACGCAGCGGGGTCCCCTCGAAGTCCTCGTAGCGACCGTCGCCGCCGATGGCGGCCACTGTCCCGACGTTCTCGTGCCCTTGAATGATCGGGAATGGGATCTCGCGCGGGGTCGCCGTTCCGGCGTACTGGGTAGTGTATCCCTGGTAGGTGTGCTTATCGGTCCCGCAGATCCCCGACAGTTCCATCCGCACGAGGACGCATCCCGACGCCGGGTCGGGTACCGGGTACTCGCGAAGCTCGTACCGTCCAGGGGCCACCAGCGTGGCTGCGCGAACCCGACCGGCCGTCAAGGCGCACCTCGGCTCACTCGAAGATCCAGTCCTGGAGCTCCACTCCCAGGCCGGGCTCCTGGGGCACGCGCACCAGCCCGTCGTCCACGACCAGGGGCGTCTTGAGCGTCTGCTGGTAGACGGTGCTGGGAAACGCCGGCGGGTCGTGGGGAAATTCGAAGTACGAGGTGTTGGGAATCGCCGCCGCCAGGTGCAGGTTCGCCACCGTGCCCAACGGATCGCCCCAGGTGTGGGGGACGACGAGCACCGATGCGGCGTTCGCCATCGCCGCGAGCGCCCGGATGCGCAGCAATCCCTCGCACAGCGTCACGTCGGGCTGCAGGATGTCGTAGCAGCCATCCAGGAGGAGCCGCTGCAACTCACCGAATCCCTGGTTCACCTCACCGCCGGCCACGGGCACCGGAGACGCCGCCCGGAGTCTCCGCAGCCCCTCGTAGTCGTGGCGGGGCAACGGCTCCTCGAGCCACTCGATCCCATACTCCGCCAGCGCCTGCGCCGTCCTGAGCGCCCGATGATACGACCAGTGCGGGCCGGGATAGGGGGCGTCGTGCACATCGGTCTGGTTCGCATCCACCATGATCGCCATCCCGTTGCCGACCGCCTGGTGCACGGCCGCGACCTGTGCCAGGTCCTCGGCCATCGACTCGCTGTGGATCCGGAGCTTGATCGCACGGAACCCCGCATCGCGCAGCCGGCGGGCGTCGTCGGCGCGCTCGGCCGGGGTGCGGTTCTGGCCGGTCGAGGCGTAGGCCGCGACGGCATCTCGCGCGCTCCCCAGCAGCCGGTAGAGGGGCAGACCCGCCACCTTCCCCAGAATGTCCCAGAGCGCGATCTCCACGAACCACACTGCCGTGCCGAAGTACGGCCAGAGAAAGCGCAGGGTGGCGGCGTGCTTTTCGATGTGGAGCGGGTCTTCGCCCACCAGGTCTCGCGCCACCCGCGCCACGCACTGTTCCTCGGCGCCGAAGAACTCGTGGCCGGCGATCCCGTACACCCCGGCATCGGTGTCAATGCGCAGGTAGGCGAGCCGGATCTGCGTCTCGACCCGGCCCGGCGCCCACGCCGGATAGAACGGCTGCGGGAGCGGGACGTCCACCTGCCGCGTGCGGATCTGCGTGATGCGCATGGACCACTCCTTCGCCGCCCGGCAGCCCTAGCGGGATCCCACCGCCGCCTTGGCGCGTCAGCCTCCTCGCGTCTTGGCCAGGGCCGTCTCGATCCCCGGCTTGTCCAGGACGAACTCCATCGGCCCGATCTCACGTTCGTACACGTCGGCGGGGATCGCATCTTTCACCCGGTCTTCGAGAATGTGGTAGACGGGGAGTCCCAACGGGACTCCGGCGAGTGGACCGGCGTAGCTGGGGTCGCCCTGCGTGAGCGTAAGAGCGATCATCAGCGTGCTGCTCGCATTCGGGGTGCCCAGAAGCACGATCATCTGATCGCTCTGCCCGCCCCCCGCGAGCTGCTGAATCCGTCCCTGCTCCTCCAGGTCCATCGCGCCCGCCGACGTTCAGACAAAGCACTCGGTGGCGGCGTAGACGACCCGGCCGCCGGCGCTTTCCGCGCATGCCACCAGCGCCGGAGCCGGGATCCCGTCCCGTTCGCCCAGTGCGAGCACGAGCTTGTCCTTGAAATCGATCATACCCTCCTCCTCCCTTCCGAGTCGCCTGCTGCGTTGCGCTCCATGAGAATACTCACCCCATCCGCCAACTCGGTCATGCGTCCCAGGAACAAGCTGCCTTTCGCGACCAGCTGCACCCGGCTGAACGACCCCCGCGTCAGGCCGGTCACGGCGTGATGCAGGTAGGCGACGGCCGAGGCGATGTGGCCTTGGGTCGGCGAGAACCCGGGCATCCCGTGAGCCGCGGCGAACGCCGACATGTCGGACCGGGCAATTTCGCCGGCCTGCATCGCCAGCGCGGCGATCATCTGATAGTTGCGTGCGGGCACGTCTCCCGATCCGGCCGGTTCCGTAATGTCCGGGTTGTGCAGCTCCACGGCGTACCGGTCCACGTCGCCGAGCTTGAGCCCCGCCGCCCGCAGTGGGGCCGCCGTCAGCACCTGCGCCATCTGGTGCGGAGCGGTCCCGTCGGCGATCCGGTGGACGGTCGCCGCGTCCAACCGCAGCACGGGGCTGCGGCCATCGTCCGCCGCGACGTCGATCGCCATCCCCACGATGACATCCTCCAGCACCGGATACCCGGCCGCCAGGTGGCCGCGACACTTCATCCCGAGCTTCGCCAGCGACCCGCCGGCAACGACGACCACCCGGCGCCATACGCCGCTGGCCACGAGCGCGCCCGCCAAGAGCAGCCCGTGCAACGGACTCGCACAAAACGCCTTCACGTCAACCGCGCCTGCCGTCCGCACCCCCGCCAACTCGCCCATCGCTTTGGCGAGGTTTCCGCCTCCGCGCTGATAGCGGTCCCCCACCGCCTCCTCGCCGCAGCCAATCAGATAATCGACCGACTCATCTCCCGGGGCGGGCGGCGCCCCGCCGGGCGACCCCAGCAATCCCCGGAGCGCCAGGGCCCCGGTGACCTTCGCCGCGAGGTTCTCGAGGAGCACCGGGGCGGCCAGCGACTCGTCCTCCTCGTGTGCGGGCACGACCACGCCGATCTGCCGACCGCCGCCTAGGTACAGCGGCTCCCCCCGCTGTCCCACCGCGCGGCGCAGGCCGTCCGCGTTCATCGTCGAGACCCGCGTTTCACCCAGGTGCCCCGCCAAGGTGGCGGCAAACTCTTCCGACAGATGTACCAGGCGCGCCCGGTCGGCTCGAACGAGCCATGCGTAGAAACCGAGCTCGTCGATCATCGTCCCACCCGGGCCCTCCGGCCCGGCCCCCGCCACCGGCCGGAGATGCCACGGTCGGGGGATCTCCCTCAGCGCCTCCGGAGCCAGGGTGCCCAGCAGGACTTGGTGGGGCGGATACCCCACGGCATCCTCGAACGACCGCAGTCGCTCGCGCAAGGCGGCGCGGACACCCTCTCCCCCCGCCGCAATCTCGCGCCGGGGCTTGGAGCCGGACAGCACCAGTCCCGGCACATGGGCGATCGCAAACCGCGCGGCACGCACGACGGGCCGCAGCGGCCCTACGGTGCCGGCCGACATCGCCCGGTGCCCCGCAGTCCGCCGCGCTCAATAGTCAAAATAGCTCTGGACCCCAAGCCCGTAGCTGTCAAAGTGGCCGAAGATCGGGGAGTACGCCCCCGACAGCGTCTCGAGGTCGAGTGCGCCCCCGGCCGGGATCCGCAGATCCGGCCGCTCCTGATCGAACACCACCGTCGCCCCGCCCACCACCCGGGGCATCGGTGGGAGCTCCTCCGGAGGCGCGAGCGTGCCGGTGCTGACGATCGCCCGTGCTTCGGGGACGCTGAAGAGCAGCGGCGGTTCCGACGAACCCGTTTCCGCCAGGGCGGGGGTCATGCGGACGACCTTGATGTCCGATTCGATCGTCAGAAAGGTCGTCGTGATCCCGGCCCGCTCCAGGCCCTGGATCGTCAGCATCACCTCGATCAGATCGTTTCCGCCGTGGTTCCAGGTCACCAGCGCTCCCTGGGCCCCGAGCATTTGGGCGGCCTTCACCGTTTGATAGGCGCTCAACTGCTTCTCGGCGAGCGCTCCCCATCGGGTCCGGGAGACGATCGACCCCAACCAGGCAAGGTCCTTCCCGTCACGTCGGTAGAGGGCCTCCAGCACCGGGTTGTTGACGTGGAGCCATGTGCACTTCCCGGGGTAGGTGACGACCGCATCGCCCGCGATCGCCCCGTCCAACATTTCGTTGGGGTGCACGAGGACCGGCAAGGCGTGCCGCGTATACCCGTAGATCCCAGTGCCGATCCCAGGGACCATCGACGCATTCAGCGTGTGCACGTGCACCACTCGGGGCAAATCTCCCGCCGGCCGACTCAGCGCGTATCGCGTCCGCTGCGGCGCGGTCTGTCCGCGCAGAAGATCGGCGAGATCGGCCGCGACACGGTGTCCCGCCTGAAGGAGCGCGTCGTTCCACTCCGTGAGCTCGAGATCGGGGACGGTGTCGATGGTCAGCACCACGTACCGGAGGGTGCTGTAGACGGTCACGGCGCCCGGCCCGGACATATCGATCAGGCTGTCGGTGGCCGCGCTGACCGTCCGGCGGATGTGCGGAAGAACCTCGGAGGCAATCAATACCCCAAACCCCGCATAGCGCAGGGTCACCCCCTCGCCCACGGTCTCCACCGGATGGCCGCAGATCCCCGGGTAGGTGTGCCCCGGGCCTTCGACTTTCGTGCGCGGCTCGATGATGTCCCTGACGTGGATGATCCGCACCGGCTCGCCGGGTGCCACGACATCCACCGCCACGTCTCGGATCCTGGGGTCTTCGCGGACGCGCGCCCGGACGCGTGCCGGATCGACCACCAGCCGGCCAGCCGTCCATCCCGGGGGGGACCCCAGGACGACCCGCTCAACGGGGAACGTTCCCAGCGCGAGTTCCATGCTCGGCTTATCCGCCTCCGATCAGGGTGGGACGCTGCACGTCGATCGTCAGGGCCTGAAGTCCCCGTTCGACGAGCCGCCGCCGAAGCGCCCGGTCGGCGTCTGGCGACAGCGACGGATCGCCGCAGACGTGCTCGATCTTCACGCCCTGCACCACCCGGTTCGCCCCGGCCTGCAGCGCGAGGGGCGGGAGCGCGCTGATCACGGCAACCGGGATCTTCCGGCGTTCGATCTCTTTGCTGATCGTTGCACCGCAACGATTGCAGGACCCTCAGGTGGCCACCAAGAGCACGCCGTCTACCCGCGCGCTCCGCAACGTTTCGGCGATCTCCTCCCCGTTGCGCCGGCAGTCCAACAACCGCTGGTCGTTGCCGGTTGTCGTGCAGTAGAACTCGATCAACCGGCCGATCCGGGCCTCACGCTCCAACTCGCGCATGACGTCGAGGGGGAGCACGACGTTCGGGTTTCCGCACGCGACGACATTGAAGAAGCCGCCGTGGACGCACTCGAACTCCTCGGGCGTCAGCGCCGAGCGCTTCCCCAAATCGTACTTGGCCCAGCGGGTCTCGCTGCACCGCTTGAGGTGGTCGGGGTTCCCTTTCGGGACGATCGCCCCGGTCGTCACCAGCGCAATCGTCGAGTGGGCGAGGTCCGCGAGCGCCGGCGCCGGCGCCACGGCTTCGTAGGCTTCGACCGGGATCTCCGTGAGGAACGACTCGCCCCGCATCCGCGCGACGAGCATCGCCACGGCGCGTTCGGCCCCCGGCCGCGGGCGCGGCCCGGGCCGGCGCACGCCCCTCGGGAGGTAGCCCTCCACCTCGGCGGAGCCAACCGGCAGGCGCCCGCCGAGTTTGCGCACCAACGGCACCATCGCCGTCATCGCCGGGGCCATGCCGGTCGCGGAGTCCCCCGTCGGCACGACGTACGCCTGCCGGTAGACCAGCAGGCCGGGGTTCTCGGGATGCATCCCCGTCACCGCCGGGATCCCCTCTTCGCCGGCGAGGCGGCACACCTCGGCGCAGGCGCGGCCGTAGCGCCCCGCCGCAAACGCCGGCCCCGCCACGACCACGTCCGGCCGGGCCTCCCGGAGCCATCGGCGCGCCTCCGCCGCGGCGGCCTCGAACTCCTCGTTGAAGAAGTTATCGCCGCAGACACACGTGGAAACGACCGTGCCCTCCGCTCCGAGCAGGGACTGAAGCAACCGCCCCGGCCCGGTCGGGCCGGGGCGGACGGATGGGGGAGTCTGTGCCTGCTCCTCGCCTCCCACACCGGCGAAGAACTGATTGAGGTAGTGCCCGACCCGCAGCATTCCGCACTCCTCCGTTCCACTTAGTCTCGCGGCAGCCTCATCCTACGGACCCCCCACACCGGCAACGCGCCGGGACACTCACATGTATTCCCGGCTCCCGCAGATCTCCGACATCCCGGCGCGGCGTCGGACGCATCGGGGCGCTCCAGGCGTAACGGTGCGCTCACCCTTTGAGCGCCCCCGCGGTAAATCCCCGAACCAGCGAGGCGCGGAAAGCCAGCACGAACAGGATCACCGGGATCGTCATCACGACCCCCAGCGTCGCGAGCGACCCCCATTGGAGTTTCTTGTATCCGGCGGTGAAACTCATGATGGCCACCGAACCCGTCCGTGCGTGGAAACTTGTCACGATCAACGGGAAGAGAAACTCGTTCCAGTTAAAAATGAAACTCAGAATAAACGCCGCGAGCAGCCCCGGACCCGACAGGGGCAAGATGATTCTCGTGATGATCGCCCGCAGGGACGCACCATCCAGCGCCGCGCTTTCCGTCAACTCGCGGGGGATCTCGTCGAGGAACGTGCGCAACACCCAAATCGCCAGGGGGATCTCAAATCCTGTGAACAAGATGATCAGCGCCAGCTGCGTATCGATGAGGCCCATCCCCTTGAGCATCAACTGGATCGGGATCAGCGTCGTCACGGGCGGGAACATCCTGGGCAACAGGATCAGCAGGAAGAGCAGCGTCTTGCCCTTGAAGTCGAGGAAGCTGAACGTCAACGCCGCCAGGCCACCGAGGATCAGCGTGCCGACCGCGCCGAGCGTTGAAGTGACGAGGCTGTTCCAGATCGGCAACCCCAGCCCGCTGCCGATGAAATCCCTGTACCGTTCGAGCGTCGGCCAAAAGAGGACCTGGGCTCGGTCGATCAAGATCCGCTCGGGCTTGACGGACAGCATCACCAGGTAAAGAAACGGTGGAAGCGTCCACGCGAGCACAAGCGCGGTCCCCACGAGGTGCCGCCATCGCCTCCGTGCGCTCATCGGTGACTCCTCTCCAGCCGGCCCGGGGGCCGGAGGCGGCCCGGCACGGGCCGCCTCCGCTCTCCTCCGGTGTGGCCAACCGGCCGGACCCTTGTCATGAGTCCGCGGGGCTGAGCGATCGGCCGTAGTTCCGCAGGTACATCCCGTAGGCGACCGCCAGCAAGGCGAGCACCACGGTGATGACCGCCGAGGCGTATCCCAGTTCATAGAACTGAAACGCTTGGTTGTAGACGAACATGCTGACGAACTGCGTCGAGGTACCCGGCCCGCCCCCCGTCATGACGAACACCTTATCGAGCTCCAGAAACGCGTCCATCACCCGGAGCCCGGCGGCCACCCCCATCATGCGGGCGATCTGCGGCAGGATGATGCGGAGGAACAACTGCCCCGCGGATGCGCCGTCCACCCGGGCGGCTTCGAACTGATCACGAGGGATGACCTGCAGCGCGGCGAACAGCAGCAGGGCGACGAGCGGGGCCCACTCCCACGCATCCGCGATGAGGAGCGCAAACATCGCGGTAGCAGGGGTGGCGAGCCACGGCACCTGAGGGCCGTGCAGGAGCTGGACAAGATAGGGGATGGGCCCGACCGTGCGGTCGAAGAGCGTGGACCATGCCGTCCCGACCACCACCGGGGCCATGATCATCGGCAGCAAGAAGATCCCCAAGAGCAGGTTCCGGCCCGGCGGGTCGGTGTCCAAGAAGAGCGCGGCCGCCAATCCGATCACCACCTCGGCGGCCGTCGCGATGAGGGCGAACTCCACGGAGAGGGACAGGGATCCCCGAAGGCCGCCATCGCGCAGGATCCGGCCGAAGTTCTCGAAGTGATTCCAGCGCGGCAGGGCATCGTAGACGATGTTGTACTGGGTCATGCTCAGCCAGAGCGTGTAGAACGCGGGCACCAGTCGCCAGACGACCACGTACAAGACCGCAGGGAATGTCAGCAGCCAGAAGTAGAGCCGGCCTCTGCCCAGCGTGGCCCACCGCATGCCCATGCCGCGCTACCCGACCCGCCTCACCGAGGAATCTCCGCCGCCAGGTTTGGCATGCTCCTGATCGCTACTTGATATAGCCGGCCCGCTTGAACAGCTCGACCTCCTTGGCCTGCGCCCCGTTCAACGCATCTTCGACGGACTGCTGGCCCGACATCGCCGCGGACAGCGCCTGCTCGTAGAGATCCTGCGCCTGAATCCACTCTTTGAGCGGTGGGATGAACACGGTGTAGGGCTTCCCCTTGAGCATCAGGCTCATCGCGGCGAAAACGTCGGGGTAGTTCCGGCGTACGTCCGGATCGTTGACGACCGAGGTCCGCATCGGCACCAGGGCCGGGTATTCCTTCATGACCTCCTTCGTCCCCTGGGTGGACAGCACCGCGGTCGCCAGCTTGAAGGCTTCCTCCTTGTGCTGGGTCAGCGCGTAAATCGCCAGCCCATTCGCATCCCCGACGTTGGCGTGAGGTCGCGCGGCCACCTGGGTGGGGAGGAGCGCGTAGCTGATCCGGCCGACCACCTGGGAGAGCTTCGCCACGGGAAGCACGGACAGCATGTTGTCCAGCGCGTCCATCGCCATCGCGCCGCGGCCGGATGCCATCACGCGTTCGGCCCCGCCGCCGGTGACGGTCTCGGTCCCCGGCTGCATGTACTTGTGGAGTTCAACGTAATACTTCGCCGCGGCGATGCTCTGCGGCGAGTTCGCGGTCGGTTGCATCGTCTTGGTGTTGTAGACCAGGTCGGCGCCATACGCCACGAGGATATGCTCATAGCGATGGAAGAGGAACCCCCCGCTCTTGTTGGCCATGACGAGCCCATAGAAATCCTGGTCGAGGGGCTTGCCGGCAAGCGTATCGCCCTTCTTGCGTGTGAAGAACTGCGCGATGTCCATCAGCTGTTTGTAGGTCTGGGGAACGGTGAGCGCGTACCCGTATTTCGCCTGAAACGCCTTCTTTTCTCCGGCATCGCGGAACAGGTCACTGCGGTACCCGAGCATATAGGGTGCCGCGAGCATCGGCATGGCCCACAGCTTCCCGTTCAGCTGGAGCCCGGCCGTCGTCTCTTTAATGAAATCGTTGGGCTGGACCGCGTTCCTGTTTGCGGACGTGCTGAGGAAGTCATCGATCGGCATGATGGCCTTGGAGGCCGACAAACCCGGCACCCACGTGTTGTAAATGTACACGTAATCCCACGTCCGCACGCCGGATTTGGAGTCGATCAAGGCCTTTTGGAACACGTTATCCCAGGGAAGATACTCCGGTTTTATCTGGATGCCCATGGGCTTGCCGATTTCATTCGCCACCTTGACGAAGGCGATCCACTCGTCGAAGTCGGGCCCCAGGAACGTCAGGGTCGTCATCCCCGCGGCGCGCGACGGCTGAGGAGTGGATCCGACCAACACCGGCATCAGGAGGAGCACCGCGAGCAGTCCGGCGGCGATCCGGTTTCTTGGCTGACGCAACATACGCCTGACCTCCTTATATCTATTGTAGAGCGCGTGGCACGTGCAAGTCAGGACGAGGACGGCTCCCGACCGCTCCCGGTCACCTCTCCCCCCTTTCCGCATCCTCCGACCACTCCCGACGACGTCGGGGCAGCCCGATTCAACCTAAACTGGCAGGTGCGAGTCCGAAAGGATAGCCCCCTGCGCCCGCAGTACGTCCTGCACCTCCCGGATGTCCGCACGACGCGGGACCCGGCCGGCTAGGGCGCTGACCGCCGCAATCACCCCGGCGGCGTGCCCGGTCGCCATGCACACCGCCTGGCCGCGGACCGAGCCCGCCGCCTCGTGAGACGCCGAGATGGCACGTCCGGCGACGACGAGCCCGTCGACCGCCTCCGGGATCAGGCATCGGCACGGGATCCCGTACGCCCGCTCAACGCGCCGCAGGGTCACCCCACCCCCTCCGACCTGACTCCCGAAGACCTTCGCCCCGGGCCGGACGTCGTGGAGATCGAGCGGGTAGGCTCCCCGCGCGACGGCGTCGGGGAAATCCCGACCCGCGAGCACGTCGTCAAGCGTCAGGACGTACTCCCCCAGAATATGTCGAGTTTCCCGAACGCCCACCGCATACGCGGAGTCGAGGAGCCACGCCTTCCCGAACCCCGGCACGCGGCGCCGCAGGAACTGGAACACCTCAAACATCTGCCGCTGTGTCTCCACCTCTGCCCGGCTGAGTGCGTCGGGGTCGGTGCCGTCCACCCCGTGCACCCGGGTCGCATTAATCGTCACGACACCCGGCACCGGACCCGTCTCGATCCCGATGCGGTCGCGCGGGGCGGTCAGCTCTCCCGCGGCCCGAGCGTCCGCCACCAGCGAAGGGAACGCGTCCATCACGATCGAGGTCGCAGCCAGGTCGTCCACGGTGTAGTCTCCGCCGCCCGTCCACCGCTCGGGGAGATCCATCTCCTCTGGGTGGGCGCGAAGGTAGTCCAGCATCCCTCGAACGTCCACACCGGCGACCCGGAAGATCCGGGTGACCGGCTGCATCAGCATGTCCGACACGCGACCGGCGACAAATCGCGCGCCCGAGCGGGCGGCGACATCGCCGTCCCCCGTCGCGTCGACGACGACCCGGGCGTGAACGACCTCCAGGCCGGCCTTGTTCGCGACGACGATCCCCCGGAGACGCCCCCCGTCGGTCACGGCATCAACGCAGAAGGTGTGAAGGAGAAAGGACACCCCCGCCCCGGCCAGCATGGTCAGCAGCACCTGTTGGAGAACGATCGGATCCGCGACGGCGACGGAACCAACCTGCTTGTCCGGACGGTCGGCGAAGGCGGCGCCGAGCGCGACCAGCCGATCGAACAGCTCCGCCCCGATTCCCCCGAGCGCCCGTTGACCGCGGCCGTCGCTCACGCCGAGGAACGACATGCCGGTGGAGGCCATGCCGCCCACCATTCCGTATCGATCGACGAGCAGCGTGCGGGCGCCCGCGCGCGCCGCCGCGATCGCGGCGATCGCCCCCGCGGTGCCGCCCCCGCAGACGAGCACGTCGACCGCGGACCGGATCCGCGTCTTCAGCGGCAGCGCCGCCAGGGGAAGAGCATCCACCGCGCCCATCCGCCTTTAGCTCACCCCATCAAGTGTCACCGGGGTCGGGCCCAGCCGGCGAAGCAGGTCGAGATCCATTCCCAGCGCGCGGAGCGTTGCCTGAACCTCCCCGACGTTCACCGCCCTCACCGCCCCGCTTGCCCGAGTGGCGTTGGCGGCCGCGGCCCCCGCGGCGATGCCGGTGGCCATTGCGCACCCCTGGTTCCGCG
Source organism: bacterium (assembly GCA_035307765.1). Taxonomy (NCBI): domain Bacteria; species bacterium. The sequence continues at coordinate 265,941 of DATGHU010000044.1, read as the reverse complement.
TGTACACATCGGCGTGGTGGTCGACGGAAATGCAACGCCCCGCGACGAGCAGGCCGTCGATCCGTTGGGGCACGAGGGACCGGTAGGGGATCTCGTAGACGAACATCCGGGCGACCATCTCTCGGGCTTCCCGATCCTGCGGCCCCCCTTCCTTACCGTCCGGCGAGTGCCCGCCCTGCTGTCTCGGATTCTGCTGGTTCGCGTCGACGGCCACCACATCATCGTAGCGGCGGCCGGCAAGGATGTCGTCCTCGGTGACCACGTACTCACCGCGGATCCGGCGCGTCTCGCGCACGCCGATGGTGCTCGCGGAGTCGAGGATGAACGCCCGCTCGAACCCGGGGATGCGGGTACGCGCAAAGTGGGCGAGCTGCACCATCTGGTGCCGGGTCTCGATCTCGGCCCGCGACAGGTCCTCCGCCCGGGTGCCGTCCACGCCGTAGACGCGGGTGGCGTTCACGGTCAGCACCCCCCGCTCCGGCAGCACCGATTCCACCCGAAAGTAGTAGCAGTCGTCCCACAGCTCGCCCCGGGCCTTGGCGTCTTCGACCAGCTTGAAGAATCCGAAGATGCGGACCATCCCGTGTTCAAGGTCGAGCATGCACTGCAGCGGATCCGGCGAGAAGTCGTCCGGGTGATCCCTCACGTACTGCACCAAGCGGGGGACGTCCACCCCTCCCATTCGGAAGATCAGGGTCATCGGCCGCATCTTCCCATCTTCCTCGCGGCCTTTGACGTACGGCGCACCCGCGCGGGCGGCGACATCCGCATCTCCGCTTGCGTCGATCGTCACGCGGCTCAGGATCGCCTGACGTCCGGACTTATTCTCGACCACCACCCCTCTTAACGTCGGCCCGTCCATGACCACGTCGCTCAGCAGCGTGTGGAGCACAACGCGTGTGCCGGCTTCGGAGAGCATTTCCAGCGCGGTCACTTTATAGAGCTCGGGGTCGTAGACGACAAACTCACCGGGGACGGCACCGCCACGCCCGATCAGCCGGTCGAAGAGTTCACGGATCAGGCCGCGGGAGGCTGCGTACGGCACGTAGAATAGGTTCATCATCGCCGCGGTTCCGGTCCCCCCCAGCGACCCGAACCGCTCCACCAGCAGCGCCCGCGCGCCGCTGCGGCCGGCGGCGATCGCGGCCATGACGCCGGCGATCCCCCCACCGACGATCAGGACGTCCGCCTCCAGGGCAACCGGAATGTCGCGCGCCGCCTCGCGCACCACCCCCGCCACATCGATCAGGGCCGGCACGGACACCCTCCTTTCACCCTCAACCACCCCCCGATTATGCAGGTGACGGTATTCTGTCAAATCGATTTGACAACCTCCTTCATTTCCGGTAATTCTGTGGTGAGATGACCCGACGGCGAGCTCCGCGAGATCAGGCCGGGCGGTCCGACGGCAGTGAGCCAGGCCTGCCGGAGGAGCGCGGGGCGACAGCCGGGGAGGCCCCTCCGCCCGAGGGCAGTCGCCCGTCCGGGGGAGGGCCCCCCAGCCGCCTCCGCGATGTTGCCCGCGTTGCCGGGGTCTCGCTTCCCACCGCGTCGCAGGCGCTCAATGGGCACGCCCGGATCAGCACCGCCACGCGCCGGCGGGTGCAGCAGGCGGCCCGCCAACTGCACTACACACCGAACGCCGCGGCCCGCCGGCTGATCCTGGGCCGGTCAGATTCGGTCGCCATCGTGCCGGGCCTGAACATGACCGGCATTTTTTCCGATTTGTTCTACCGGGCGGTGCTGACGGGGGTGGGGAGCGTCTTCGAGCAGGTCGGCTATCGGATGCTGATCGCCCCACCACTCCACCCCGACGAGCGGGCTCCGCAGTTTGTGCGGATGGCGCAGGGGCGCGAGATCGACGGGGCGATCGTCGTCGGGGTGGTGGACCGCCGATGGATCCTCGAAGCGACCGATTCGGGCGTGCCGGTGGTGCTGCTCGACAACGACCTTCCCGATCTTCCCGTCCCCGCGGTGGTGAACGACAACGCCGGGGGGGCGTACGCGGCGACGCGGCACCTGGCCGCGCTGGGGCACACCCGGATCGCCTTTCTGGGGGCCGCCGTGGACTATGCGTTTGGCCGCGAGACGCACAGCGGATATACCCGGGCCCTCCGGGACGCCGGCGTCCCCCGCGACCCCGAACTGGAGATCCTCGTGCGGATCGACGCCGACGCGGCGCGTCGAGAGGCCGAAGCGTTCTTCACACTGTCCCATCCACCGACGGCGGTCTTCGCCGTCACGGACATCCTGGCACTCGGCGTCATCAACGCGGCGCGTGAGCGGGGCCTGCGCATCCCCCGCGACCTGTCCGTGGTCGGGATGGACGACATCGAGCTCGCCGCCGTGACGGACCCTCCGCTGACCACCGTCCGCATCCCCAAAGAAAAAATGGGGCAGCGGGCCGCACGGATCTTGCTCGATCTCGTCCGCGGCCGAGCGGCCGAGCAGAAGACCACCGTGTTTCCGAATACCCTGATCCAGAGAGGCACGACGGGAGGATACCATGAGAGATGCAGCGGATAGGCTGGCCGTAGATGGCGGGACGCCGGTGCGGACCGTCCCCCTCCTCCCCGGCTACCCGGGGGGTCTCCTGATCGGCGCCGAGGAAAAGGCGGCGGTCATGGAAGTGCTCGACAGTCAAAGCCTGTTCCGTCACTACGGCCCCAAACCGCTCCACAAGGTCGTGGAGTTCGAGCGGGCGTTTGCGCAGGCGATGGGCGCCCGGCACGCCGTGGGGGTCACCTCCGGGACGGCGGCGCTGATGACCGCGCTGGCGGCCCTGGGGGCGGGTCCCGGCGATGAGGTGATCGTTCCCACCTACACGTGGGTCGCGACGATCAACGCCGTGGTCGCCCTCGGCGCCGTCCCCGTGTTCGTCGACGTCGACGATACGCTGACGATGGATCCGTCGAAGGTCGAGGCGGCGATCACCCCGCGCACCAAAGTCCTCCTGCCGGTTCACATGCGGGGGTGCGGCGCCGATATGACCCCGATCCTCGCGGCCGCCGCCAGGCACCGCGTGCACGTCGTGGAGGACACGGCGCAGGCCGCCGGCGGGCGGTATCGGGGGCATCGGCTGGGGACCTTGGGGACGTTCGGCGCGTTCAGCCTGCAGTACCACAAAGTCATCACCACCGGGGAGGGCGGCATGGTGGTGACCAATGACCCCGCGCTGAGGGAGCGGGCCGTCCGCTACCACGACCAAGGATCCGTGCGGATGGAAGAGCTCGACGAGACGATCCCGGTGGGGAATCCACTGATGATCGGCGTGAATTTCCGGATGAACGAGATCACCGGTGCGATCGGCCTGGTCCAACTCCGCCGGATGGACTGGATCATCGAGCGGATGCGGGCGCACAAGGCGGCGATCATCGACGGCCTCACCGGCACGCCGGGGGTCACCATCCGGCGCATTCCCGATCCCGAGGGCGACACCGGCGCCACCCTCATCTTCCTGCTCCCGGCCGCGGACGCCGCCCGGCGGTTCAGCGACGCCCTGGCGGCGGAGGGCATCCGCAACATGGTGGCATGGGACAGCGGCCAGCACGTGTACTACCACTTCGACCAGATCATCGAGCGGCGGATGTTTGCCGAACGCCACTGCGCATGGGAGTGTCCCTACTACACGGGGAAGGCCCACCTTGAGAAGGGAATGTTCCCGCAGTCCGACGACCTCCTGCGGCGGGCGATTCATATCGACCTGCACCCGCTGATGACGGAGCGCGACGAAGCCGATATCGTGCGCGCGGTGCGCAAGGTCGCGGCTGCGGCACCGTAGGTGGCCTCCGTGCCCGCGCTGCTCGGCGTTGGCCTCCTGGGGTACGGCGGGGTGGCGCGCGCGCACCTGAACGGGGTACGACGCCACGCCGAGGCCTTTCCGGACGCCCCCGCCACCGCGCGGGTCGTCGTTCTCGCCGGGCGGCACCCCGTTCGGGTGGCGGTGGCCGCCCGGCGGTTCCGCATCCCGCGCTGGACGACCGACTGGCGAAGCCTGATCGACGACCCGGCGGTCGATGTGCTGATCAACGCCGCGCCCAATGACGCCCACGCGGCGCCCTGCATCGCGGCGCTGGGGGCGGGGAAGGCCGTCCTCTGCGAGAAGCCGCTGGCCCGAACCGCCCCAGAGGCGGCGACGATGGCGCGCGCCGCCCAGGGGCGGGGCCGGGTGGCGATGGCCGGATTCAACTACCGCTTCGTCCCGGCCGTGCTCCTCGCCCGGCGGCTCATCGCCGAGCGGCGCCTCGGCCGGATCTATCACTTCCGGGGTCGGTACAGCGACGACTCGCTGCTCGATCCCACCATGGGCTTCGGATGGCGCCACGACCGAACGGCGGCCGGGAGCGGGGTCATCGGCGATCTGGCATCGCACGTCATCGACCTCGCGCACTTCCTGATCGGCCCCATCGCCGGGGTCACCGCCTCCGTGCGGACCTACGTCGGGACGCGGCGCGCGGGCCGCACGCCGCGGCAGGTGACCGTCGAGGACGCGGTGGTGGCCACCCTCGAGTTCGAAAACGGGGCCGTCGGCACCCTCGAAGCCAGCGGGATGTGCCCCGGACGGAAAAACCTCCTGACCTTCGAGGTCAACGGCGAGGGGGGAACGCTGGCGTTCGATCTGGAACGGCTCAACGAACTCCGCGTCTTTCACGGCGACGGACGGGCGCGCGGCCTGGCGGACGTCCTCGTCACCGGACCGGGGCATCCCTACGGGGATCGCTGGTGGCCGGCCGGCCACATCCTGGGTTGGGAGCACACCTTCATCCACCAATTCGAAGAGTTCGTCCGCCGCGCCGCGGGGACCGGCGGCGATCGCGTCGGGGCGACCTTTGCCGATGGCCTCGCCGCGGCGCGGGTGTGCGATGCACTGCTCGTCGCCGCCGAGACCGGCCGACGCACCGCGGTCGTCCCGAGGGCGACGAAACGGCCTCATCGCGCGACCCGCCGCCCTGCCAAGCCGCACGTCAGAAAGGGGTGAGCGTGATGCCGCAGACGCGGGCGAGGATCGGGCTGATCGGGGCGGGCGCGATGGGCCAGCGCCATCTGGAGGCGCTGGCGAACGACGACCGTGTCGAGATCGTCGGCGTGGCCGACGCCGTTGCCGCGGCCGCGCAAACGGCGGCGGCGGGCGTGGGCGCGCGCGCCTGCGCGACCGTCGCCGACCTGGTTGACCTCGGGGTGGACGCCGCCTTCGTCACCCTGCCCAACGTCCACCACGCGGCCGTGGTGCTGGAACTGCTGGACCGCGGCGTCCATGTCTTCTCCGAGAAACCGATGGCCACTCGGCTGACGGACGGGCGGAAGATCGCGGAACGTGTGCGCGCCACCGGGCGACTCTACCAGATGGGGTTCAACCGCCGCTGGGCGCCCGCCTACCGCCACCTCAAAGCGGCGATCGGGAATGGCTTCGTCCCGACCTCCGCCAACATCATGATGAACGACGGAGACATGCTGACGCCGAAATGGTACACGGATGCGACGGTCTCCGGTGGATTCATGTACGACACGGCCGTCCACCTCGTGGACATGATCGCCTGGTTGATCGGCCCGATCGAACGGGTCAGCGCCCTCGGGCGAAGGAGCTGTTATCCCGACTACGACGATATTGTCATGCTGCTCTGCTGCGAGGGGGACCGCCCGGTCGCCTTCACCACCTGCGGTCACGCCTCATGGGCGACCCCGCTCGAGCGGATCGAGCTCTACGGGGATCACGCCCTGCTCGTCACCGAGGACCTCGACCGCGTACGCCACACCACCCGTGAGGATCCTCACGCCGAGTGGCAGCAACTGCCGTCACCGACCCTGCTGACGCGGTGGGGGTATGTGGACGAGGATCGGGAGTTCGTGGACGCGTGCCTGGGCCTCAGAGCTCCCGCCGTCACGGTCGACGATGCCTTCCACAGCATCGCGGTGTTGGAAGCGGCCTACACGAGCCTCCGCAGCGCGGGCACGGTGGTGTCCGTCTCGCGGGCGTAACCCCCTCCGCCCCCGTCTACGGCGAGAGACTTTGGGGCAGAAACCGTAGGGGGTGAGACCATGGCTCGCGACGGAAGAAAATCGCTCGTCAACGTGACCGTAATCGGCCTGAAGGTCCTCGCGCTGGCGGCGGTCCTGCGGCCCTTGTTCATTCATCACGCGACGCGGATCGTCACGGTGTTCATGCCGTCGGCGCCGGGCAGCGTGTACTCTCCGCTGCACCGCCCGGCCTACTCGTACTTCTCCGACCTGCGGTACGTGAATTACAACAACCTGAAGTGGTCTCTGATCGCCTCGATCGCCATCTACGCCGCGGCCCTGGCCATTGAGGCGGCCGCGTCTCGAATTCTCACGCCGGCGCGCGTCGGAGGCGGCCAACCGGTCTAACCCGCCTCTCGACATCGCCCCCGCCGCGATCCGCGGCGGGACGGCACCCATCTGGCGCGCCCGGCCGGTGAGGCCCGCGCTATCCCTGCCCTATTGAATGTCCGGCTCGACCTCCGGCGGCACGATCTCCACCCACTGCGGACCCCGATCCAGCGCGATCTCGTGCCCCGTCTCGTCGAGAAAGCGCAGGCGGTCCCGAACGGAGGCCTTCTCCCACCGCGCCGGCGTGGCGGTGCCATCCTGCACCACCCACGCCTCCCCGGACCCGACATCCGCGAACGTCCAGGTATCCTCTCCGATCTGGGTTCGGCCGTGGGTCCGCGTGATCACCGCGATCGCAATCGACTTGGCCGTCAGCGGTCGGCCGGTCGCCGCGTCGACATCCTGAGCGCCGGCCAGGATCCGCTCGTAGTCGTTCGTCGCGCGGCGGTACACCCAGGTCACCTTGTAGGGGGGGCTCGAGAAATCCACGCTCACCCGCTGCGCCGCCGGGCGTTGGTCGAGCGGCACCTCCGCCTTCCACAAGGGCCGCGCGATCGAGAGGTCGGGGGGCCAGGCGATGTGCTCGGCCGCCGCGCGCAGTGCCCGCGTCGAGGTGAACATGGTGTGCTCCAATGCCACGCGGGGCCGAAAAATCCGGCGGTAGGCCTCGGCGTTGCGGAACTGATCGAGGTTCACCACGTGCAGCGCGACGATGCGGTCCAGGGCGTCCTCATTGCCGCCGACGTGGGCGATCGCGGCGTGCAACTCCAAAGCGTATCCGAGGAACTGCGTGCGGGCCGATCGCACCGGGCCCACCCGGTCGGCGTCGTCCGGGCCGAAGATCGCCAGGTACCGGGTGATCCCCCCCTCGGTGAGCGCCTCGTAGATCCGCGAGGCGAACGACAGACCCCACTGCGGTCGGGCGTCCGGGTAGTTATCGATCATCACGGCGATCGGCCGGCGGTCCGCCTGCGCCCTGGGGACGGACTGGCCGCTGACGGGATCGTCGACGAGCGTGGAAATCGGCGGCCGCTCCTCTTCGGCGGGCACCGCGACCGCGTGAAGGACAGGTGGTGCGACCGGTGCGGATTCCGTGCCCACCGCGAGCACGCCCGCAAACAGCCCGCCAGCGAGCAGGAACCCGAGGGACACGAGGACGCGGATCTCGCCGGTGACGGAGGGTCTCATCGCTGTGAAAGAAGTTCCGCGCGCACGCGACCCCTTTCCTGCCGGTCCCAAAAGTCGGCGCGTCCCCGGTTGACTATTGGGCCTTCAAGGCCGGGGGCCCCCACTCGAAGTGCACGGTGGGGGCGCAGAATCGGCCGCCGACGGTCAGGCTCGCGGATCCCGAGTCCTTCCCCGGCACGTTCGGCGTAATGTCAATCGTCGGCAGCGACCCGTCGTCGAGAACCGCCTTCGCCTCCCGGGAGGCCTGACCGTCGAACCTGGAGAGCACGACCACCTCTTCGCTCGGGCCGAATCCCTCCCCCGAGACGGCGAACGACCGACCATCGGCCGAAAGGAGTTCCGCCTGCAGGTGACAGAAGCCGTCGCTCGCTTCAATCGGGAAGGGAAACGCCTTGACGTACGCCGCCACGGCCTGATCGGTCGAAAGTACGGCGAGTCGAAGCGGCATGCCGTTGGCGAAGTGATCCACCGCAAACGCAAAATCGTCCCAGTCCGGGTACGCCCCGCGCGAGATCAACCGACCCTCGGCATCGGCGCGGTATTGGAAATCCGTCTTCTCCGGCGCGGCGCCGAGCGGCCACGTCCAGATGACGTACGTTTTGCCTTGCGGAAATCCCGAGGTGCGGGGATAGTAGGTGACCCGGGTCACGCCATCGAGGATCTCGCGCGCCGCCTCTTCGACCGTGAAACGCACCCCGGGGGTGTTGAACCGCGGATCCCATCCGGTCGGAGCACCCTGCGCGCTCGCGCGACCCGCCCCCTGCCCCCCCGCGGCGGCGCCAAGGACGAGCAGCACCAAGACCGCCGTCCTCAGGAGCGGCATCGCCCGCAGAGATCCCCCGCCGGTATGCGCGCACCGGATCGGCGGCGACATTGCCGCGCCGTAGGCGGTCTTCCCTCGCGTCGTGCGGGCAGGAGCGGAGCCGCCGGGACCCATTCCCCGATCGCGGATCGACACGTTCCTACTTCCCCGAACGGAGAAACCGGGCACGGTAGGCGTAACGAAAGGGAGTTCGCCGCGCTTCCGGAGAATGCTGCGCTTGGAGGTCGTGAGCCATGACCCTGCTCCTCAAAGAGTCCGACCTGCGGCGACTGCTGACGATGCGCGACCTCGTCCCGCTGATGGAACGCGCGCTCGCGGCGTTCAGCGGCGGTGCCGTCGTGCAGCCCGTTCGCACGACGGTCCTCGTGAACGAGCACAACGGCCTCCTGGCGTTGATGCCCGCCTATCTGCGCGACCAGGGGGCCCTGGGGTTTAAAGAGGTCACGTTTTATCCCGGCAACGCCGCGCGCGGACTCCCCTCGCACCTGGCGTCGATCCTCCTGCACGATCCGTCGACCGGAGCCCTGCTGGCCATGATGGACGGCCGCCTCATCACCGAAATGCGCACCGCGGCGGTTTCCGCGGGCGCCACGAAGCACCTGGCGCGCCGGGGGGCGAGCGTCGTGGCGTTCCTCGGCGCGGGCGTGCAGGCGCGAAGCCACCTGGAAGCGCTGCGGGAGGTCTGTGCCCCTCGCGTCGTGCGCGTGTGGACGCGGACGGCGGCGCACGCGGAGGCGTTCGCTCGAGAGGTGGCCGAGCGCTACGGCTTGAACGCGACGGCAGCCGGGTCGGCCGAAGAGGCGGTTCGGGACGCCGAGATCGTCTGCACGGTGACGAGCAGCACGGTTCCCGTTTTGAATGGGCGGTGGCTGGCGCCGGGAACCCACATCAACGCGGTTGGTGCGCCGCGCCCGGACTGGCGCGAACTGGATACCGCAGCGGTGGCACAGGCAAAGCTGTTTGTCGACTCGCGCGCGGCGGCGGCTGTGGAAGCGGGCGACGTGCTGGGGCCGATCCGCGAGGGCGCGATCACGCCGGGCCACATCCTGGCCGAAATCGGCGAGGTGTTCAGCGGCCGCCACCCCGGCCGCACCGGCCCCGACCAGATCACCCTCTTTAAGTCGCTCGGTCTGGCGGTTGAGGATGTTGCCGCCGCCCAGTTCGCATTCGAACGGGCGCGAGAACAGAAGGTCGGCGAGGAGTTCGGCCTCGACTAACCCCACGGCACGGACCCCCCGAACGGGGCGGAGACCCCGATAGGCGCGACCCGCCGAGTGTGCTACAATGTGGGCCTATGCGGGACTGTCTGCACTGCGGACACGAACTGGAACCGTTTTTCGACTCGACCTGCGAGCCTCCGGTGGCTTGGCTGTGCCAGGGTTGCGGAAGCGTCACGCTGGAAGAGGACCTTCGGTCGCTGTCACCGTCAGCTCGGCGCGATCTCACCGCGCTGCAGGCGTTCCTCACGCCCACCGCGCCGGCGCGCCAGGCCGTCCAGGCGCCGCTCGCTCGCGCCCAGGCGCGGGCTCGGGCGATCCTCGAGGGGGTGCGAGACCTTCCGGTCGACATCGAGCGCCTCGCCGAGCAGCACGGGTACCCGGTGCGTGAACGATCGCTGCCGGCCGATGAACGGGGCACGATCGCCCGTGAGGGTGACCACACGGTCATCGTCATCAACCGCGACCGGGTCGCGTTCTCGGAGTCGGAGCGCCGCTGGGTGATCGCGGAAGAACTTGGCCACGCTGTCCTCGAGCACAGCACGTTGGTGGCGAGCTCTGTGCCGGGAAGTCGAATGACGATTCCGGAGCCGCGACGTCGGGCGGAGGAGCGGGAGGCCAAGCGATTCGCCGCCGAGGTCCTCATGCCCGAGGAGAAAGTCCGTGGACGGTTTGCCGAGCTGGCTCCCCGGATCTACCAGGCCCTCGGTCTCCGACAGCGCCAGGCCGAAACCGACGAAGTCCTCGCCGCCCTCGCGCGCATGTTCGCGGTGAGCCCGACCGCGATGCGCATTCGCCTCGAGGAGCTCGACCTCGTCCGGTAAGGCGGGGGTTAGGGTGGATCCCACTCCACGAGATCGATCTTCCCGCTTCCCAGCATGGTGATCGCCCCGTAGGTCACCGCGTTCACGGCAATCTTCTCCGCTGGGGAGGAGGCGCCGGGAGGCGAATGCAACGCGGCGTTCACGATCGGGCAGGCGCCGCACATCAGCCGGAGAGGGGGCTTCGGGCGGCGGCGGATCTCGTAGGCTACCCGGGGCCACTTGCGCGGGGTGGTCAGGTGTAGGCCGGCGAAAGGCCGGAGCGCCGGCTGACCGGCTCCCTTCGACGGCCATGGCTGACGCCCGCCGGCCACCGCTCCCCCCCATCGAGGCACGGGGCGGAGGACCCTGTTGGCGGCGGGGCGGACCGTGGAGGCGGGAATCGAACGAAGCGCGAGGCGCGAAGCGTCATCCAGCGGGCGCGCTACCGCGGGAACCGGACCCGCCGGCCGAACGGGCATCCACCGGTGAGCCGCGATGCCGCCGACGGCTGCCGTCGCCGCGACCGCGGCCAGAAGCCAGCCCCGCCGGATCCGTGGGTGGGCGCCGTCCCCAGGCATCCTTAAGCTCCCTCCTCCCGGCCACTCCCGCGAGCGCGCCTTTCTGAATCCGGTCCCCCACTGTCTGGACGGGCGGCGATGCATGCGCACGGTCGCGGGCTGAGCTAGCTCACCCGGGCCCCCGGCCGCGACAGCAACGCCCCCACTACCCGGAGCGCGGCCTGGAGTTGGGTATCCTCGCCCCGCACCATATCCGAGACCGTCAAAGTGGCGCTCACGTCCGGGGCGATCCCCACTCCTTCGACCTGCGTGCCCTCCGGGGTCGTAATGCGCTCGACCGTCACGGACATTCCGGTCCGTTCGGCCAAGGGCACGGTCACCGAGCCGCCGAGCGCGCCGGCGGTCTTCTCCCCGACGATCGTCGCCCGGTGATTGGCCTTGAACGCCCCGGTCAAAATCTCCGAGGCCGACGCGCTCCCGGCGTCGATGAGGACGACCAGCGGCGTCCGCGGGAACAGGGGGGCCCCAAGGGTGCGCAGAGTGTCGGGGCGCGAGTGGCGCTCGGTGACCCGAGCCAGGGGCGACTGCGGAGGCAGGAACACGCTTCCGATCATCACGGCCTCTTGGATCAAGCCGCCCGGGTTCCCTCGAAGATCGAGGACGATCGAGTGCACCGGCCCCTGCGCGTCGAGCGTCCGGAGCGCGTGCCGCAGCTGAGCATCCGCTCCCCGGGAAAACGTGAACAGCTTGACGTACGCCACCCCCGGCTGGACGAACTTCGCCTCTACCGGATGCTCGCTGATCGCCGCCCGGACCACCGCGACCCGGAGGTCCTGCCCGCCGCGAAGGATCGTCAGGGCGGCCGTGGAACCGGCGGGGCCCCGGATCAGCGTGCTGGCGTCGAGGACATTCACGTTTTTGAGGGAGTGCCCGCCCACCTCAACGATACGGTCAAACCGCTTCAGCCCGGCCGCGTCGGCGGGCGATCCCGGGAAGACATCTTCGACGAAGATCCATGCGTCCCCGGAGGCGTCTTTGCGCGAGGTAATGACCACCCCGATGCCGGTGAACCCCGGCTGGCCCATGAGCTGCTTGCGGCTCTCCAGGTACTGCTTCGGATCAAGAAAGGCGGTGTGGCTGTCGTGGAGCGAGGCGAGCATCCCTCCGGTGACATCGTAGGCGAGCTGCGTCTCCGGGACCGAACTCTTCTGCAGCGCGTGGTTGAACTCAGAGGCAAACGCGCTCTCGGCGGTCGCCCGGGAGGCCCCGCTTGAAATGTCGGGCAGGACGACGGCGCTCTGGTTGGTCGACTTGCGCAGCGTGGCGATGGCGGCGTTGAGCAGCGAGACCGGATGGACCGGGTCCGCGTAATCCTGGTCGAGCACCCTCAAGGCCTCCAGAACCAGCGAGGCGTTCGCCGCGGTGGCGCGCTGGGCGGGGTTCAATGGTAGGGTAAAGAGCGCGACGATGAGGAAGAGGACCAGCCACCGCCTGCGGGCGGCGCACATCAAGCGCATAGCTCACACTCCCTTGACGGTTCGGTACGAACGCGGCGGGCATCGGGCCCGCCTACTTATTAATATACCCTAGATTTGCACCGCCGGAAACGGTGGATCCCTCCGGGAAACGCTCAAAAGGCCGTGGCTTCAGCTCGAGCGCCGCCGGCGAAGCGGGTCAGCCGCAGGGGGGCGATGTCGAGAGTGATCGCGCGCCCGTCGAGGATCTCCTCGGCCAACACCAAGCCCACCGCCGGCGCGTGCATGAACCCGTGGCCGCTGAACCCGTTCGCGCAGAAGAAGCCGTCGACCCCCGGCACCGCGCCCAGGATGGCGTGGAAGTCGGGCGTCAGACTGCGGATCCCGGCGTAGGCGCGGGCAACGCGCGCCTCCGCTGTGCGGGGCACCCGGTGCAGGGCGGCGCGGGCGACGGCGTCAAACCCATCCCAGTCCACGACCTCCTCGAGCCCCGGCCGGCTGTCCTTGTCGGTGCCTCCCATATACAGCGCTCCGCTGCGGTCCTGATGCAGGTACCACCCCGTGTCCAGATCAACGGTGAGCGGAGCGCCCCGCCGGAGCGCGGGCAGCGGGGTCATGACGAACACCTGACGGCGGTACGGGTAAACCGGCAGGTCAACGTCCACCATCGCCGCGATGTCCCGGGCGCGAGGGCCCGCCGCGTTGACCACGACCGGAGCCGCATATTCACCCGCCGCCGTCCGCACGCCCCGCACGCGGCCCCCCGCCGCGGCGATGCCGGTGACTTCGCGGCCGGTCAGAACGCGCACGCCCAGGTCGCGGCAGCGGCGGAGATACCCCTGCACCGCTCCGTAGGGGATGGCGGAACCGTCGAGCGGGCAGAACGTCCCGCCCACGAGGTCATCGACCCGAAGGTCCGGGAAGAGTGCCGCGGCTTCATCAGGCCGGACCCACCTCGACGGCACCCCGAGTCGCTGCTGGAGGCGGAGCCCCTCGCGCATCCCGTCTGCGGTCTCGGGGCGCGCCGTGACGAACAGGTACCCATGCTGGACAAAATCGATCGGCTCACCCATCTCGGCCTCGAACCGCTCGAACGCGGGCAGGCCCAGCTGGGTCAGCCGCACGTTGATCTCGGTCGAGAACTGGTGGCGGATCCCGCCGGTGGCCTTGGCCGTGGACCCGGTCCCGACCTGCGGGGCCCGCTCGAAGACGATGATCCGTCGCGTGCCGCGCCGGGCGAGATGATAGGCCACGGAGAGGCCGATGATGCCTCCGCCGATGATCAGGACGTCGGCCGACTCCACGGTGTCAGTAGGTCGGCGGACGGAGCGCCGCGTAGACCGTGCGGATCAAGGTGGTGATGTCAAACACCGGCAGGCCGGTGGCGTCGTGAATCGCAGCCGCGTACGGGGGCATGTTCGTGCACTCGAGGACGATCGCGCCGACCTGGGGGTGACGCTCGACCATCTCCCTGGCCGCCGCGACGTTCTCCCGGCGGGCCGCATCGACGTCCAGTTCCAGCTCGTTGTCGAGGAGCACCGGGGTGAACGCCTGGCCTCGCTCCAGGCCCTCGATGACGACATTGATGTCCTCGGTGATCCCGGCCCCGGTGAGGTGTTTGGGGGCGAGGGCGCGGCTGTCGACGGTCAGGACGCCCACCGCGCGATCGGGCCCAAGCATTCGCGCGACCATGGGGACGAGCTGGAGCGCGGAGGTGAACACCGGGACGCGGACGGCCTCGGCCAGCTGGCGTTGAAACATCGCAAGGAATCCGCACCCGGTGGTGATCGCCAGGGCGCCGCCGGCCTCAAGCGCGCGGGCGCCCGCAACGAACCCCTCAAGCAGCGCCGGGTCGCCCTCCCGGACCACCCGGGACGGGGACGCGGCGCGCACCTTGTGGTACAGCACGGGGAATGGAAACGTGCCCGCGTGGCCGATGTCGCCCGGGATGCGTGGGAATACGGTGTCGAGCATCAGAATCCCGATCGCGTGGCCGTACAGGTTCCTGCCGCCGCGCACCTTCATGGCGCGCCCCTCCCGAGACCGCCGCTCGAGGCGCGGCGGCGTCGCGTGGTACGCCTCCTATTCGTAGCTTCGGGTGCGGTTCCCTTCGATGCGGACGGCGCGCGCGCGGCGGACAGCGCGTCCCGGCGGTCGAGCACCACCAGCGCGAGCACCGCCCGCTGGCCTTCGTCACGGACGATCCCAAAGCGCGTGAACCACCAGGCGGGGCCGTCCCCGATCCGCACCGCCTCGACTCCGTGGGCCGGGCGGCCCGTCCGGAAGGCCGCGTAGAGCCTGGCTTCCGAGCTCCAGATCGCTTCGGCCGGCGCGCCGATCGTCGCAGTGTGGGGAAACCGCAGCCCCGGAGACGCGGCCCGCCACCTGAGGCGCAGCCTTCCGCCTTCCTCGCGCCACAGCAACCCGTACCCCGTCCAGGTCCGGGTCAGGAGCCACTGCCGGACGGTGAGGCGGATGGGGGCGGCGAACCGCAGCGCCAGTTCCCGGAGCCCGTCCATGGTGAGATCGGTGCGGGCCGCGACCGGCCCGAAGACGCGCGCGGGGAGCAACAGTTCGGCGGCCGCAACCTCGGCGAGTTCCCGTGCGCGCTCGCCGGCCACCCCGGGCGGGAGCAGCGATCGGGCCAGGGCTAGGGCGACGAGGCCGTTCCATTGGGGGGTCCGCGGCAAGATGCGGCGATCGACGACGACCACCCGCTGCCCGGCGGCCTCCTCCACCCGAACGTCCGACGCCTCCCCCACCATCTCCGCCCGGCGGATCTCGCCGATACCGCACCGCGCGGCGCAGCGCTCCGGAGGAAACGGTGGGGTGCGCGAGCGGAACGCCGCGGTCACCGCGCGCGCCCGCCCCACGACCTGGGCGACAATCGGCTCCACGCGCCCCCACTTCGGGCCGCCCGCACGGCGGCCCTGCGACGGGAGCGACGGAGGACCGCCCGGGGGCCGTCGCGGAAGAGAGCGGGAGCCACGGAGAGGAGCTGGTCATGATGCGTAGAGCGGTCCTGGCCTTCTGGATCGGCGTCGCTGTGACCTACATCGTTCTCACGGTCAACGCCTCTTCAACCACCTTCGACGTCGATGTGATCCCCGGAGAGGGGCCGGGGGTCGACGTGGCGGAACGCGTCGACCAGGGGCCTCTCAGCCGGTTGGTGCATCCGGAACTCGGAACCCTCGGCACGGTGCGGTTCTCGAAACGCGGCTGGGGGGTGCTGACGACCTACGGCCAGGACCTCACCGTCACCGCAGCGCGGCTCTCCCAGCAGGCCGGTTCGCCGCTGAGCGTGCGCGTAAGCCTCGACGTCCCGGGGAAGGTGACCGGGACCAACGCTTCGGGTCGGGACGGCGGGGCGCTGGTGTGGAACGAGGTCCCGAAGGACGCCCCGTTGTGGGTGCACACACGGGCGATCAACTGGCCGGTGGTCATCTTCGCCGCGGTCGCGGTCGCGCTGTCGCTGTGGGTGCGCGGAGGCTGACCCCATCCCGTCCAGGGACCGCCGTGCCGGACCGCGAACCGTATAGGCGACGATGTGCGACTTCCTCCGCCCGCCGTTCGGTCTCTGCCCCCGACTCGTGCAGGCGGCGCCTTCGGGTGCGCACCCCGCGCACCGCGGGGAACGGTGGGCTCCCATCGATCCGGCCACGCACATCCGCGCGACCCGGGTGCCTCCGCTGGTCCCCGCGCAGGGCTCGAATCCGTGACCCCTTTCCCTTCCGGGCTGCGGGCGGTCGTCCTCGCGAGCGGCAGCGCGGGGAACGTGCTGTTGCTCGAAGCAGGGTCGACGCGGCTCCTGATCGATGCGGGCCTGTCGGCGGAAGCGATTGAGCGCAGCCTCGCCGAGGTGGGAGTAGCCCCCCCTGCGCTCTCGGCGATCCTGCTGACCCACGAACATGACGATCACGCCAAGGGTGCCGGCCCGCTGAGCCGAGCGTTCGGGATCCCGCTGCACGCGAACGCCGCCACCGTCGCCGCCGCCGATACGGCCCTGGCCGGAGCGACCGTCAGCACGTTTGAGACCGGCCGGCCGTTTGCGGTGGGGGCGTTCGAGATCACGGCCTTCCCGGTCTCCCACGATGCCGCGGAGCCCGTGGGTTTCACCCTGGCGGCGGCGCGCCACCGAATCATGATCGCGACGGATCTGGGCAGCGCCAGCGAAGCGCTCGACCACCACCTTGCGGGGGCCGACCTCGTCATCCTGGAGTCCAACTACGATCTGCGACTGTTGAACGTGAGCGCGTATCCCTGGTTCCTCAAGAACCGGATCCTCGGCCCCCGGGGGCACCTGAGCAACGACGATGCCGCCCGGGCGCTGGCGCGTACGGCGGCCGGCGGTTCACGGGCCGTTTGCCTGGCGCATCTCAGCGAGGTGAACAATCTGGCCTCCCTGGCGCGCGACACGGTGGTGGAGTCGATCGCGCAGGCCCGGGGGGCGATCGGTCGGGTGCTGGCGGTGCCCCCCAACGGCCGGTCCTGTCCAATCGTCCTGGAGTGAGGAGGACGTCATGCGAAAGATCCGGATCACGGCGGCAACCGTCACCTGCGAGGCCGCGCTGAACGCGAGTCGGACCGCCGAGGCCATCTGGCAGGCGCTGCCGATCGAGGGACGGGGCAACACCTGGGGAGATGAGATCTACTTCTCCATCCCCGTGACCTGCGATCCGGAGTCGCCCCGCGAGGTCGTGGAGATGGGCGACCTCGGCTACTGGCCCCCCGGAAGCGCCTTCTGCATCTTCTTCGGGCCGACGCCGGCGAGCCGCGGGAGCGAGATCCGGCCGGCGAGCCCGGTCAACGTCGTCGGACGGGTGGTCGGTGATCCGACGGCCTTCAAAGCCGTGCGCGGATCGAGCAAGGTGAGGATCGAGCGGGTGGAGTGACCCTGCAGCCGAGGATCGACGACACGCTCTTTCGCGTCACCGAAACGGCCGCGCTGCGCCGCGCCGCCGTGCAGATCCTCGCCCACGCGCTGAGGGCGGTCGATGCCTACACCGTCACCGCCCGAGCCGTCCACCGCGAGGAGGACACGCTGCTGGTGAACGGGCACGGCGTGGCACTTCCGCCCGCGGGACGGGTGATCGTGATCGGGGCCGGTAAGGCGTGCGCCCCGATGGCGCGGGTAATCGAAGACCTCCTCGAGGACCGCATCACCGCCGGCCTGATCACGGTACGGACCGGAAACACCGTCCCGCTTCGGCGGATCGTCCTCCGGGAGGCCGCCCACCCCCTGCCTGACGCGGCCGGCGCGGCGGCCGCGGCGGAGATGCTGGGCCTGATCGCGGGGCTCACCCCCCAGGATCTTGTGATCTGCCTGATATCGGGCGGGGGGTCCGCGCTGCTCCCGCTGCCCCGGGAGGGGCTGACGCTGACCGACAAGGTCAAGGCCACCGACCTCCTCCTGCGCTCCGGCGCGGACATCACCGAGATCAACACCGTGCGCAAGCACCTGTCCGGGATCAAGGGGGGCCAGCTGGCCCGGGCGGCGTACCCGGCGCGCCTCCTCACGCTCGTGGTGTCGGACATCGTCGGCAGCCCGCTCGACGCCATCGCCTCGGGGCCTACGGTGCCCGATCCCACCACGTACGCCGACGCGCTCGCGATCCTGGTGAAATACCGGCTCACGGACCGGGTGCCCCCCGCCGTGCTGGCCGTCCTCCGCCGAGGGGTGGGCGGGACCGCTCCCGAGACCCCCAAGCCGGGGGACCCCGCGTTCTCCGCGAGCCGAGTCGAGGTCGTCGCCGACAACGCCACCGCCGCCCGGGCGGCGGTGGCGAAAGCCGAGCAGTTGGGGTTTCGCGCGCTGCTGCTCTCCACCTATATGGAAGGCGAGGCGCGCGAGGTCGGCAAGGCGCTGGCGGGGATCGCCCGTGAAGTCTGGGCCACCGGCCACCCGGTGTCGCGGCCGGCCTGCATCGTGTGCGGGGGGGAAACCACCGTCACGGTCGTCGGCAGCGGCTGCGGCGGCCGCAACCAAGAGGTGGCGCTCGGCGCCGTGCGCGGCCTGACCGGGCTGCCGACCACGCTGCTCGTCAGTTTCGCGACGGACGGGATGGACGGCCCCACCGACGCCGCCGGGGCGGTGGCGGACGGCACGAGCCTGGAGCGCGCGCGCACCATGGGGCTCGATCCGGCGCACTACCTGGCGGAGAACAACGCCTACCCGCTCCTCGACGCCGTCGGCGATCTGATTCGGATCGGCCCGACCAGCACCAACGTCAACGATCTCGTGCTGATCCTCAGCGGAGATCCGGCCGCAGATCGGGCGTTCTGATGGCGGGCCGCCGCCCCGCCGTCCTTAGATCCCCAGATACGCCCGCTTGATCTCCGGGTCGTTCAGCAGGTCCGCCGCCGACCCGGCGCGCACGATCCGACCGGTCTCCAGCACGTATCCCCGGTGGGCGATCTCGAGGGCCTGCCGGACGTTTTGCTCCACGAGCAGCACCGTCACCCCCCGCGCATTGATCTCCCTGATGATGGCGAAGACGTCGCGGACCAGGATCGGCGCCAACCCGAGCGACGGCTCGTCCAGCATCAGCAGGCGCGGCCGGCTCATCAATCCCCGACCGATCGCCAGCATCTGCTGTTCCCCTCCGGACAGCGTCCCGGCCAGCTGGGTCCGCCGCTCTCGGAGTCGGGGGAAGAGGGACAGCACCCAGTCGAGCGTCTCCTGCTTGCGGGCGCGGAGGGGCGGGGCGTACGCGCCCAATTCCAGGGTTTCCAGCACGGTCATGCGCGGCCACAACCGCCGCCCCTCGGGAATCTGCACCAGCCCCGCCTCCACGATTCGGGGTGAGGGCAGCCGGTGGATCACCCGGCCGCCGAAGGTCACCGTGCCGGCCTGGGGCCGAAGCAGGCCGGAGAGGACTCGCATCGTGGTGGTCTTGCCGGCGCCGTTCGCGCCGAGCAGCGAGACGATCTCGCCGTCGTCCACGATCAGCGACACATCCCAGAGGGCTCGGACCTGGCCGTACCCGGCGACGATCGAGTCGACCTCGAGCAGCGCGGCCATCAGTTCGCCCCCAACGGCTGTCCGAGGTAGGCCTCGATGACCTCGGGCAGATTCCCCACCTCGGACGGCAGCCCGTCGGCGATCAGCCGACCGTGATTCAAGACCAGCACGCGGTCGGACAGCGCCATCACGGCCCGCATCACGTGTTCGATCATCACGATCGTGATGCCGCGGGCCTTGATCCGCCGAACGAGCTCCACCGCGCGCTCCGTCTCGGTCGGATTGAGCCCGGCCAGCACCTCGTCCAGCAGCAGGATCGTGGGGCGGGTGGCCAGCGCCCGCGCGATCTCCAGGCGCTTGCGCTCGGCGAGGGTGAGGACGGACGCCGGCACGTCGGACCGGGGGGCGAGGCCCGTAAACTCGAGCACCTCCTCCGCTTCCACCCGCGGGGGATGCGGCAGCCGACCGCCGCTCCCAAAGGCGGCGGGCACCAGCGCGTTTTCCAGCACAGTGAGGTCGGGAAACGGGCGCACGATCTGGTGCGTGACGCAGATGCCGAGCCGGCAGATGGCGTGGGAACTCCACCCCGTAATCTCGCGTTCCCCGCACACGACGCGCCCTGCCGTGGGGCGCATCGATCCACCGATGACCCGGAACAGCGTCGTCTTTCCCGCTCCGTTCGGGCCGATCAGCCCCGTGATCCCGCCGGGGGCGATGCGCAGCGACACGTCTTGGACCGCCTGCAGCCCGCCGAACCGCTTGGTCACCCCGTCGAGGGTGAGTGCGGGCGTCATCGCACCTCCCCCGCGCCGGATCCCGCCGCCCCGGGTCCGGGGGGGAGCATCGGCGACCGCCGAAAGCGCCCGGCCACACCGACCAGGCCTCTCGGCTCAAAGAGGAGGATAAGGATCAAGAGCACCCCGTAGACCAGCAGGTGAAAGGTCGGATAACTCGTCTGCAGATAGTCCTGGACGACGTAGAAAATCACCCCCCCCAGCACCGGCCCCCATAAGGTGCCGAGCCCGCCGATCAGCGCGATCAGCACCAGGCTGATGCTCTGGGTGAAGCTGAACACGGTGTCGGGGTGCACAAACTGAAGGTAGGTGGCGTACAGCCCCCCGCAGGCCCCGACGATGAACGCGCTGAGGGTGTGGGCCATGTTCTTGAACAGCGCGGTGCGCACCCCCAGGGCCTCGGCCGCCTCCTGGTCCATCCGGAGCGCCAGAAGCCCCAGTCCGAATCGCGAGCGGCGGACCGCCGCGGCGACGGCCAGCGCCCCGATCGCGAACATCAGCCCGACCAGGTAGAACCACGCCTTGGACGGCACCGACGTCGGCAGGTTCAAGCCGGAGGCGCCGCCGGTGATCCGGTCCAGGTTGAGCATCAGGATCCGCATCGCCTCCCCAACGCCGATCGTGGCAATCGAGAAGTAGGGCCCCACGAGGCGCAGGGTCGGCACCCCCACGACCAGCGAGAATGCCGCGGCCACGAAGCCGGCCAGAGGGTAGGTGAGGACCGGCGGCCAGCCCGCGAGCCAGAGGAGCGCCGTCGTGTAGGCGCCCAGACCGTAGAACGCCGCGTAGCCGAACGACACGTAGCCGGCGAACCCACCGAGAATGTTCCAGGCGATCCCCTGCGCCACGAACAGAAAGGTCAGGAAGCCCAAGTTGAGGAGCGTGATGTTTCGCGGAAATAAGAACGGGACCGAGGCGAGGAGGAAACCGAGCGCGGGGGCCGGGAGCAGGGACCGGGCGGAGCGCACCATCAGCCCGTGGTCAGGAACGGTTCCCCAGCAGTTGCCCCACTCCGCCGGGCATCACGATGAGCGCCACGACGAGGAGGGCGTAGGCGATCACGTTCTGCAGGCTGGCCCGCATGAACAGCACGGCGTACGATTCCGCGAAGGCGAGGATGGCCGCCCCCACCGCCACCCCCGGGAGATTCTCCAATCCGCCCAGCACGATGATCGTGAAACTCTTGAGTTGGAACGCGCCGCCGAAGTCGGGGTTGAAGCTGAAGAGCAGGGTGAGGAGGCTGCCGGCGAACGCGGCGAAGGCGGTGCCGAGCCCGAACGCCCACGAGCTGATCCGTTCGGTGTCGATGCCCACAAGCAGCGCCGCGGTGGGGTCCTGCACGGTGGCGCGGAGCGCCTTCCCCAGATAGGTATGCCCCAGCGCGAAGTGGAGGATAGAGAGGACACCGAGGGCCACGACAAACACGATGAGGCGCGTGACCGGGATCCGGAAGCCGAATACGGCCAGGGCTTTGTAGGTGTACGCGGTGATGATCGATTGGTCCTCGCCCCCCCAAATCGCCAGGGCGAGGTTTTGGAGGACGAGCCACACGCCGAACAGCAGGAGGAGGGACGCGATCGGCAACGCCCTGACCACGCGCCGGACCAGGACGCGGTGCACCACCCACCCCACGCCGAAGAACACGGGCAGGTTGACAAACGCACCGAGGATTGGGTCGAGGTGCCACTGCTGAAAGTACACCAGGGTCATGAACGCCCCCAGCATCAGGAACCCGGCGTGGCTGAGGTTGATCACTTTCATGACCCCGTAGATAATCGCCAGGCCGTACGACATCACCGCGTACAACCCCGCGGTCAGGAGCGCGGCGATCCCGACCGCGATCAGGTTCTGTGCTGAGAACACGCCGCCCGCCTCGGCCCGCCGCCGCGCTACTGCACGTGCGGCAGGGGGAGGATCGGGTCTCGGGCCTCCGGGAGCTTCTGCGGCCAGATGATGCGGACCGTATTGCCCGGGGTGTTCTGCACCATCACGTACGGAGCCACGATCTGCCCGTCCGCCGTGAAGCGGATGGTGCCGCCCGGCAGGAGCGAGTTGTGCATCACGGTTTTCGACAACGCGTCGCGGACGGCCGGCCCGCCGAGGCTGTGGGCCTCCCGGATGGCCTGGAAGAGCACCCGAGCCGTGTCGTACGAAACCGCCTGGAACCAGTCCGGCACCTGATGATACTGCTTGGTGTACTTGTCGGTGAAGAGCTGGGAGGCCGGGTCCTTCAGCGCGGGGGTCCACCACACCGCCGCCACGAGGTAATCGGCCCCGGGGCCGAGGGCCTGCCGCCCTTTCTGATCCGGGCCGCGGCCACCGTAGGAGACGAACTGATGGTACAGGCCCAGCTGCAGGTACTGCCGGTGCATCGTAATGTAGTCCGGCAGGTGGGCATCGGAGAGGAATGCCTGCGCGTTTGCCGCTTTGACCTGCTGGAGGAGCGGGCTGAAGTCGCTCCCGTTCAATTGAAACGGCTGGTTCAGCACGACCTTGAACAGGTCCGGGTGCTTTTGGGCCTCTTCGACCAGCGCCGTCTCGTAGTCTTTCCCGTGGTCGGTGTTCTCCCACACCAGGGCGATCGTCAAGGGCTTGGGCAGCTTGCCGGCGGCCTGCTGAGCGGTAATGAACTCCACCGTGAACTTGCCCATGTTGTAGATACTGGCCAGCGTGCCGAAGACGTATTTGTAGCCGCGCTTGAAGATCTCCGACGCCGCCCCGCCCCCCTCGACGTACGGGATCTTGTATTGGTCCGGGACAACCTCCTGCGCCTCGACCAACGACGTGTCGTATCCGCCCAGGAGAAAGTTCACGTGCTGGTCGGTCACGAGTTTCTCCACCAGGCTCCGGGAGCGCGTCGCGTCGCTGCCGTCGTCGAGGATCGTGAGGGCGATCCGGTACTTCGCGCCGCCGACGTCCAGTCCCCCGGCCTGGTTGACCTCGTCGACGGCCATGCCGTACCCCTGGCGAAAGTAGGTGCCCGAGGCGACAAACGGTCCGGTGAGCGGGAGTACCGCCCCGATCTTGATCTCCGACACCGCGGGCTGACCGGTCGTCACCAGGCTCAGAAAGAGCGCGGGAACCAGCACCAGCACGGGCAGTCCTCGAAGAAACCGATACACGTCGACACCTCCTTGGCAACCGGCCGCGCGGGCCGCTTCCGCCAAATCTGCGCGGCGGGCGCCCCGTATGTTCCGGTCCCGGCAGACGTCTTCCTCCTCCCGCGGGACCGGGTGGCCCTGGGCGGACCTTCCTTCCGCGGCCCGCGTGCGCCGGCGGGGAAGGACCGCGTTTTGCGCGCGGCGAACTTTCGGGGACGTGGCTATCGAGATCGGGCGACCCCGACCGGGAAGAGGCCGCGGCCGCCTCCCGAGCGCGCGCAGGGTGGGACATCCGATGCGCGTGGCGGCGCTCGGCCTCTCCGCGATCACCCTCCTCTTCATCGCCGCCGCGACCACGCACACCCTCTGGCGCCGGCTGACCCGCGCCGTCAAACCCGAGGAAATCCGCATCACCCTCACCGACACGACGCTGGATCCCGCGGTCATCCTCCTCCACCCCGGCTCCGTCCGGTTCGCGATCCTCAACGCCGGCCGCGAAGACCACACGTTCACGGTGCAGGGAATGGGGGTCGTGGCCCAAGTCGCCGACCTCCCACCGGAGGGCACGGGGAGCCTGGACGTGACCTTCAGCAAACCGGGAACCTACCGGCTGCTCGGAGGGCGCCCGGGGACCGATTCACCGGCCAGCAGCCTCACGGTCCGGCCGTGACCGCGGCGCTCCGGGTCTGCGTGTGCACCTCGGAAGCGGTTCCCTTCGCCAAAACCGGCGGGCTCGCCGATGTGGCCGGGGCGCTCCCTCCCGCGCTGGCGGAGATGGGGTGTGACGTTCGCCTGATCCTTCCGGGATACCGGACGATCGAGCGCGGACGGTTCGGATTCCGCGCCCTCGGCGGCGCGCCGGTTCCCCTCGGCGACGATCGGACCGAGGTGCAGTTCTTCGAGGGCCGCCTGCCGGGGGGCCCGGTCCCCGTGTACCTGATCGCCAACGACGCGGCGTTCGACCGTCAAGGGTTGTACGGTGAGGGGGCCCGGGACTACGCCGACAACCTGGAACGGTTTACCGTCTTCTGCCGCGGGACGCAGGCCCTGCTCCGGCATCTCGGATGGACGCCGGACGTGCTGCACTGCCAGGACTGGCAGACCGCGTTGCTCCCCGTCTGGCTGCGGGTCGAACCGCGCGATGCGGTGTGCGCGGAGACCGGGACCCTCTTTACCGTCCACAACTTGGCGTACCAGGGTCTGTTTCCCGCGGAGCGGCTTCCCGTCACCGGGCTGCCCAGCGACCTGTTCACCCCGCGGGGAATCGAGTTCTATGGAAAGATCAATCTCCTCAAGGGCGGGGTGATCTTCGCGGACCTGCTCAGCACGGTCAGCGAGCAGTACGCGCGGGAGATCCAGACCGAAGAGTTCGGGTGCGGCCTGGAGGGCGTGCTGCGGGAGCGCGCGGACGTGCTCGTCGGCATCCTGAACGGCGTCGACTACGGCGCCTGGGATCCGGCCACGGACCCGCTGATCCCCGCCCGCTTCACGCCGGAGGATCTCACGGGCAAGGCCGCGTGCAAGGAGGAGCTGCGGCGCACCCTCGGGCTTGACCTCGATTCCCGGGCACCGCTGATCGGGATGATCACGCGACTCGCCGACCAAAAAGGCCTCGACCTGGTCGCTGCGACGATTGAAACGATTCTGGGCTGGGGGGCGCAGTTCGCGCTGCTCGGCACCGGTGACCCGGTCTATCACACGCGGTTTCGGAAGATCCACGAGCGGTTCAAGGGACGCGCCGCGGTCACCCTGGGGTTCGATGAGACCCTCGCCCATCGGATCGAGGCGGGGGCCGACCTGTTCCTCATGCCGTCCAGATACGAACCCTCCGGCTTGAATCAGCTGTACAGCCTGCGGTACGGCACCGTCCCCGTGGTGCGGAAGACCGGGGGATTGGCCGATACGATCGTCGATGCCACCCCCGATACCCTCGTCCGGGGGACGGCCAACGGGTTTGTCTTTGAGCCGTACGCTCCGGAGGCGCTGCTGGGGGCGGCCAGCCGGGCGCTTGCCGCGTTCCGCGAACCTGCCGTGTGGCGGCGGCTCCAGTCGGTGGGGATGCGCCAGGACTTCTCCTGGAAGCGCTCCGCCGCCCGCTACGTCGACGCCTACCGGCGCGCCACCCAGGCGCGGGGGGCATCCCGATGAACCCTCCGGCCGATAGTGCATCTCCTTCGAACGGACGAATGCCAGACGGCCGGATCTCGAGCAGAATGGTGAGGGGGTCGATCGCTGCGAAACAGGTCTGAGACTCTGCCGCTTCGTGCACCAATAGCTGACGAAAGGATGTGCGCAGTGCCTGAGCTCCGCAAAGACCCGATCACTCGACGCTGGGTCATCATCGCCACCGAACGCGCGGCGCGTCCGACGGACTTCCCGCAGCAGGAGACGACACCCAACCATTCCGCCTCCTGCCCGTTCTGCGAGGGGCAGGAGGCCAAGACGCCGCCGGAGATCGCGGCGGTGCGGCGCCCCGGCACCCTCGCCAACTCGCCGGGGTGGGAGGTGCGGGTCGTCCCAAACAAATTCCCGGCTCTGCGGATCGAAGGCTCGACCGCCGCGACGATTGACGGAATCTTTGAGACGATGGGCGGCGTGGGGGCGCACGAGGTCATCATCGAGACCCCTCATCACGCCCTCCATCCGGCGACGATGACCCCGGCGCAGCTGGCGTCGGCGATCTGGATGTATCGCGAACGGTACCGCGATCTGGATCGGGACGAGCGCTTCAAATACCTGCTGCTGTTCCGCAATCACGGTCGTTCCGCCGGTGCGTCCCTCAGCCATCCGCACACCCAGCTGATCGCGCTGCCGATCGTGCCGAAGCGGGCGACGGAGGAACTCGAAGGCGCACAGGCCTACTTCGCCCGGGAGGGCCGCTGCGTCTACTGCGACCTCCTCGGCCAGGAGGCGGCGACACAGACCCGGGTGGTCTGGGAAAACGGCGAGTTCGTCGCCTTCGCCCCGTTCGCCGCGTGGTGCCCGTTCGAGTGCTGGCTGATGCCCAAACGGCACGAGGCCGCCTTCGGCAGCCTGACCGAAGCGCAGATCCCCGCGCTGGCGGAAGCCATGCACGACACGCTGGGGCGGCTCTACCACTGCCTCAGCAACCCGCCGTACAACTTCATCATCCACACCGCGCCCTACGACGCGAAGGTGGCCCACTTCTACCACTGGCACATCGAAATCATCCCGCGCCTGTCGCAGGTCGCCGGGTTCGAATGGGGGTCGGGGTTCTACATTAATACGGTCCCCCCGGAGGACGCGGCCCGGTATCTGCGCGAGGTGATCTTCCCCGCCCCCGGCCACCCCGCCCGCGCCGGCTGACGGCCTCCGCACCCACCAAGGGGCCCGGAGGTTTCCGCCGAATCATTCCATCGGGGTCGGCTGACCCCGCACCGGAGCGCCCGGTCGCGGCACCGCGACCGCACCCTACACTCGCCTCCGTTACCCAGCAGCGTCACAGGATCCGCCGGTGCGTACGTCTCGCATACAGGGGAGGGATGTTGGGATGCGAACGTGGCCACACACCTGGTGGGGCGTGGGAGTGGTCGTCCTCGTCCTCGCGGCTGCCGGCACCGGCGTCGGGGCCGCGCCGCCGAGCGGCGGGACGCTGACGGTCGGGCTCGACCAGGAGCCCCCGACGATCGACCCGCAGGCTTCTCCGTCCGCGGTCACCTACCAGATCACCTCGAGCGTCCTGGAGAATCTCTTGTACCAGGGCTTGGACGGCAAGATCGTGCCCTGGCTGGCCACCGCCTACAAGGTGTCCCCGGACGGGAAGTCGTTCACCTTTACCCTCCGCAAAGACGCCAAATTCAGCGACGGGGCCCCGCTCAACGCCGCGGCGGTGAAGTGGAACTTCGATCGGATCGTCGATCCCCACTTCAAGGCCGGCGGGGCGCTCGCCAACCTGACCGGCTACGCGGGCTCCAAAGTCATCGACGACTACACCGTTCAGGTGAGCTTCAAGGATGCCTACGCGCCGTTCCTTTCCTACGCCGCGGGCGGCCCGCTGGCGCTGGTCTCGCCGAAGACGACGCCCACCCAGGGGGACGCCGTCAACCAGAAGCCCGTGGGCAGCGGCCCCTTCCTCGTCACCGAGTATGCGCAGAAAGATCACATCACGATCGCCCGCAATCCGGACTTCAACCGCAAAGAACCCTGGAGCACCCACCAGGGACCGACGTACCTGGACAAGATCGTGTTCAAGATCATCCCCGAGCCGGGGACACGGGTGACCACGATCCAATCCGGGGAGACGCAGATGATCAGCGCGCTGAACACCCCGGCCGCGGTGCTGGCGCGGCTGGAGGGCGACAAGGCCCTGCGGGTAGAGCGCAGCCCCTATCCGGGCGCGCCGCGCATCTGGCTCCTCAACGTCACGCTGGCGCCGACCAACGACCTCAAGGTCCGCCAGGCGCTGGAGTACGGGATCAGCCGCGCGGCGTTCGTGGAGTCCGTGTACAAGGGCCTGGGCAAGCCGGCCTGCGCCCCGTTGACCCAGGCGATGCTGGCCACCCCCGCGCTGTGCGCGGAGTACCCGTACAATCCGCAGAAAGCCGCGCAGCTCCTGGACGAGGCCGGCTGGAAGATGGGGCCCAACAACATCCGGATGAAGGACGGGAAGCCCCTCACGCTCAGCATCAACTCGATCAACTACGGCGGCGGCAACCTCCCGGAGATCGAGCTGCTGCAGGGCCAGCTCCTGCAGCTCGGGGTCGACGCCAGGATCAAGAGCCAGGCCAGGCCGCCGTGGTACGAGGACAACTACCACTGCGCCACCAACGGACCGGTGATGTTCCTGCGGGCCGTCGACTGGGACGGGTTGTACGCGCTGTTCGATTCGGCCAACGTGCACGGCAACTTCAACTGGGCGTGCTACTCGAACCCTGAGGTCGATAAGCTGATCAGCGCGGGCACGGCGGAGTTCGATCCCGCCAAGCGGCGGGCGATCTACGCGCGGATCGAGAAGATCCTGGTCGATCAGGCGGTCACCGTCCCCCTGGTGGACGAGTACTCGGTGTGGGTGCTGCGGGGCAACGTCAAAGGCACCACGTACGACTACTCCGCCTACCCCGTGCTGAGCGACGTGTACATCGCGAAGTAGCCACCCGGGCCGGGGCCGGCGCACCGGCCCCGGCCCCGTCGTGCTCAGGGGCGGGCCGTGACCCGATATATCTCCGCGAGGCTGCTTGTCACTCTTCCGGTCGTCTTCGGGGTGTCCCTTGCCGTGTTCTCGATGTTGTTCCTCATTCCGGGTGACCCCGTCAAGATGATGCTCAGCGAATTCCAGACCAACCCCGAGCAGATCGCGAGAATGCGCGCCCAGCTCCACCTGAACGATCCGTTCGCCATCCAGTACGGCCGGTTCGTCTTGAACGCCGTCCACGGTGACCTGGGAGAGTCGATCCGCGACCGGCGTCCCGTGACCGGGGAGATCCTGGAGGTCCTCCCCTCGACGGTGCAACTCGCGGTGGCCGCGCTCGCGTTCAGCAGCGGCCTCGGGATCTCGCTCGGGATCATCGCCGCGGTCCGCCAGAATTCCTGGATCGACCTGGCCTCGATGATGGTGGCCCTGGTGGGGATCTCGATGCCCTCGTTCTGGCTCGGCCTGCTGCTGATCTTCATCTTCTCCCTCCACCTGGGATGGCTGCCGGCGGCCGGCGGGGGGGGGCTCGATCATCTGCCGCTGCCGGCGCTCGCGCTCGGGATGGGGGCGGCGGCGATCATCGCCCGTCTCACCCGCTCGAGCATGCTCGAGGTGTTGCGGATGGAGTACATGACCACCGCCCGGGCGAAAGGGTTGGCGAACCTCGGGGTGGTGCTGCGGCACGGCCTGAAAAACGCGCTGATCCCGATCATTACGATCTTCGGGCTGCAGTTCGGCAGCCTCTTGGCCGGGACGGTGATCATCGAAACCGTCTTCGGCCGGCCCGGGATCGGCCAGCTCCTGGTGAACGCGATCCTGAACAAGGATTTCCCGCTCGTTCAGGGCGTCGTGCTCTTCGTCGCGGTCGGGTACGTGATGATCAACCTCGCCGTGGACGTCATCTACGCCGCGGTCGATCCGCGGATCCGGTATGGCTGAGCTGGTCATCCCGGTCGCGACCCGCGCCCCGCGCTCCTCGTGGGCCCGCATGCTTCCGCGCGTCCGCCGCCACAAGGGGGCGATGGTCGGGCTGTGCATCGTGATCGCCCTCTTCCTGATCGCGCTCGGACAGGACACGCTTGCGCCGAACAGCCCCACCAGGATCAACATCACCGCGGCGCTCCGCGGGCCCGACACGACACACTGGATGGGCACCGATCAATACGGCCGGGACGTCTACAGCCGGGTCATCCACGGGTCCAGCATCTCTCTGACCATCGGGTTCATCTCGGTGGGGATCGCCGCAACCGCCGGAACGGCCGTGGGGCTTGTGGCCGGGTTCTACGGGCGCGAGGTGGACGGGATCCTGATGCGAATCATCGACGTCATGCTGGCGTTCCCGGGCATCCTGCTCGCGCTCGCCATCGTCAGCGTCCTGGGCCCCAGCCTCCGGAACCTGATGATCGCCGTGGGGATCTCGGGCGTCCCGTATTACGCACGCCTGGTGCGAGGATCGGTCCTCGTCGCCAAAGAACAGCTGTACGTGGAGGCTGCCCGGGTGGTCGGCGTCCCGATCCCGACCATCCTCGTCCGGCACATCCTCCCCAACATCGTCGCGCCGATCATCGTCGCGGCGACGCTCGGGATGGGGAGCGCGATCCTGGCGGCGGCCGCGCTCTCGTTCATCGGGCTGGGGAGCCAGCCGCCGACCCCGGAGTGGGGTCGCATGCTGAGCGAAGGGCGGGACTACCTTCGCGATGCGTGGTGGATTTCGACGTTTCCCGGGATCGCGATCATGCTGACGGTGCTGGGCGTCAACATGCTGGGGGACGGCCTGCGCGACGTGCTCGATCCGAGGCTCCGCATCTAGCGGTTCGCCTTCCCCGCTGGCGGAGCGGCGAGAGATCAAGGAGGAACCCGATGCCGGATACGGTCCTGATCGAAGAGATGACCTGGCCCGAAGTCAAGGATGCCATCGCTTCGGGCAAGCACCGCGTCATCGTGATGCTCGCCGCGATGGAGCAGCACGGGCCCCACCTGCCGATCGGCACCGACACCTACCTCGGCTACGCGACCGGCATCCGCCTCGCCCGCCGGTTGGGGGACGCGCTGGTCGCCCCGGTGGTCACCCTCGGCTACTCGGCGGGACACCTGCCGATGGCGGGGACGGTGAGCATCGAAGAGACCACCTTGGAAGCGGTCATCGCCGACGTCTGCCGGTCCCTCGCCCGCCACGGCTTCCGAGAGATTGTGCTGCTCTGCAGCCATGGGGGAAACTATCGCGCGATCCGGAACGTCCTGGCACGCTTGCGCGACGAGCACCGCGGGATCCGGATCTCGACGATCACCGACTTCGACGAGTGGCTCGAGAACACCAAGAAGTTCGCCGCCCGGGAAGGCCTGGACATGACCCGCCTCGGCGTCCACGCCGCGCAGGGGGAAACGTCCCTGATGCTCGCCCATCGCCCCGACCTCGTGCAGATGGACAAGGCGTGCGAGGGGTTCGTCGGCGATGCGTCGATCCGCTGGCGCTCCAAGGTGCCGCCCCCGATGGACACGATGAGTCCGACCGGAATCCTCGGCGACGCCCGCGGATCGACCGCCGCGCTCGGAGAGAAGATGTTTCAGGAGCGGATCGAGCGCGTGGCGCAGATGATCGAAGCCGGGATCCTGGCGGGTTGATCACCGGTCCCGCCGCAGGGGACAAAGGAGGAGGGTCGGTGTTACCGGCACGTTCGGGATGGACGGTGCTGCGCGCATCCCGGCTGATCGACGGCACCGGAACGCCGCCGGTCGCGGATCCCACGATCGTCGTCCGCGACGGCCGGATCTGCGAGATCGTCCCGGGGGGAGGCGCCGGATCCCGCTGGCCCCCCGACGCCGACGTGTTGGATCTTCGGGGCCAAACGCTCCTCCCCGGCTTGATCGATGCGCACGTCCACCTGGTCCTCCCCGGGGACGGCACCCCGTTTGAGACCACCGTGCGGGAGCCCCAGGGGGTGCTCGCGATCGCCGCGGCGGAGAACGCCCGGCGCGCGCTCGCCGCCGGCATCACCACCCTCCGCGACTGCGGCGGGATGCGGGAGACCACCCTCGACCTGAGGCGCGCCCAGCACCTCGGAGGGGTCGTCGGTCCCCGCCTGCATCTCTGCGGCCGCCCGATCACGATCACCGGCGGGCACTGCTGGTACTTTGGAGGCGAAGCGGACGGCATCGAGGGGATGCGCGCCGCGGTCCGCGGGCTCGTCAAGTCGGGGGTCGACTACATCAAGATCATGGCCACGGGGGGCGGGACGGTCGGCACGATGTCGTGGCGGCCGTCGTACACGGCCGAAGAACTGCGGGCGGCCGTCGAGGAGGCCCACCGGCTCGGACGGCGGGTGGGGGTGCACTCGCTGTGCGGCGCCGCCACCCGGCAGACGTTGGACGCGGGTGCGGACCAGATCGAGCACGCCA
This sequence comes from bacterium, assembly GCA_035307765.1. Classification (NCBI taxonomy): domain Bacteria; species bacterium. The sequence continues at coordinate 234,168 of DATGHU010000044.1, read as the reverse complement.
ACTTCCTGATCGACCCGGAGGGCCGCCAGAAGTTCGAGCCTGAGGTGGCGGACGCCATCGCCCGGGCGGGGACGCCGGTGACCACGACCCTCAGCGTCGGGCACTACGTCATCGAGGCGTTGTCGGCCAAGGACCGCCGAACGCCTGAGGAGCAGGCGACGCTCGAGCGGTGGCGGCGCATGCTGCAGAACAACCTGGATCAGGCCGGACGCCTCCGGGCCGCCGGCGTGCGCCTCATCGCCGGCACGGATGCCGGATGGCGTTTCACGCCGTTTGACGGGCTGGTCGCGGAGATGGAACTCCTGTGCGAAGCGGGGGCCGCGGCGGGTGAGGCGATCGCCGCGGCCACCTCGGCTGCGGCGGACGCGATGGGGATCGCCGCCGAGACCGGCACGCTTCGGGTGGGGCTCGCGGCGGATATCATCTCGGTCGCCGGGGACCCGCTGGCGGATCTCACCGTCCTGCGGCGCCCGGAGATGGTGATGCTCGCCGGTTCGATCGTGCACGGCGGCCCCGGCACCCAGGGAGCGGTCGCGGGGCGATGACGGCGGAAAGCGGAGGGCCCCGCATGCGCACATTGGGATTCGTGGGGTTGGGATCCATGGGCGCCGGCATGGTCGCGCGGCTGCTGAAGGCGGGTCGCACGGTGGTCGGCTACAACCGGACCCGCTTCAAGGCCCAGCCCTTGATCGATGCCGGGATGCAGTGGCGGGACACGCCGCGGGCGGTCGCCGAATCCGCGGACGTGATCTTCACGATGGTTTCAGATACCCGAGCGCTCGCGGCGGTGACGGATGGACCCGACGGCATTCTGGCCGGGCTCGGGCAGGGCCGAGTCTACATCGACATGAGCACCGTCAGTCCGGCGGCGAGCCGGGACCTGGCGACCCGGGTGGCCGAACGAGGGGCGCGGATGCTCGACGCGCCCGTCTCGGGGAGCGTGGTCACCCTGCGGGAGGGGAAGCTGTCGTTCATGGTCGGCGGGGACAAGGCGACCTGCGAGGCGGTCACCCCGATCCTGCTGGACATCGGCCCCAAGGTCACCTACGTCGGCGTCAACGGCCATGGGGCGCTGATGAAAGTGGCGACCAATTTGAACCTGGCCGTGCAGATGCTCGCCTTCAGCGAGGGGATCCTGCTGGCGGAGAAGGGCGGCATCCCCCGTTCCCTCGCGGCGGAGGTCCTTTTGAACAGCGCCATCGCCTCGCCGATGATCCGCTACCGCGGGCCGTTCGTCCTTCGCGACCCCGACGAGGTGCTGTTTACCGTGAATATGATGCAGAAAGACATGCTGCTCGCGCTGGAGATGGGCCGGGCGCTCAACGTCCCGCTGCCCACGACCGCCGTCGCCAACGAGTTCCTGACGGCGGCCAGGGGACTGGGGCTCGCGCACAAGGACTTCGCCGCGGTGTGCGAGGCCCTGGCGCGCCTCAGTGACCTGCCACGATGAGCGGCGCCATCGACGCGCACGTCCACATCATCGTCCCCGAGATCACCTGGGACGCCGCGCACCCCGATCCCTGGCGGCCGCGGGTGGCCCGGGTGGATGGCCGACAGGACATCGAACTCGGCGGCCGGGTCGTTCGGTCCGTGGTGAACGAGTTCGTGCGGGTGGACGCGGTGCTCGAGCATCTCTCCGCCGCCGGCGTCGAGCGGGTCGTGCTCTGCCCCTGGGTCCCGCTCCTCGGGTATCATCTCCCCACCGCCGACGCCCATCGGGCGGGCCGGATCCAGAACGAAGCGCTGGCCAGACTCGTCGAGGCGCGCCCCCACCGGGTCGACGCCCTCGGCACGGTACCCCTCCAGGACCCCGGCGTGGCCGTGCGGGAGCTCGAGCACGCGGTCAGAACCCTCCGGTTGCCCGGGGTGGAGGTCAGCGCCAGTGTGCGCGGGGTGTACCTGGGGGACGATCGGTTCCGGCCGTTCTGGGAGGCCGCGGAGGCGCTGGGCGCCCTGGTCTTCATTCACCCCACCACCAGAGGGTTCGACCTGGCGGTGTTCGAGGAGTACTACCTCTCGAACACCGTCGGCAACCCCTTCGAGACGACGATCGCCGCCGCCCATCTGATCATGGCGGGGGTACTGGAGGCGCATCCCTGCCTGCGGATCCTGCTCGCTCACGGCGGCGGCGCGATCCTGGGCCTGCGGGGGCGGCTCCGCCATGCGCACACATTTCACCCGCAGGCGCGCGCCACCCTCAAGGAATCGCCGGAGGCGTCGCTCAAGCGCTTCTACTTCGACACGGTGACCCACGATCCGGACGTCCTGCGCACGCTGGTCGACTACGCAGGCGCCGACCACGTGCTCCTCGGCTCGGACTATCCGTTTGACATGGGCGTGGAGCGTCCGACCGAGGTGGTGCGGGCGCTCCGCCTCCCGCCCGAGGACGAAGCGAAGATCCTCGGCGGCAACGCCGCGAGGCTGCTCGGCGGCTAAAACGTCCGGGGCCGGCCGAGAAACACCGGCCGGCCCGGCAAGGGCGTGCCCCTGACGGCGCGCTACTTGGGGAGCTCGGGCAGCCAGAAGGCCATCAGCCCGGCGCTGTTCGGTCGCTGGTCCAGCGTATAGATGACGTGGTTGGTCTCGTCGAAGCCCAGCGCGTGGCTGCCCGCCGCCGTCGGGATGTTGCCGATCCAATGCACGGGCGATCCGCCAAACACCGCGAGGGCGGGCCCCGCGGGGAAATTGGAGGCGGCGAAGAGGTACAGGTTCTCCTTGGGATAGTAGAAGGCCATGTCGCCGGCGCCCACTTGGGTATAGGTCGACACCGCGGTGTGGGTTTTCAGGTCCCACAGAATGGCCATCGGGGTCTTCTTGTTCGAGCATCCCAGCAGCCCCTGGTTCGTGGCCGGATTGATCGCCAGGCCATTCGGGTCGCAGGCGACCCCGACATCATACTTCTTGACCATCACGTCCTTCGCCGGATCGAACTGAAAGACGGCGTTCTGTTCGGAACTGGTCATGTACATCATCCCGTCGCCCGGATTGTAGCGGGGTTGCTCCAACCCGGGGCCCAGATCCTTGAACTGCTTGATGATCGTGTCCTTCACCGCATCGATGACGCTGACGATCCCGTCGTCGCTGTTGGCCGCGTACAGCTTCTTCTCCCTGGGATCGTAGTCCATCTCGTCGGTCCGCTTCTTGCCGCCGGTGCTCAGCTTGGCGATCACGGTGTTGCGCGTGGGAGAGGCGGGGTTGACATCGATGATGGCGACGCTGCTGTCGTTGGTCCCGGCAAACACCTTGTTCACGTTCTTGGCCACCTGCACCCCGTTGGCGGGACCGGTGGGCACGGTCTGCAGGTAGCGGGCGGAGGGCGACGAGATGTCGAAGATGTCCACCCCCTTCGTTGTCCGATCGCCCAAATACAGAAGATGGCCCGCCTGATCGATGTCGATGATGTCGAAGGACCCGGTCTTCCCCGCGATCGGCGGGATGTCCACGTGCGGGAGTGGAAGCGCCATATCGGCGGCGATCACCGGCAGCGTCAACAGCAGTAACCCGATCAGCCCCGCAAAGATGAAGCCCAGGGAACGGAGGGCGTGAAGACGCCGAAGCGACACCATATCGACCTCCTCAAACGATCTGCTGTCTTTCAAGCAACCGAGGCGGCGCCGGGGCCGCCCGGTTGCCCCCGTTCTACACCGACTTTCCCGAACCCTCGCGCGGGCCTCCGGGGAGAAACCGCCCCGCCACGCTGGCACAGGGGTTCGCGGGCGGGCGGCGAAAGGGGACCGGGCGCTCGAGCGACAAATCCCCGGGGCGGAGGGTTTGCCCGCTGGCCCGCGGCTCGATCGAGGGCTGCGCGGTGATCGAGGGTGGCGGTCCCCGATTTTGTGCCCGCCGGGCGGAGCGGCGGCAGGGAGCCGCTCCCGCTCGGGAGGAGTTTCGATCCATCCCTCAACCAGACGTCGAGTGCGCGGGCGGTGTCGGGGGCGGGTGCGAGTACCGGCGCGACGTCCCCGTTCGATATGGCATCACCCACTGAGCGGAGGAGGGAGAACACGATGCGTCCGGCGTCGCCATCCTATTGTCGGTGCTCCTGGGGGCCGCGCTCCTCTCCGGGGTCCTCGTGCCGGCGTCCTCGCAGCCCCAGAAGCGCAAGATCATCTTCTCCATGCCGGTCGCGCCGCCCAACGTCGTCCACACCCCGGTGGAGCTCGCCAAGCAACTGGGGTACATGGACAAGTTCGGGATCGACCTCGACGTCAAGGACTTCGAAGGGTCCACCCGGGGGCTCACCGCCGCGATCGCCGGCGGCGTGAACATCGGCTACATCAACTGCGAGGAAGCCTACGGCAACGGCGTGCCCTTGGTGGGCTTTTACGACACCGCGGCGAAGCTGCCGGTGATGATGATCGCCCGCGACTCGATCAAGACGATCAAGGATCTCAAGGGCAAGAAAGTGGGCCTCAGCAGCCCCCCCGGGGGGTTCATCGACCGCATGAACCGGGCCGCCCTGGCCGCGGCGGGGCTCAAGGTGGAGGACGTGACGGTGGTCCCCACCACCACCGCGGGACGCGTCGCCGCGCTGGTCTCCGGGCAGACCGACACGGCGGTGTTCCATGACTACCGGGGAACGGTCGACCCCCTGCAGGCGTGGCCCGAGTGGTACGGCGCGTGGATGGCCCTGGGGAACCGGCACGAGGGGCTGGCCGCGGAGGCCGCGCGAGAGGACCGGCCGATGACCGCCGGGGAGGCGCACTATCGAGCGGCTCTCGCCTACCATTTCGCCGTGTTCTGCTGGGTCGAGAATCTGGACGAATACGACGCGGGGCACCGCAAGCGGGGGGCACCCACATCGAGGCGACCCGGCGCGCGGTCGCCGTCCGCGATGTGCGCCCGGCCGGCCGCGGCCAGTTTGCCGAGCTGCTGGTGGAGCGGATCCGGGAGCTGCACATGGAAGCGGGACGGATCGGCCTCACGGTCATCGACCCGCGGTACGGGGATTACATGCCGGTGAACCAGCACCGCACGCTGACCGAGGCTCTGCCGGAAGCGCGGGTGGAGCCGGTCGGTGACTTCTTCCACGAGTTCCTCGTCACGAAGAGCCCGGCCGAACTCGAGCGGGTCCGCCGGGCCGGCGACCTCTGCGCGGCGGCGACCCTGGCGATGGTCGAGGCCGCCCGCCCCGGGGTGCCGGAGTATGAGGTGAAGGCGGCGGCGGCCCACGCGATCCTCGGGGGCGGAGGGGAGATCGATTTTCTGATCATCGGCTCCACGCCCATGGACCGTCCCCGCATGGTCTTCGGCAACCCGCGCCCCTCGGCGCGGCGCCTGCAGCGGGGAGATCTGATCCTCAGCGAGTTGGCGGCAGGCTACGAGGGCTACACGGCCCAGGTGGGGGTGCCGATCTGCGTGGGGACGCCGACGGATCGGGTGCGGCGCATGTTCGACGAGGTGGTGCTCCCGGGGTTTACCCTCCTCGCCGCGGAACTGCGGCCCGGCGCTCCATTCGAGGCGGTGCGGGAGAAGGCCGCGTTCTTCCGGCAAAAGGGATACCAGTCGCGGCCGACCATCCTCCACAGCCTGGACCTGGTCAGCCACGCCCCCGATGTCTCGGTCGAAGCCGTCCACGCCGACCCGGAGGACCGAGTCATCAAGCCGGGGATAACGCTGATGCTGGAGCCCAACCCCATCACCGCCGACGGCCTGCTCGGGCTCTTCTTCGGGCACACCTTCATCATCACCGACACCGGCCACGAACGGCTGGCCGGCCGGCTGCCGCTCGACCTGCTGGTGGCCGGAGGGTAGCGGCAGGGCCGTCGGCCGTCAGCGCTTGTACGTCACTTCCTGCCCGTTCCCCGTTTCCACGGTGACGGTCTCGAGTCCGGGATCAGCCCGCAGCCGGCGGAGGAAGTCTCCCAGCTCGTGCGCGTGCGAGCGCACGTTGTCCGTGACGAGCAATCCCCCGCGCCGCACTCGGGGAACCAGCAGGTCGAGGTAGGCGAGGTAGTTCGGCCGATCGGCATCGAGAAACACGAGGTCGAATGGGCCGGGCAGTGTCATCAGCACGTCGAGCGCCGGCCCGTGCTGAATCGTCACCCGCTCGGAGAGGCCGGCACGCGCGAGATTCGCCTTTGCCATCGCCACCTTGTCCGCGGCGCGTTCAATCGTGGTCACGTGGCCCCCGGTCTCGCGCGCCGCCCACCCCAACCAGATCGTAGAGTACCCGTTGGACGTGCCGATCTCGAGGATGCGTTGCGCGCCGGTGGCCCGGATCAGGATCGCGAGCAGTTGGCCGGTCTCCGGGGCGACGTTGAGAAACCGCCGGGCCCGCTCGGTCTCCCGCGCATCGTTCTCGCGCCCCGCCTCGGCCAGCTCATCCAGCAGCGCGCGCACCGCCGCATCATCCTCCATCACCGCCTCCTTCCAAGGCGACGACCGCGGCCGCGCGGTGATCAGGCGGACTGGGGGATCCTGGCCGGGCTGATGATCCCCAGCATGGCCGCCGCGCCGCCGAGAGCCCGGAACTGATGCTCGACGTGTGGCGGGACGATGACGGTGGCGCCCCGCTCCAGCGACTGGCAGATCCCGCCGTCGGGCCCGAGCCGGACTTCGATCCGGCCCTCCAAGACGTAGTTGATCTGTTCGTTCGAGTGGTGATCGACCTTCGTCACCGCCCCCGGCTGCAGCTCCACGTAGTTGACCGTCACCCGTTCGCCGGAAACGGTCCACACTCGGATGCCGGGGCCGCTCTCCCGCCCCGCTCCCACCTGGATCTGACGGATCCCCGGCTCGGCCATGGGCGTCACCGGCCGCGGGGGGCGGCGGCCGCACGGAGGACGGTCTGCGGCCAGACCGAGGGCGGAATCAACGCCCCTTCCTCGATCGCGAACGGGCCGACGGCGGCGGAGGTGTCCCGCGGTTGCTGCCGTAATCGATGAACGGGGGCGTGATGCTGACCTGGCCGAAGGTGCAGTCCACATCGGCGTCGGGAACCGAGGCCCGACCGATGATCGCGGTCTTGTTGGTGACGGAGGTCGCCCCGCTCAGCCCCTCGATCTAGTCGGCCGTAGGGGTCGCCGACGCCGAAGATCGAGAGGATGACCCGGTCACGGGTCTCGGGATCCTCGGGCAGGTCGGCCTGGTGAAAGAACACCGGCCGGCTCGTGCCGCCCCTCATCACGACGGCCCGAACGCGACGCTGCATCCGGCTTCGCTCCCTCCGCGTCGGGGCCTCGGGGCCCACCCACGCGCTACCGCTCCAATTCCAGTATACGTGATCGGGGCCGCTCCGGCGATCCCGGGGCCGCACCGCTACCCCGCGGGGCGCAGCAGTTGCCCGATGGGGTTCCCGCAAATCTCCCCGTGCTTCATGACGACGGTGCCGCGGACGATCGTATAGACCGGCATCCCCTTGACGCGGAAGCCGTGGAACGGGGTCACCTTGCTCTTGCTGTGCAGCGTGTCCTTGTCGATCGTCCCTTCCCGCGCCAGGTCGACGATCGTCAGGTCCCCGTCCGCGCCGCGGCCGAGGTGGCCCTTGCGCGGCCAGAGCCCCCAGGCCCGGGCGGGGCCCTCGGCCTGCGCCCGGACGTACTGGCTGAGGCTGATCCGGCCGGCGTTGACCTGAGTGAGCATCAAGGGGACACTCGTCTCCACTCCGGCCAAGCCCGCCGCGGCTTTCCAGATGTCCCCCATCGGCGCGTCGGCCATCTTTTCCTCGGGGGTGTGGGGGGAGTGGTCGGTCCCGATCACCTCGATCGTTCCGTCCAACACGCCCCGCCACAGCGCCTCGCCGTGGGGGCGGGAGCGGACCGGTGGGTTCATCTTCAGCAGCGCCCCCAGGCCCATCCGCACCATGTCCTCGCCTTCCATCAACAGGTAGTGGGGGCAGGTCTCCCCCACCACGTCCACGCCGCTGTTCTTGCCGCGCCGGACGAGGTCGACCCCCTCGGCGCAGCTCATGTGGTGGATCATCAGCTTGCTCCCCACCTCCCGGGCGAACAGGATGGCCCGGGAGATCGCCTCGGCTTCGGCGACCGGGGGCCGGGACTCCAGGTGGGCGAGCGGATCGCGGCGACCCTGGGCTTGGAGCTTCTTCCTGAGGTAGAGGATGATGCCGTTGTCCTCGGCGTGGACCCCGCAGCGCAGCCCAGTCTGGGCCATGATGCGCCAGGCGTCAATGATCTCGCCGTCCTGAGGGGCGGGAATGTTTCCCACCGTTTCTCCGAGGAAGATCTTGTACCCGACCACCCCCGCATCGGCCAGCGGGAGGATCTGGTCTGCGTGGCCCTCGAGGATCACGGCGTAGATCCCGTAATCCACGTAGGCCCGGCCGCGCACGCAGGCCACCTTGGCCTGAAAGCCTTCCACGGTCGCGGTCGGGGGGATCACGTTCGGCATGTCGATGACCGTCGTGATCCCGCCGGCCGCGGCCGCCTGCGAGCCGGTGTCGAAGTCCTCCTTGTAGTCGAGCCCCGGCACCCGGAAGTGGACGTGGGGGTCGATCAGGCCGGGGAGCACGTGGAGGCCGGTGGCGTCGATGACCTGGCGTGCCTCGGGAAGAACGTTCCCCATCGTCACGCCGAGCACTTTGCCGTCCGTGACGAGGACGTGCCCCCGCTGGGCCGACAGCGGGGTGACGATCGTGCCGTTCTTCACGATCAGATCGACGGTCATCCCATCACCCCCCGCGGGCTTCCCCGCCGACGGGGGACGTCCGCCTCTGCGCCGCCCTCCCCTCGCCCCGATCGCCCTGCGCGCCGTCGAGTATAATGGGTCGCGGTGCATGCGGGGATCCGCAGCCCGCCGACAGGGAGCCGTCCTATGATATACCGCACGGTGATCCGGCCTCTCCTCTTTGGGGTCGATCCCGAGTCGAGCCACGAGATGATCCTCTCGCTGCTCGCCGCCGCGGGCCCGTGGTGGTCGCGCCTGCGCGGCCCCGCGGGCGGGCCCGAGCTGGCGATCACCGTGGGCGGGATCCGGTTCCCGAACCCCGTCGGGCTCGCCGGCGGGTTCGACAAGGCGGCGCGGGCGCTCTGGGCGTGGCCGGCCCTCGGGTTCGGGTTCGCCGAGATCGGCACGGTGACGGCGCACCCGCAACCCGGCAACGCGCGCCCGCGCGTGTTCCGCCTGCCGGACGACACCGCGCTGATCAACCGGCTGGGATTCAACTCCCCGGGGGTGGAAGTCGTGGCGCGCCGGCTCGCCGCCCTGCGCCGGAGGCGCTATCCGATCCCCCTCGCCGCGAACATCGGAAGATCGAAGATCGTCGCCAACGAATCCGCACCCGAGGACTACGCATTGTCGATGGAGCGCCTGCATCCATACGCGGATTTCCTGGTGGCGAACCTCTCCTCTCCCAACACCCCGGGTCTGCGCAACCTCCAGATGCGCGAGGCGATCGTCCCGCTCCTCGACCGCCTGGCGGAGCGCAACCGCGCGCTCGGGGAGAAACCCCTCTTCGTCAAAGTCTCCCCGGATCTCACCGAGGCCGAACTGGAAGAGGTGGTCGCGGCGATGGACGGCCGGGCGCACGGGTTGGTGGCCACGAACACGACGATTCGGCGGGACGCGCTCCGCGGCGCGTCGAAGGACGAGGCGGGGGGCGTGAGCGGGAGGCCGCTGCGCGGGCTCGCCACGCAGACGATCCGCACGCTGTGGCGGCTGTCGCGCGGCCGCCTGCCGATCATCGGGGTGGGCGGAATTTTCACCCCGGAGGATGCCTATGAGAAGATCAAGGCGGGGGCGACGCTTGTGGAGTTGTACACCGGGTTCGTCTACGGGGGCCCCGCCACCCCACGCCGGATCAGTGCCGGGCTCCGAGCCCTCCTCGCCCGCGACGGTCTCTCCACGGTGGAGCAGGCGGTCGGGATCGACAACCGGTAAGGCGCGGCGTCGATGAGCAGCCCGGCGACGCAATGGATCGGCCGCCCTCTGAAGCGTCGGGAGGACCTCCGGTTCCTCCGGGGCCGGGCGACGTACGTCGGCGACATGACGCTGCCCGGCATGGCGCACCTGGTCATCGTGCGCAGCACGCACGGGCACGCCCGCCTGCGGGCCGTGGAGGCGGACGCCGCGCGCCGCGCGCCCGGGGTCATGGCGGTGATGACCGCGCAGGATCTCGTCGGCCGGATCCATCCCATGCCGGTGAACCCGCTCAAGGATGCCGAGATCGCACAGATCCCCCATCCCGTCCTGGCCGCGGGGACGGTCCGGTATGCCGGGGAGGCGGTGGCAGGGATCCTCGCGGAGAGCCGCGCCGCGGCGATCGACGCGGCGCGGCTGGTGGAGATCGACTACGATCCCCTCCCCGTCGTCGCCGATGTGGCGGCGGGCCTCAGCGGCGCGGTGGTCCTTCACGAAACGGTGCCGGACAACGTCCTGATCCGCATGACCCGCGGCAGCGGGGATGTCGACGCGGCGTTTCGGGCGGCGGCGCGCGTGGTCCGCGAGAGATTCCATATCCCGCGGATCGCCGCCGCCCCCATGGAGCCGCGCGGGGCGGTCGTCGTCTACGATCACGGCGCCGATCTCCTCACGCTGTGGGTGTCCGCGCAGGAACCGTACCGGCCGCGCGCCCAGATGAGCCGCGTGCTCGGCCGCCCCGAGGACCGCATCCGGGTCGTCGTGCCGGACGTGGGTGGGGCCTTCGGGAGCAAGGGCAATCTCGCGCCCGAGGTCGTCGTCGCCGCCCTGCTCGCGATCGACACACGGAAGCCGGTCAAGTGGATCGAGGCGCGCCACGAAAACTTCGCCTCTTCGCCGCAGGCGCGCGGGCTCGATGCGGAGGTCGAGGTGGCCGTGGAGGCGGACGGACGGATCACGGGGTTGCGGGCGAAGCTCACCTCCGACATCGGAGCCTATCTCTACCCATCGACCTCCACCCCGCCGTCGAGAACGGCCGAGCTCCTCACCGGCGCGTACGACATCCCGGCGGCCCGCGTGGAGGTCGTCGGGGTCGCCACGAACAAGGTCCCCACCGCTCCTTACCGGGGCGCCGGCCGCCCCGAGGCGGCGTACATGATCGAGCGGATGGTGGACCGCGTCGCGCAGGAATTGGGCCTCGACCCCGTCGCGGTGCGCCACCGGAATCTCATCGGCCGCGACCGTTTCCCCTACCGCTCGGCGCTGGGATCCGTGTACGACTCCGGGAATTACGCGCCGGCGCTGGAGAAGGCGTGCGCGCTGGTCGAGTACGAGCGGCAGCGGAAGGCGCAGCGGCAGGCGGTGGCGGACGGCCGGCTCGTCGGCATCGGGGTCGCCGTCTACATCGAGCCGGCGGGCGGCCAGCTCTGGGAGAGCGCGGCCGTGTCGGTGGCACCCGACGGGCGGGTGACCCTCCGCACCGGATCGACCGCGCACGGGCAGGGACACGAGACGACGTTCGGGCAGATCGCCGCCGAGATGCTTCAGGTGCCGATGGAGGCCATCACCCTTCAGCAGGGAGACACCGCGCTGATGCCCAAGGGCGTCGGCACGTTCGGCAGCCGCTCCGTGGCATGCGGAGGATCCGCCCTCTTCGGGGAACTTGAGAAGATCAAGGCCAAGATGCGGAAGATCGCCGCGCACATCCTCGAGGCGGCGGAAGCGGATCTTCGGTGGGACGGGGACCGGATCTTCGTCCAGGGGGCTCCGTCCCGTGCGCTGACCTTTCGGGAGGTCGCCGCCGCCGCGCACCAGCCGGCGCGGCTGCCGGCCGGCCTCGAACCGGGGCTCGAGGCGTCGGGGACGTTCTCGCTCCCGGACATGGTCTATCCCTTCGGCGCGTACGCCGCCGTCATCGAGATCGATCGGGAGACCGGTGGTGTCCGAATTCTCAAATTTGCGGCGGTGGACGATGCGGGCCGGATCATCAACCCCCTCCTCGCGGAAGGCCAGGTGATCGGAGCGATCGTCCAGGGGCTCGGCCAGGCGCTCGCCGAAGAGATCGTCTACGACGAAGGGGGGCAGCTGCTCACCGGCACGTTCTCCGACTACGCGCTCCTCCACGCCATCCACGCGCCCGACGTGACCGCCGAGTTCACGGAGACGCTCTCGCCCTACAACCCGCTTGGAGCCAAGGGGGTGGGTGAGGCCGGCACGGTCGGGGCGCCGCCCGCGCTCGCCAACGCGGTGATGGACGCGCTCGCGCCGCTCGGCGTCGAGACCCTTGATTTGCCGTTCACCGCGGAAAAGCTGTGGCGGGCAGTACGGGGAGGCTGAGGACCGTCTGAGCTCCGCCGCGACCCGGGCTCGGCACGCGGGGGATCGCGCCCGACTCCCGGCGGGCGGTCTGGCCCGTGGAGGCACCAGCGCCTCACGTGTCGCCCCGCGCCCCTGCATCTTCCCTGCCCCACCCTGAGGACAGACCAGGAAAGCCCTGGCGCATCGCGGTCGCCGCCGTCTGTCCCGCGGCGCACCGGTGACGAACGATCGATCGCCGCACCGAGCCCGCTCGCCCCCAAAGCCGGGGGTCTAGCCCCACGGGCAGGGGGGCATAGAGCAAATGACGCTTCCGGAGTCTCCCGGGACCGCAATCTATCGCCTGCGAGGAGAACGCCGATGACCATGGATGTCCGGATCGATTCCCCGCTGGGATTGGAGCCCGGCTCTGCGACCGAACACGTCACGATCGTCCCCATCCCCCGGGTCATCGAGATGTTCAGCGTCAGCGAGCGGGAGTTGGATCAGATCGGACACGCGTCCACCGGGTACGCGTTCCACCTGGTCTTCTTTGGGATCACGTTCGGCGCCTCGATGGCGTTTCTCATCTCGCTCCTGACCGCGCAGTTGGGCAACCGAATGTTCGCGCTCGTCTGGGCGCTCTTCGTCCTCGTGCTGGCGACCCTGTATTTCGGGGTCCAGTCGATCCGAAGCTACAGCGATTCCCGGAAGGGCGTGCGCACCATCAAGACCGAGAGCCAAAAGGTTCAAGCCGCCTCGCTCCCGACCGCTTAGGCGCACCTCCGCTCACCCGGCGCTTTGCTCCCCCGGGCCCCCGCCCGTCCTGGGCGATCAGCGCCTTCGCGGTGGCGGGGCCGCGCGACAGGAAATCGTCCGCCCTCGGCGCACTCTTAACGGAGCGGTTCCCCGAGGAGGATTTGGATGTCCATCGAGCGCGTGCACCGCTACATCGACGAGCACCGGGAGGAATCCCTCGAGATCCTGAAAGGCCTCATCCGCCAGCCGAGCATCAGCGCCCAAGACACGGGCGTCAAGGAGTGCTCCCGGTACCTCGCGGACCTGACGCGCCGGCTCGGCATCCGCTCGGAGATCATCGACACCCCCACGCAACCGGTCGTGTACGGGGAGATCTTGGTGGATCCCAAGCAGCCTACCCTCCTGCTCTACGGCCACTATGACGTGCAGCCCCCGGAGCCGCTGGAGTTGTGGCAGTCGCCGCCGTTCGAGCCCACCGTGCGCGACGGCCGACTCTACGGTCGGGGGACGGGGGACAACAAAGGACAGCTGCTCTGCCACGTGCTGGCCGCCAAGGCGTGGGCGGCGGCGGCGGGGATGCCGCCGATCAATCTCAAATTCGTCTTCGAGGGCGAGGAGGAGTCGGGGTCGCGAAGCCTCGGCACTTTCGTGCGCGAACACCGCACGAAGCTGGCGGCCGACCTCGTCTATGTCTCCGACGGCGGCCTGCACCCGTCTGGTGCGCCCGCGGTCTCCTTGGGAAACCGGGGGATCCTGGGCATCACCCTCGTCGCCCAGGGAGCGGATCGGGACAATCACTCCGGGAACAAAGGCGGCGTGGCCCCCAACCCGGTCTGGATGCTGATCCACCTGTTGTCGACCATGGTGGATCGGACGGGGCGCGTGCTGATCGACGGGTTCTACGACCACGTGCGGCCCATCGGGCCGGTGGAGGAGCGCCTCCTGGCGACCATGGATTTCGACGCCAAGGCATTCGCAGCGACGATGGGCCTTCCCACGCTCGAGATCGACGGTCCCACCTACTGGAAGCGGATCATGCTGCAGCCGTACTTCAACATCAACGGGTTCATCAGCGGGTACGTCGGGCCGGGCTCCAAGACCATCATCCCGTCTCGGGCGGAGTGCCGGATCGACATTCGCCTCGTCGTCGATCAAAAGACGCAGGAGATCTTCGAGAAGGTCAAGGCCCACGTCGGCAGGATCGATCCGCGGGTGCAGGTGCAGGCCCGGGGGTTCGGCACGATGGAGGCCAGCCGCACGGCCCCCGACCATCCGGCGGTCGGCGTGATCGCCCGGGCGATCAAAGCCGTCCGCGGGGTCGCCCCCTACATCGTCCTCTCCGGCGGAGGGAGCCTGCCGAACGCCGTCTGGCCCGATGTCCTCGGCGTCGATCACATCGGCGTGCCCTACGCCAACGCCGACGAGAACAACCACAGCCCCAACGAGAACATCAGTCTGGAACGCTTCAACGACGGGATCCACACGAGCGCTCAGGTCTTCCAAACGCTGGCCGATGCCCACGCCCGGGGCGAGCTCGGTCGGCGGGAGGCCTAGCGGGGGTCCGGCCGGTGGGGGAAACGATCCGTCAGCGGGCGCGGCGCCTCGCGGACGAGGCGTGGGCGCGCGGCGACGCGACGGGATGGTTCGACCTCCTGTACGCCGGGGCGGCGGGACGGCCGGACCGCATCCCGTGGGCCGACATGCGGCCGAACCCGAACCTGGTGGAGTGGATGTCGCGCGCTGCGCTCGAGGGAACGGGGCAGCGGGCGCTGGTCGTCGGCTGTGGATTGGGCGATGACGCGGAGGCGCTGGCCGGGGCCGGCTTCGAGGTGGTGGCGTTCGATGTCTCGGCGGCGGCGATCGCGTGGTGCCGGACGCGGTTCCCGGGGTCGCCGGTACGGTACGTCAACGCCGACCTCCTCGCGCCTCCGCCCGACTGGCAGGCGGTGTTTGACTTCGTGCTGGAGGCGTACACGCTGCAGGCGCTCCCCCCGGGCGTCCGGCCGCAGGCGGTCGAGCGCGTCGCCGGGTTCGTCGCCCCTGGAGGAACGCTGCTCGTGATCTGCCGGGCCCGGAACACCGAGGACGATCCCGGCGGCTTCCCCTGGCCGCTGACCCGGGCCGAGGTCGATCTGTTCGGACGGCACGAGCTCACCGAAACGGGTTTCGACGATTACATCGACACATCGGGGGCGTCGGCGGTCCGGCGCTTTCGGGCCGCGTATCGGAAACGTCCCGCCCCGGGGGCGTGACCGCCCGCAGCTCTTCTCGAAAGCGCGGGCACCGCTGCGCGTCGGGAAGCCTCGCCGAGAAATGCGGGAGTGAACCGGACAGATAACGCGGGGCCGGGTCAACCTCACCCGGCCCCGCTTCACCCTCCTGCCCTGTCCCGACTATTTGGCTTGACTTCCCTGTTGGAAGTTCTGTGTGTAGTACGGCGTTTGGTTCGTGTCCGCCGTGTTCATTGCGGCGGAGTGCGCGCCGGCCGCCGCCCCACCCGCGACGAACAATCCGGTGAAGAACCACGTCAGCCAAAACGGCATCTACATCACCTCCTAACGGAAACACTCCGATTGACTCGAAGAAATTGCGCGGTACCGCACTCTTATTTTTCCCCGCCCGCGGGGTCGACAAACATCCGGGGCGGCCCGACGCGATCGCACCGGTAACGCACGCACCCGGGCCACGTCTCGAAGAGCATCCAGCAGACCGGCGGGCTCGGCCGTTCGAAGTACACGCACCCCACGCGGCATTCCGCGGACCCTGCACGCCACCCCGCTAGACCGGCGGCGGCAGCGAAGCGAGCAGCCCGGCAAGGGCCAGGACAGCCAGCAGCGCCGCCGCCTCGCGCACCCACCACGCGCGCCGCCGATCCTCCGGCGCGTGCGTGGCAGCCCACGCCAGCGCGGCCGCCACGAGCAGCACTCCGAGTTTCGCGGCGAGCGCCCTCCCGTACGTCGTGTTGAACAGACTGGAGATGCCGGCGAGGTGCTGGGCCGCCATCCCCGTTCCGGTGCCGGCCAGCACGGCGAGGGACGCGATCGCCACGCGCCCCGTCCGGACCGCGATCTGCCGGCGCCGGGCCGCGAGCGATCCGATTCGCCACACCCCGAGCAGCCCGACCACCCCCCCGACCCATGCGCCCATCGCCGCCACGTGCAGGGTGTTGAGCCCGAGGCCGAGCCACTCCGGCCGCGCGCCGGCGGCGTGGGCCGCCTGCCCGTCAATGCACGCCACCGCCACCCCGAGCAACAGGGCGGCGCCCACCGCGCGATCGGGCCCGGTCCCGGTCGCGCCGACGAGCACCCAGAGGAGCAGGGCGGCGCCTAGGCGCTGGGCCAGCACTCGGCCGAAGCTCGAGTCCAGGACGTCGCCAATCGCCTCCGGGTCAAGCGGCCCGCGAGTCCCCGCCCCCAGGCTCGAGGTCTGCGCCACGAGCGCGAGCGGCTCCGCGATGAGCAGGGCGAGCACGCCGATCCCGACGAGCCGCCAGATCCGCCGGTTCACGTCCGCCCCGGCGGCGAGCCCCAGCGACCGCAGGACGGTCTGGCGGAACGCCAGCACGCCGAAACTCAGCGCGTACCCGATGAGGTGGAGCGCGCGGGCCGCCACTTGCAGGATGAGCCCGGAGATCGACCCCGCCCCTTGGGATGCCGCCGTCACCGCGCCGCCTGCGGGGACGCTGGGGCGGCCAACGCTGAAGGCGAAGATGCCCTGCGAAGGGTGCGTGTCCCGGGCGATCACCCGCCACACGACCACATACGTCCCCGCCCCCGCGGGATCGAGGGGCATGGTGACGACCGACCCGGAGGCGCGCGCCGGCCCCCGGTCGACGCGCCGGCCGGTCGGCGCGAGGACCCGGACACCCCGTCCCACGAGTTCCACCGGTTCGTTGAAGGTGAGGCGCACGGCGGAGGGGACTCCGGGCAGGACCACCCCGGTCGCGCATCGGGGGTCGCCCGGCAACGATCGGGGCACCGCCACCGGCGAGCAGAGGTCGGGCGGATCGGACCCGACGAGGGTCGCGTGCGCCATCGCCGCGGGTGCGCGCACGGCGATCCAGACGAGCGCCGCCCCGGCGGCGGCGAGGAGACGGCGGCGTCCGGCGGGACAGGCTAGATCGACGCCCCGACCTCCGCGGGACTCACCTGGCTCACCCCGCCCCTCGACGCCCCGATGCGGATCACCAGGCCGGAGGCGATCAGGCACAGCAGCCCCGATGTCATGAACGCCACCTGATAGCTCCCCAGCCAAACGCGCGCGGCGCCCGCGCCGAAGGCGGCGGTGGCGGCTCCGAGTTGGTGGCCGGCGCTGATCCACCCAAAAACCACGCCCACGTTCCGCTTCCCGAAGATGTCGGCGGTCAGCCGGACGGTCGGCGGCACGGTGGCGACCCAGTCGAGACCGTAGAAGACGGCGAACGCCGCAAGGCCCAGAAACTGCGTCCCGAGCGCATATGGGAGGAAGAGCAGCGAGAGCCCCCGCAGCCCGTAGTACCAGCAGAGGAGGTACCGGTTGTCCACGCGGTCCGACAGCCAACCGGAGGCGAGGGTCCCGATCAGATCAAACACCCCCATCGTCGCCAGAAGCGTGGCGGCGGTCACCTCCGGAATCCCGTGCTCCATCGACGCCGGGATGAGGTGGGTGCCGATCAGGCCGTTGGTGCTGGCGCCGCAGATGAAGAAACTCCCGCTGAGCAGCCAGAAGTCTCGGGAGCGCGCGCCGCGGGACAGCCCCGCCAGTGCCGCGGTCGCCGGGTTGACGCTCGAGCGCGCCGGCGCCGCAACGTGGTCGGCGCCCGCGCCGTACGGCTGCAGACCGACATCCGCCGGGTCGTCGCGCATGAGCACAAAGACCAGCGGGATCATCACGAGCGCCGCACCGGAAACGCCCAGCACCGCCCAGCGCCATCCGTGCACGACGACGATCGAGGCGAGCGAGGGGAGGAACAGGAGTTGGCCGGTGGCGACGCTGGCGGTGAGCACGCCCATCACGATCCCTCGCCGCTCCGCAAACCAGCGGGTCGCGATATAGGCGCCGAGCACCAGCGCCATGGTACCGGTGCCGAGCCCCACCACCACGCCCCAGAGCAGGATGAGCTGCAAGGGGGTGTGCATGAAAGTGGTGAGGCCGACCCCTGTGGCGACCAGCGCCAGCGACGCCAGCATCACACGGCGCACGCCGAGCCGGTCCATGAGCGCGGCCGCAAACGGACCGAACAGCCCGTACAGCAGGAGGTTGATCGAGACCGCCAGCGAGACCGTGGTGCGCGTCCATCCGAACTCTTTCTCCAGCGGGATGATCAGCACGCCCGGCGTCGAGCGGATCCCCGCGGCCGTCAGCAGCGTGAGGAAGGTGACCCCGGCCACGATCCAGCCGTAGTGGAGGCGGCCCCGAAGCAGCCGATCAACTCCCGACATGCAGCACCGCCTTCCCTGGATAGCGACGGTCCACCAGCCGCCCGGCGATCTCCGCGATCTCCGTCCACGGCGCCTCCACATCGATGTGCGGCCGCAGGCGGCCGCCGGATACCAGCCGCAGCAGCCTCGCCAACCCGATCGACGCCGGCTCGCGCCGCAGTTCGTTGAAGAGGACCAGCCCGTACAACGTCACGGCGCCGGTGCCGAAAAAGCGGCCGACGTGAAACGTCGCCTCGGGGCCGGAGGAAGCGCCGAACACGACACAGGTGCCCCCCGAGGCGCGCATCGCCATGACGTTGCCCAGGGTGCGGCCTCCGACCGACTCGACCACAAGATGGTACGGGGCGAACTCCGATGCCGACGACGCGGCATTCCCACGACGCGCGCGCCCTGCCGCGGGCCCGAACCGTCCGCCGCCGCCCGTTCGACCGTGCCGGCCAGATCCCACCCCGGGCGGCTGCCCGCCTGGGCCGACATCGCCCCGCGGACCTCTCCGCGGTTGAGCGACACGGCCGCCACTCGGACGACCGCCTCAGACGGGAGCGGGGGAAGGCGGCGCGACGGACCGCAGCACCAGCCGGCCGGGTATGGTCGGATCGACGATCTCGGCGTTGATTTCAGGCACGCGGGTCCTCACGGGTAGGGACGTCATCCGCCCGGCGCGTCGACCCCCAGGCTCTCTCGGATAACGACGATCGGGCTCCCGGAATTCTCGACCCGGCTACCCGAGCGGGGGGCGATGCTCGGCCCACGGCTGGATCGCCTCAAACCCCGCCGCCGCGCGCAGCACCATTGCGTCGGCGTGCCAGCGACCCACGATCTGCAGGCCGACCGGCAGCCCCTCGGCGGTGAACCCACACGGCACGCTGGCGGCCGGATAGCCGGTGAAGTTAAATGGATACATGAAGGGCACCCGGTCGAGGAAGAGCAACGGGCGCCCCTGAACATCCGGGGGCCCCTCGTTGGCGCCGGCGTCCACGGACCACGCCGCAACCGGCATCTGGGGGGTCAGCAGCAGGTCATAGGTATCGAAGAACTCGCGCACCGCCTGGTAGAAGACGGTGCGGGCGAGCAGCGCCTTGGCGTACTCGATCGCGCTGAGCCTCCCGGCGGCGAGGACCATCTGCATGAGCGTCGGCTCGATCCAGGCGGGGCGCTCGATCGCCCGGTCGATCATGCGCGATCCGATACTGACCTGCCAGATCACCTTGTGGAACTCTCTCGGATCGGGCCACCGGATCGTCGGTGCCTCCAAGTCGCAGCCGAGGTCGGGAAAGCGCCGGGCCGCCCGCTCGGCGATGGCCCGCACCTCGGGGGCCACCTCGGAGGTCGCGTACCCGAGGTCTCCGCTCCAGGCGACCCGCAGGCCCTTAAGGTCCCCCTCGCAGGCTCGGAGATAATCGTCCGGCGGCGCGTCGATCGTGAGCGGATCCCGGGGGTCGGGTCCGGCCATGACACTCAGCATCAGCGCCGCATCGCGGACGGTCCGCGTCATCGGGCCGTTGTGCGAGCGGGCGGACCAGTAGTCGGTGTTCGGGTGGGACGGCACGCGTCCGAACGAGGGCTTCAGGCCAAAGACGCCGCACAGTGCCGACGGAATGCGGATCGACCCGGCCCCGTCCGATCCGTGCGCAAGCGGTCCCAGCCCCGCGGCGACCGCCGCCCCCGCGCCACCCGATGAGCCGCCGGAGGTCCGGTCCAGCTTCCACGGGTTCCGGCACGGCGGGCCGATCAGATTGTCGCTCATGTCCTTGTGCCCGAAGTGCGGGGTGTTGGTTTTTCCGAGGAGGACGCCCCCGGACGCCCTGAGGCGCGAAGCGACCACGCCGTCTTCGGCCGGGACGTTGTGTTCGAAGAACTTCGACCCGAACGTGGTCCGAATGCCCGCGGTCGGCTCGAGATCTTTGATCGAGTACGGGATCCCATCGAGCGGGAGCACCCCCTCCCCCTCGAGCACTCGGGCCTCGGCCGCCCGGGCCTCCTGGCGTGCGAGGTCCGGGGTCACGGTGATGAACGCGTTCAGCACGGGGTTGAGCCGGTCGATCCGGCTGAGCACGGCCTCGGTCACCTCTACCGGCGAGACCTGCTTGGCACGGATCAACCGCCGGAGCTCGACCGCGGGCGTATAGCACAGATCGGTCATCTCCACCACCTACCCTCCCGGTGCCGGGGCGAGGGCGTCCCCGCAGCCGATGTCCTCGATCCACCGCCGTGTCTCTCCCAGCACGACCCTGGGGGCCGAGCGGAGCTCGGCGGCGCGCGTCCCGCCGCTGAGGAACACGGCGACACGAAGCTCTTCCAGGAACTGCGTGATCCAGAGCTCGATCGCCGCATCCCCCTCCAGTGCCGCGGAGAGGAGGGGGCTGCCGACCCCCACCAGCGTCGCGCCGAGGGCGATCGCCTTCGCGGCGTCCAAGCCCGTCCGCACCCCGCCGGTGGCGATGAGCGGAAGCCCGGCCGGGGCGGCGGCGACGACCGACACCGCCGTCGGAATGCCCCACTCGGCGTACACCCTGCCGAGCAGGGTGCGCCGGCGATCGCGCCGCGCTTCGGCCCGCGCCGTCTCGATCGCCGCGAAACTGGTTCCGCCCATCCCCCCCACATCGAGCGCCCGGAACCCGAGGGCGCGCAACTCCACCGCGGTGTGCGGGGAGATGCCGGCGCCGGTTTCCTTGGCGATCGCGGGCACCGCGAGCGACCCCACCGCGTCGGCGAGCGCGTCCCGCAGCCCCGCGACTCGCCGGTCCCCTTCCGGTTGGATCGTCTCTTCGAGAAAGTTGAGATGAATGGCCAGCGCGTCCGCGCCGATCATGGCGACCGCGTCCGCCAAGTGCCGGTGGGTCAGCGGCGGGCCGCCCTCCTGCGTCACCAGTTGCGCGGCACCAACGTTGGCGATGAGCAACGCGTGCGGGGCCGCCTCCCGCGCCACGGCGTACGTACGGGCGAGTGCGGGGTTATGCAGGGCGGCGCGCTGGCTTCCCAATCCCATCGCCACGCCGAACCGCTCCGCGGCGCGCGCCAATCGGGCGTTGATGTCACCGCCCCCGCGGTGGCCCCCGGTCATCGACGCGATCGCGAGCGGCGCCCGCAGCCGATGCCCGAGGAACTCGGTCGTCAGATCGATCGCGTCGAGGTCGGCGGCGGGAAGGGCTTGGTGCACCAGGTGAACGTCGGCCCATCCGGGGCCCCGGGGGCTGGTGACGTTTCCCGACGTCGCCAACCGCAGGTGCTCGGCCTTCCGCCGCTCGACCGGCCCGCGCGGGGCGGCGGAGGAGCGCGGCCGAACGGGACGCCGCGTCCTCCGGGCGGGGCGTCGGCTCATCGGCCGGGCTTCGCGGACCCCTTGCGGCGGGGCCGGTCGAGGCTCACCACCGCCCCCTCGGGGTCGAGCCCGGTCCAGCGCCGGATCAGATCAAGGTGGATGCCGAACTGATCGAGGATTTTGACGATCGTGTGGTCGACGAGATCCCCCACCGTCTTCGGCAGATGATAGAAGCCCGGCACCGGCGGCAGAATCACCGCCCCCGCCTCCGTGGCCTCGACCATCAGCCGGAGATGTCCCGCGTGCAGGGGCGTCTCCCGCACCACGAGGACCAGCCGCCGGCGCTCCTTGAGGCAGACATCGGCGGCCCGCACCGTCAAGGTGTCGTTGTAGCTGTTCGCGATCGCGGACAAGGTCTTGATCGAGCAGGGCGCGACGACCATCCCATCGGTGACAAAGGTCCCGCTGGCGATCGATCCGGCGATGTTCCGTTCGTCGTGAACGACGTGCGCCAGCGCCGCCACGGTCGCGGGATCCCGCCCCATCTCGTAGGCGATGGTCTTCCGGGCGGCCGCCGTCAGGATGAGGTGGGTTTCGACGTCGGTGTGCGCCCGAAGCACTTCCAACAGGCGGACCCCGTAGTGGGGGCCGGTCGATCCGGATAGGGCAACGATCAAGCGGCGCGCGTGTGCCATCGCGAAGGCACACTTCGGGGCGCCCAAATTTCATTCCTTTGGCGGGCGGAACGAGCAGGGGAGCGACTCGAAGGGAGGGAACCCCTTTGCGGGGCGCCGCGGCCGCGGCGGCGCCGGGAGGTGAAGCGGGTGAGCGAACGCGAAGGGCGGGTTTTCCTCAAAGGCATCACCGCGGAACAATACGGCCTCTCGGATTTCCGACGGCTCCAGCGGGCGTCGCCCCGGGTGCGCCGGGCGGGGACCGTGGTGGATGACGCCCGGGTCGGTCACTCCGGGGACTCCGATCAATCTCGCACCTGGTGGATCCTGGGCCCGGGCGACGATCCGTTCCTCACGCAGACGGTGCAGATGCACTTCGTGGAGTTGGCGCCGGGGGGCTCGAACCGCGGGCACGGGCACCAGAACGAAGCCCTCTTTTACATCTTGGAGGGGCGCGGTTACGAGATCCACGACGGGAAGCGGTACGACTGGGAGAAGGACGACCTCGTGATCGTCCACAACGACTCCGTGCACCGGCACTACAACGCCGACAGCCAGAAACGCGCGCTCTGCCTGATCATGAAGGCCAAGGCCACCTGGATGTACCTCGGCCTCATTCAGCAGGGCCGCGGCGGCCCGGTCGCCGATGGCGACCGGTACGGCCCCCCGGAGGACTGGTCCCGCCTGTGGACGGCGGGGGTGGGAGAGCGCAAGAAGGTCGTCAAACCATCCGACACCCGGTGGGAGACCACCCCCGACGGTCGGGTGCGGGTGCTCACCTCCCCGCAACGCACCGACGTGCGGGCGTTCAGCACGGACGTCTTTCAGCAGGAGATCCCCGCGGGCAGCCGGTCGGCGAAGCATTGGCACATGGCCGACGAGGCACTGTACGTCCTCTCGGGACGGGGGTACAGCCTGCAGTGGGACGTCGAGGCCGAGATCGGCGAGCGCTATATGGCCCGGGTGGCAAAGGAGCCGACCCGCTGGGAGTTCGGCGCGGGGGACATGGTGTACATCCCCCACAACACGGTCCACCAGCTGTACAACACCGATCCGGCCGCCCCCCTCGTGTTTCTGTCGGCGCAGAATCGCCTCTTCAAACTGCTCGGGTACGACGCCGTCGTCCGCTTGGAGCACGCGCCCGAGTACGCCGGACCGCAGGCCGCCGGAAAACCGCGAACGTGAGGCTCGGCATCATCGCGATGGGCGCGGGGGGCGCCGCCGTGTCCGCGCGCCCCGCCGGGCGCCGCGGGTAGCGATCGGAGGTCACCCGAGTGGACGCTGCCGTCGAGGCGGGGGCGCGACCGGAGGGCGACCGGCACGCGAAGGATCTGGCCCTGCTGAGCTGCGCACACGCCGTCACCCACATTCAGCCCACGCTCTACCCCTTGATCTTCCCCGCGGCGATGCAGGCGCTCGGCTTCGGGTACGCGCAGATCGGCCTGCTGGTCGGCGCGATCGGCGTGGTGGGGGGCCTCCTGCAGGGCGTCCAGGGCTGGCTGTCCCGCTGGTTCCGGCGGAAGGCGCTCTGCGGCGGGGGCAACCTGCTGCTCGGCCTGTCGATCGGCCTTTCCGGGCTGGCGGGCAGCTTCGCCGCTCTCCTGGGGCTCCGGCTGCTCGCCGCCATCGCCACGAGCCCGCAGCATCCGGTCGGCTCCTCGCTGCTCGCGGATTGGTACCCGCGCAAGCGGCGAGCCTCCGCGTTCGCCCTGCACTTCTCGGGCGGCAACATTGGGACCGTGCTGACCCCGCTGGCGGTGGGGATCCTCCTGCCCCGCGTCGGCTGGCGCCACACCCTGATGCTGTTCGCGATCCCGGGGGTGGTCGTCGGGCTGCTCTTCTGGCTCCTGGCCGACGACCGGCGGCCGGCGCCGGCGCGGCTCCCGTCGGAGGGCGCCGGGGCGCGCCCGCCGTATCTGGCCGCGGCGCGCAACCCGAATGTCCTGGCGTTGATGCTGAGCCGCGCGCTGACCTCCGGCGGGCGCGGCCTCGGGATCATCCTCACCTACGTCCCTCTCTATCTTCTCTCCGGGCTCCGGCTCGCGCCCTCCACCGCCGGCGCCTTCGTCTCCCTCCTCGCCGCCGGCAGCGTCATCTCTCCCCTGCTCGCCGGCCGCATCGCCGACCGGATGGGGCGCCGCAGGCCGGTGATGATCGCCTCGCTGTGGATCTCCGCCATCGCCACCACGGGGCTCGCCCGGACGGGGGCCAGCCTCCTCGGCATCCTGGCGGCGCTGATCGTGCTGAGCCTCGCGGTGTACAATGAGAGCTCGCTGTCGCAGGCGCTGCTGGCCGACATCGTCACGGACGAGGAGCGGGACGGCGCCTTCAGCCTGTTCTACGTGGTCTCGTTTACGGGTGCCGCGGTGTGGGGAGTGGTGATCGGGCTGGCGATCGCGCGCTGGGGGTTTCCGGCCGGCTTCGCGCTGATGGTCAGTTCCTACCTGCTGGCAAGCGTGGTGCTCTTCTTCGTGAGAGAGACCGCCGCCGTCCCCTGACCCGCGGGACCCGGGCGGTGCGGGTCAGGGCGCCTTCTCGACCGTCGCGGCGAAGTTGCTGTCTTGGAGCGCCTGCACGTAGCTGTTGTCGAAGAAATCCGTGGCGGCCTGGTCGATCTTCCGGGCGCGCAGGATGAACTCCAGCCCGGGTTGGGTCACCAGCGGGTAGACGGAGTAGAACTGGTCCCGGTAGAGCTGAAATCCCTCGCGCAGCTCGCCCTCCTTGATCGGCAGGTGCGGATGGATCAGCGCCAGCGCCGCGGCGATGTTCAGGCGGTTCTTGATGAAGACGTTGGCGGTGACGACGGCTTTGAGGAACCCGGCCACGAGCGCCGGATGGGCCTTCGCCCAGGTGATGTTGGCCGCGATCCCTGTGTGCTGGTAGGGCTGGTCCAGGGTGTACAGCTTGACGAGCGGCTTGTACCCCAGGTCGAACGCGGCGAGGTCCAATCCGGCGGTCAGGACCGTGAACTGGATCTGGCCGGAACTGAGCGCGGCCAACCGGGAGGTCTCGTTGCCGGCCTGCAGCAGCGTCACGTCCTGCGGGTCGACGCCCAGTTTCGTCAGGGCGTAGCGGACCGCGAAGTCGGACGACGAGCCGAACCCGCTGATCGCCCCTTTCGCCCCCTTGAGCTGCGACGGGGTGGTGATGTTCTTCGCCACGACGAAATCGTACGGGAATCGGTTGATCAGCCCGCCGATCATCTCGAGGGGCAGGCCCTTCACCCGGGCGTTGATGATGTCGGCGGCGGCGATGAACGCGATCGGCACGTCGCCGGCGGCCATCGCGGCGACGGTCTTAGCGCCGCCTTGGATGTTGATGATGCTGACGGTGAGCCCGTACCGCTCGAAGAAGTGCTTGTCCTCGGCGATCCAGGCCGCCACCGCGTCGAGGTTGGAGAAGGACATGCCGACCTTGAGGGAGGTCAACACCTCCGCCGCGGGCGCGCGGCTCGCGGCGAGCAGATCCGCCAGGACCGCTCCCGCCGAGATCCCAAGGAAATCGCGCCGGCTGACCGACATCCGCACGATCGTTTCCCCCTCTCGGGTGGCGTCGGTGGCTTGCTTCGAGGCAGCGGCGGGCGCTCCCTGCAGGAGCCGCTTGCGCCCCACGGTAATACTCCGGTATCCGCGCGCCCGGGGGCGAGCCGTGAGAGCGAAGGTGGAAGCGATCGACGTCACCGTCCGGTACGAGAATCCGCGGACCGGGGTGACGACCCTCGCGCTGGACGGGTTTTCGGTGGACGTGCAGCCCGGCGAGTTCCTGTGCCTGGTCGGGCCGAGCGGCTGCGGCAAGACGACGTTTCTGCACTGCCTGGACGGCCTGCTCCCGGTGACGGGGGGGCGGATTCTGCTCGACGGCCGCCCGATCGTCCGCCCGGGACGCGACCGCGCCATGGTGTTCCAAAGCCCGTCGCTGCTGCCCTGGCGGACCGTCCTGCGGAACGTGACCTACGGGCTGGAACTGCAGGGCCTCCCGCGGCGCGACGCGGTGCCCCGCGCCCTCGAGATGATCCGTCTCGTCGGCCTGTCGGGATTCGAGCGCTATCACCCGGCCGAGCTCTCCGGCGGGATGCTGCAGCGGGTGAACCTGGCGCGGGCCCTGGTGATGGACGCGGAGGTCATCCTGCTGGACGAACCCTTTGCCGCCCTCGACGCCCAGACCCGCGAGTTCATGCAGGCCGAGCTGATGCGGATCTGGCAGGAAACCCGCCGCACCGCGGTGTTCATCACACATCAGATCAACGAGGCGATCTACCTGGCCGATCGGGTGGTCGTGCTCTCGGCCCGCCCCGGACGGGTGAAGAGCATCCTCCCCGTCACGTTCCCCCGCCCGCGAGATCTCCGCGTGAAGCGGACCGTGCCGTTTCTGGAGCTCGAGGACCGGATCTGGGCGCTGATCGAGGAGGAAGCGCGCCTGGCCTACCGGGGCATGCCGCATGTTTGAAGAGAAGGCGCTGGGACGGGACCGCGGCGAGGCCCCCCCCATCCCCCGTCGGCCGGGAACCCGCAGGAGTTCCCCCGCCGTTCGCGCCCGGATCATCGGGACCGTTTCCGTGGTCCTGTCCCTCACCGCCTGGGAAGGGGTGGTGCGGTTTGGGCTCGTCAACCCGCTGTTCACCAGCTCCCCCAGCCGAGTCGCCTCAACGTTCGTGCAGATGCTGCACGAGGGGAGCCTGGGCAAGGACATCCGGGTGAGCGGCGGCGAGTTCCTGGCGGGATACGCGCTGGCCGTGGTCGTGGGCATCCTGCTCGGGGTGGCGATGGGCTGGTACCGGGACCTGGACGCCGCCCTCCAGCCGTTCGTCTCCGCGCTCTACTCGACGCCGCGGATTGCGCTCGCCCCGCTGTTCATCATCTGGCTCGGCATCGGCGTGTGGTCGAAGATCGCCGTGGTCTTCCTGGTGGCCGTCTTCCAGATCCTCATCAGCACCGAGGCCGGCGTGCGCGCCGCCGACGAGTCGCTGATCCGGACGGCTCGATCCTTCGGTGCCAACAACCGCCAGATCTTCGCCACGATCGTTCTGCCCGGCGCCGTGCCGTTCTTGATCGCCGGGCTGCGGCTCGGGGTCGGCCAGGCGCTGGTGGGGATCGTGGTCGGCGAGCTGACCGCAGCGACGGCGGGGATCGGTTACGAAATCGCCGTCGCCGGCGAAACCTTCCAGACCGACCGCGTCTTTGTCGGCATCGGGATGCTGGCCACGTCCGCCATCCTCATGATGTGGGCGCTGCGGCAGCTGGAACTGCGGTTCGAATCCTGGAAGCCGCTGCATCACGGGTAGCGGATCCCGCCGCCCACCGGCCCCGGACAACCCCGTGGACCGGCGACGTCACCCCGACCAGTCACGCAGCTCGGCGAGCACCGCCTGCTCGATGCGACGCAGCGTCGCGGCTTCCGGGCCGATCCATTCGTAGGCCAGCGGAGCGACGACGACCGGCCCCCACGACTGGTCCTTGACCTCGGTCACCGCGATCTCCCACAGCGCCATCGGAAACGGTGCGGCGGCGATCCGCGCTCGCCTCACCCGGGCTCGCCCCTTGATCAGGGCCAGGATGTTGTCCGTGCCGATGATCTGCAGGGCGGCCCGACCGTCGCGCTCCAGATTGGCCAGGGTCGCGCTCCCGTGGTCGACCCCGAAGCGCACGCGCTGCGGGTCGTCCGCCGCGGCCCAGGTCATCGCCGCGTGACCCCACCCGTCCCCTCCGACGGTGACCAGCACCGCGGGGGTTCCGGCCATGAGGAGGGCGGCGAGCCGGTCGGAGAAGCTGGGGAGCGTCTTCATCGGCGCCGGGCGGTCGCCCAGGTCTTGTCCACCTCCGCGCGGACGCGGTGCGGCGTGCCGGCCTCCCCCAGCAGCGTCAGGTGCACCCGCGGGTCACGGTACGCGATCGACACGCTCCCTCGCCATCCTACGAGAGGATGGTGCGGCCCCACTTCGCCAGGACCGCGTTCCGCCGCTCCGGGCTGGATTCGGCCACGCGGGGGAACTGATCGCGCCACTCGAACGGCCGGGTCGCATCGATGATCGCCCGAGAGTTCAGGCCCTTCCGCTCGGGCGGGATGATCGGGTCCAGCGGGCCGCTCCAGCATCGCCGGAGGATGTCGATGTCCCTCTCCGGATCACAGCGGGTACAGATCGCCCACATCACCTCCTCGAGGTTCATCACATCGATGTCCTCGTCGACCACCACCGCGAAGCGGCCCAGATACGCCCCGGCGTGACACTGCGAGGCCACGATCGCGGCCTGCTTCGCGTGTCCGGGGTAGCGCTGCGTGATCGCGACCGCCGTGAACAATCGGGACCCGCCCACCTCGTGACACCATACCCCGGCGACGTCCGGGATGCCGGCCAGCCTGAGCTGCTCGTCGATCGCCGCGGCGCGGAGGAAGGCGCGGTAGTAGGCCAGCTCGGAGGGGGGCTTGACCGGAGGGGAGCCCAGCAGGATCGGGCGGTGACGGTGGTAGAGCCCGACGACCTCGACCACCGGCTCTTCCCGCCGCGCGCTGGCGTAGTACCCCGTCCACTCCCCGAAGGGCCCCTCCGGCAGCTTGTGGGTCGGGTCCACGAATCCCTCGATCACGATCTCGGCCGCCGCGGGGATGGGGAGCCCGGTGATCGGCCCCTCGATCACGTCAACGGCGGACCCCCGCACCCCCCCCACCCAATCGTATTCGGACATTCCCCAGGGGATCTCAAGCGATCCCGCCATGAAGATGGCCGGATCGTGACCGAAGGACATTGCGACCGGCATCGGCCCCCCCCGGGCGAACCATTTGTCCCGCTGAATCCGTCCCTGCTTGCCGGGGGAAATGTAGAAGCCGACGTGGTTCCGGTCGTGCACCATCACCCGGTAGCATCCCAAATTCACCCACCCCTCGTCGGGGTCGCGGGTGATGTCCACACTGCCGGTGCCGATGTACCGGCCGCCGTCGTGCTCGTGCCACTTCGGAACGGGAAACGTCAATAGATCGATCTCCCCTCCCCGGTGGACGTTCTCCAGCACCGGACCGTCTTTCACGACCCGGGGGGGAATCGGCCGCAACGCTCGATTCTTCTCCTGCCACAGTTTCAGGAGCGCCTTCAGGTCGCGATCGGGGGGCAGCCCCAACGTATGGGCCAGGCGCTTCGGCCCGCCGAGGGCGTTGGCGAGGATCCGGTGACCCGCCGGATACCCCGGGATGTTGTCGAACAACAGCGCCGGGCCGTGGCGGTTCATTACGATCTCGGTGATCACCCCGATCTCGACGTCCCAGTGGGCCTCCTCGACGGCCTTGAGTTCTCCCAGCTCCTCCACCTGGGTCATCCACTCCCGCAAGTCGCGATCGCTCATCGGTTCTCTCCTCTTCACGCCGTGCCCGGGGCCGACTCGCGCCCCGAGGGCTCCCGGCCCCAGGTCTCCAGCCGGAGGAGGCCGGCCGCGGTCTCCCCCAGAATGGCGCGCGCCGCGGCCTCCGATCCCGCCAGTGTCCGAACCAATCCCGTGTAGTCGCGGATGCTCGACACGCCCTTGCCGGTCTGGGTCGTCGCCCCCGTGAAATCCTGGGGGTAATCGGTGGCAAAGAGCAGCCGGTCGGGCCGGATGCCGGCGAGCGCGCACCGCAAGGCGACCGCTCCCCCCTCGAATCCGGCCAGGTCGAAGTAGAGGCGGTCGAAGGACTCTGCGAACGGCCGGCGCAGGGTCCCGAACCGTCCGGCTTTGGCCTCCAGCCGCTCCTTGATCGCGGCGACCCCACCACCGAAGTGCGCGAAAACCAGCTTCAGGGTCGGAAACTCCTCCATCACCCGCCCGGCGATCACCCGGGACACGGCGAGCTGGAGGTCCATCTCGCGGCCGACGATCCGCGCCAGGTCGTAGTCGCCGAGGCACGCGTATCCCGCGGGGATCATCGCGGGGTGCACGTGCACCGCGAGGTCCAGCGCGCACGCCGTCCGATAGAACGGCATCAGCGGCGGGGCATCCAGGAGCAGCCCGCCGACCTGCGAGGCGATCGACACACCGCGGAGGTTCAACTCGCGCGCCGCCCGCTCCACCTCCCGCAGGCCGCCCTCCTCGACGATGGGCGCGTGCGCCATCCCGACGAACCGCCGCGGGTACCGGGCCTGGATCTCCGACAGCCGCTCGTTGATCAGCCGGCACTCCTCGAGCGGCGCGTCCCACCCCAGATTGCAGGTGAGGACGGCGAGGTCGATGCCGGCCTGATCCAGGTCCCGCAGCTGTGCATCGAGATCGTACAGCTTGTCGTGCAGCGTGAACTTGGGGATTCCGCCCTCGATCAGGTTGCGCCGCTCCCCGGCCGCGAACCCCCTGCGCGCGGCCAACTCCAGGGGCACGAAGTGGTGCTGGAAGTCGATGATCATCGGGGTCCTCCGTCGCCCGGGCGGGTGTTGCCTCCGCAGTCCACGCGGGAGTCGTGGAGCCCGCGAACCGCCGCGCCCGGGTTGAAACCCCCGCACTCGACACCGAGGGCGCGGGGCATGTCGACGATCAGATCGGAGCCGTGCTCGGTGCCGCAGCCGCGCCGGTCCGCGCCGGTCATCGTCCCGCCCGCCTCAATGCCGGAAGAACGTCCCGAACTCACCCCGCCAGGCCCGGAGCTGCTGATCGTCCAGATCACGCATCAGCCGGAGATGGAGCGTCTTCGCGTCCTTGATCGGGGGGTAGATACCGGGGACGAGCACGAACTCCCCCGCCTGCGCGAGCGTGAGCAGCCCCAGGCGTGAGGTGAACAGATCGATGAAGAGGCGCGCGGCGTTGGGGTGGCTCGGCCGGATGCCCAGGGCGACATGGTGGGCTTCCGCGAGCATCGGGTTGAGGCGCACGTAGTCGATCGGCGCCCCCTGCTTTCCCATGATGTAGACGTACTTCACGTAGGTCAAGCCCAACGGGTACTCGCCGGCGACGATCTTCTGCATCGCCGGGTCGAACGAATCCACCAGCACCGCCTGGCCGGCCAGCCCCTCCACAAACGACCGATACCGTGGCCCCATCACGCTCTGCAGATTGGCCAACCAGATCGCCGCGGTGATGTGCTCGGTGGGATCGGGCATGACGATCTTCCCCTTCCACTTCGGGGCGAGCAGATCTTCGAGCGTCCGCGGCGCCTCGTCCGCCGTGACCAGCCGGGTGTTGTAGAGGATGCTGATGACCACCGCGCGGTAGGGAGGCGACAGGACGCCGTCCTTGTCCAGGCTGGCGGGGGGGAACGCCGCATACGACGGGGACGTGTAGCGCCCGAACGCGCCCGCCTGCTTCATGATCAGCATCGGGCTGAGGTTCGTGAGGACGACATCGAACTGCGGCTTGCCGGCCCGCACCTCGGTCAGGACGCGATCCAGAAGCCGGTTCGTGGCCAACCGGAAATACTCCACGGGAATCCCGTACTTCTCCTTGAACAGCTGCTGGATAACCTCGAAGATCGGGGATTCAAGCGAGCCGTAGACGACGACGCGCCCCTCCTGCCGGGCGGCGGCGACGGGATCGGGTTGCGCCCGGGCCGCGGGCAGAGCCGTCGCCAGCGCGACCCCCGCCAGGATCATCACCCAGAGCCCCCACCGGCGCCGCATGGTTCCCTCCCGAACCGAGACTGGAGTCCCCACCGCCGTGCTCCTTCACCGACGGTCGAGGCGTCACCTGTTCCCGCGGCTGGAGCGGCGGGCGAGGATGATGAGCCCCGCCGAAATCACGCTCACCAGCACCCCCAGCGCACCCACCGAGCCCGTCTGTCCGTCCAGCCAGAGGTAGTACATGAGGGGCCCGACAGGCTCGGAGGCGGGGGTGTAGAGGAACACGGACAGGCTGAACTCGCGCATGAAAATCGTGGCCAGCAGGATCCACCCGGCCACGATCCCCGACCGCATCAGGGGCACGAGGATCCGCCGGAACGTTGTCCCGAATCCGGCCCCACTCGCCCACGCCGCCTCCTCCATCTCCCGGTGGATCTGGATGATCGTGCTCGTCACGGAGCGCAGGCCGTAGGGGAGAAACCGCGTCACGTACCCGATCAGGAGGATCCAGATCGTGCCGTAGATCGGCAGCGGCAGCCGAACGTACGCCCACAGCAGGCCGATGGCAAAGGCCGTGCCGGGAAACGCCCAGGGGAGAAACGTCAGCCCTTCCAAGATGCCCCGGCCGGCGACCTTGGTCTTGACCGTGAGGTAGGCGACGAGCGCCGACATCCCCATCGCCACGGTGGCCCCCCCGACCGCCAGGAAGAGGCTGTGCATCACCGCGCGGTACACCCGGTCGTTGTGGAGGATCTGGCCATAGTGCGCGAGGGTGGCGTGCCGGAGCGCCTCGAAGCTCGGGGCCTGAAAGTAGGGCAGGATCGACATGAAGACGAGCATCGCCATCGGCAGCACGGCCAGCAGGATGACGATGGCCCCGGCCGCGGCGGCGGCGGCGAACCGCCACGGCCCCAGATCGATCAGGTGCGACTGAAACCCTCGGCCGGTGACCGTGGCGAACGCCTCGACGTGCGAGGTCAATCGACGGTACAGGGCCACAAACACCAGGGCCACGACCAGCAGGCTCACCCCGTACGTCGCGGCGAGGTTGTAGTTGGGGGGATAGGCGGCGAGGGCCTCGCGGAAGATCTTCGTGGTGAACAGCTCGATCCGGGCGGGGAGGGCGATGATCGCGGGGGTGTCAAAGCTTTCGAGCGCCCGGACGAAGTTGAGCGTCCCCGCGGCCAGGATCGCCGGCCGCATCAGCGGGAGCGTCACCGTGCGGATGACCTGCCAGTGGCCGGCCCCGGCGGTGCGCGCCGACTCCTCCAGCGCCGAATCCATGTTCCGCAGGGCGCCGCTCAGAATTAGAAAGGCGAGCGGAGCGAGAATCAACCCCTCGACGAAAATCAGACCGGGCAGGGAATAGATGTTGAGGGGCCCCCGGGCCACAGGGACGACGGCCCGCAGCGCAACGTTGAAGAGGCCGATCGACGGGCTGGCGAGGAGCGTCCAGGAGATCGCGATTAGCAGCGGGGGCAGCACGTTGGGCACGATCGCGGTCAACTCGAACACTCCCCGCCACGGCGCGTTCGTCCGCACCGTCACCCAGGCCAGCGTGGCGGCGAGCCCGACGGAGAGGATCGAAGCGCCGAGGGCAAAGACGAACGAGTTGAACAGAACGGCAAACATCTGGGGATCGGTGTACGCGGCGACGTAGTTGCCAAAGGAAAGCCGGCCGGCCTGCCCCAGCGGAGCCGTGGTGAGGCTGCCGTAGAAGAGCATGGCGGACGGGTACAGGCTGAGGTAGGCGAGGACGATCGCCGCGCCGACCGCGGTGAGCAGCGCGGGGTCGCGCCAGCGCGCGATGGCTGGCCGGGCCCGAGGGAGCATGGGGGAATCGGCCCTCATTGGGGGTCCGCGCCGGCGGTGGTGATCTCGCGCCAAACACGGGGCGAAACACCGCCGCTCATTTCCTGAAGTCGTCGCTGGAGAGCTCATCCATCAAGACGGTGGTGATCCTCTCCGCTTCTATCGTCTCGGACTCCATCGAGCCGTAGACGATCACCTTCCCTCTTGCCTGGCCGCGTCCTCGGTCGACCGCACGGCGGCGTCGACGCGATTCGAGGGCGCCGCCGACGCGAGCGCGATCCCCGGGGCCGCGAGGGAGCGACGCATCACGCACATCCCCTGCCCTCCGGATCACCCGGCAACCTCGCACTGCCTTCGATGGCAGGTCGCCGTCAGGCCGGGACCCCTCCGTCGGGCCGCACGGCGGTGCACCGCTCCGGGTGGAACGTCAGGAAGACGCGGTCCCCTCTCCGCACCCGGACGGAGGGATGGACGCGCGCGCGGAGCGGGACCTGGCCCGAGGAGAGACGGCAGTCCATGCTCTCGCCGAGAAAGATCACCTGCTCGACCGTCGCCTCCCAGGCGTCATCGGACGGCTGGGTGTGAATGGACACGTCCTCGGGCCTGATGGAAACCGCAACCTCCCGGCCGACGGCCGCCCCGTCTGGAATCGCACAGACCAGGGGGCCGCAGGAAGTGAGCACGTGGAACAGGTCGCCGCCCGCGGGGCTCACGACGCGGGCGGGCACGAAGTTCGTCGACCCAATGAAGTCGCTCACGAAGCGGGTGGCCGGGCGCTCGTAGATTTCCCGCGGAGGGCCGATCTGCACGATCCGTCCCTCGTGCAGGACCGCCACAAGGTTCGACATCGCCAGGGCCTCAACCTGATCGTGGGTCACGTAGATCGTCGTGATCCCCAACTGCCGCTGCAGCGCCCGCAGTTCGAGGCGCATCTGTTCCCGCAGTTTGGCGTCCAGGTTGGACATCGGCTCGTCCAGCAGCAGCAGCTTGGGCTCCCGGATCAGCGCGCGCGCCAGCGCCAGGCGCTGCTGCTGCCCGCCGCTGAGCCGGGTGGCGGGACGCTGCTCCAGCCCATCCAGCCGGACGGTGGCCAACGCCTGCCGGACGCGATCCGCGAGCTGCGATCGCGGGTGGGCGCGATTGACCCGCAGCGGAAAGGCGACGTTCTCGAACACGGTCATGTGCGGCCAGATCGCGTAGGATTGAAACACCATGCCGACGTCCCGCCGGTTGGGCGGCACGAAAATGCCTCGGCGCGAGGAGTAGACGACGGCGCCGTCGAGCTCGATCTGCCCGCCGTCGGGGCGCTCCAGCCCGGCGATCGATCGCAGCGTTGTGGTCTTGCCGCATCCCGACGGGCCCAACAGCGTGAAGAACCTACCCGCCGGCACCTCGAAGCTGATCCCGTCGCAGGCGGTGACCGCGGCCCGTCCGTCCTGAAAGCGTTTGAGGAGGTCGGTCACCTTTACCATTGCAGGCGGGAATCAGCCGACGCGTTCTTCGATCCGCAGGAATCTCCACGCACCGTACGAGCACGACCACGTGAGGATGAACAGCCCCACCAGCAGGTACCCGATCCGTCCCAGATCGAGCGCCTGCAGCCGCCCCCAGATCCCGGCGGTCAGTCCGAGGGTTCGGGCGAGGACCTGGGTCAGCTCGATCAGGCCGATGAGGAGCGCCGCGACGACCGAGAGGCCGGTGACCGTGAGGTTGTAGTAGATCTTCCGGAGCGGCGTCGCGAACGCCCAGCGGTACGCCGTCGCCATGAACACGCCGTCGGCCGTGTCCATCAGGCTCATCCCCGCCGCAAACAGCACGGGGAGCGCCAAGATCTCCCACACCGGCAGCGCGCTGGCCGCCGCCCCCGCCGACAGCGCCAAGAGGGCAACCTCGCTCGCCGTGTCAAACCCCAGCCCAAAGAGAAACCCGAGCGGGTAGACGTGCCAACTGCGGCTGATCAACCGGAACAGCGGGCTGGCGATGCGCGCGATGAGCCCGCGGGACAACAGCAGCTGCTCGAGTCCCTCCGCATCGTGCGCGCCGCGGCGCATCTGCTGAAAGATCAGATAGATGTCGACCCAGATGAAGAGGTTGAGCAGGCCGATGAGCACGAGGAACCCACCGGACACGGTGGTGCCGATCAGCCCGCCCAGCGCCTGAAGGTGCGGGAGGGCGTGCTGCGCCCAGCGGGCCAGCAGCGCCGTGGCGAGGACCATCAGGAACACGACCGTGGAGTGGCCGAGCGAGAAGTAGAACCCCACCCCCAACGGCGTTCGGTCCTGCCGGGCCAGCTTGCGCACGGTGTTGTCGATCGCCGTGATGTGGTCCGCGTCGAACGCGTGCCGCAACCCCAGCGTGTAGGCGAGGAACCCGATGCCGAGGAGCGACGGGTGTGCGCGGGCGGCGGGGAGCAGCGCCATCACCCCCACGATGTGCAAGCCCAGGACCGCGCCGCCGTACCCCAGCCACGCGGTGTGTGCCTTTCTGATCACCGTCACCCCTCCAGGTGCCCGTTGTCGGTCTTCCCGGGTGCCGCACGACATAGCGCACGTCCGAACCCGGCGGGAGTGCTCATGTCACCGACCGGGCGGCTTCCCGTCGCCGCCGAGGAGCCAGCCCCAGGTCTCGCGGGTCTGCCGCTTGTAGTCGGGGTCCGGCCCGATCGGGATCGGAAACCGGTCCTTCCACTCCCAGGGCCGGGTGGCGTCGATGATCACCCGCGAATTGAACCCTTTGCGGTCGGGATGGATCGCAGGATCGAGCGGCCCGCTCCAGCAGCGGCGGAGAATCTCGAAGTCCTGCTCCGGGTCGGCCCGGGTGAGCACGGCCCACATCACATCGCTGAGGTCGGTGATATCGATGTCCTCGTCGACGACGACCACCATCCGGTTGAGGTAGGCTCCGGCGCGCACCTGTGATGCCAGCAGCCCCGCCTGCTTCGCGTGCCCGGGATACATCTGCCGGAGCGCGACAATGTAGAGCAGGCGGCATCCGCCGACGGGATGGCAGTAGACGCCCATGATCCCCGGGACGCCGGCATCCTTGAGCGCCTTCCGCAGCATACCGGAACGGAGGTACTTGCGGAAGTGATGCGCCTCGTACGGCGGCTTTTCGGGCGGGCACCCCAGCAGAATGGGGTCGTGGCGGTGATAGATCGCCTTCACGTCGATCACCGGCTCCTCCCGGCTGCCGCTGGCGTAGTACCCGGTCCACTCCCCGAACGGCCCTTCGGTGAGGCGCGCGTTGGGATGGACGAACCCCTCGATCACGATCTCCGCGTGCGCCGGCAGGGGGAGCCCCGTGTGCCGGCCGCGGATCACCTCCACCGGCCCGCCCTTGACGGCGCCCGCCCACTCGTACTCGCTCACCCCCAGCGGGATCTCCAAACAACTGGCGAGGAAGAGGATGGGGTCCATGCCCACCATCGCGATCACGGGCATCGCCTCGCCGCGCGCGAAGTATTTGTCGCGGTGCAGCCGCCCGTGCTTCCCGGGGGAGATGTAGAGGCCGCAGCGATTCCGATCGTGGATCATCACCCGGTAGGTGCCGAAGTTGATCCAGTCCGAGTCGGGGTCGCGGGTGACGTTGGCCACGGCCGTGCCGATATACCGACCGCCGTCGAGCGCGTGCCACTTGGGGGTCGGGAACTTCCAGAGGTCGATGGCGTCGCCCTCGAGGACGTTCTCCAAGATCGGGCCGTCGGCAACCTCACGCACCGGCACCGGGTCGATCCGGTTCAACCGCTCCTCCCACGCGTCGATGAGGCCCAACGTCCCGAGCTGCGGGTCCATCCCCAGCGTGAAGGCCAGGCGGCGGCGGGCCCCCAGGGAATTGACCAGCACCCGGAAGCCCCGCGGGTAGCCGGGGACGGCGTCGAAGAGGACGGCCGGCGACTCCTCGGTGTGATGGAGCATCTCGGTGATCCGCCCGATGTCCTCTTCCCAGCTCGCGCCCTCGACGCGCCGGACCTCCCCCATCGCCTCGACCGCGCGGAGCCAGTCCCGCAGGTCCGTGTACGGCCCGGTCCTGCGGCCGCGTTCCACCGCCATGCTCATCGAACGCCCCTCCGGGTCTGCCCCTGGCGATGTGTTCACGTTCTCCTTACCATTCCCCTTTCACGCCGCGCTGAGGCGGTCGGCGCGGGCAGGAGCGGTGGGCCGCATGACCGCGGCGGAGCGGGGTGGTAAGATAAAGGCCGGATCGATCGACTCGGTCCGCGCGAGGAGGGGTCAGGAATGGCCGACGTCAACGGGGAACGGCGAATCGCCCAGGAGGATCGGCTGCCGGCAGAGTGGCGCAAGAGCGCGTACGAGCGCTGGCTCGAAGTTGAGGGGATCCCCGTGGTGAACGGCGTCGCCGTCCCGGACCTTCGGGGCATCACCGTCGCGCCGTGGCCGCGGCTGGAGGCGCGCGGGGCGTACATCAGGCTCCTGGGCACCGAGGATACCAACAACGCCTACATTCTGGAAATTCCACCCGGGCGGGGCACGGCCCCGGAGCGGCACCTCTTCGAAGAGTTCTACTTCGTCGTCGAGGGCCGGGGCGGGTGCGAGGTGTGGAACGACGCCGGCGCCCGCCAGTCCTTCGAATGGCAGACCGGCAGCTTGTTCTCGATCCCGCTCAACTGCTCCCACCGGCTGCACAACGGCTCCGGCCGCGAGCCGGCGCGCCTCTTGGGCGTCACGACCGCCCCGATGATGATGAATCTGATCCACAACACCGAGTTTCTCTTCACCTGCCCGTTCGACTTCCTGGACCGCTTCGACGGCCGCCAGGGGTACTTCGGCGGCGAGGGCACGCTGTACCCTGGGCGGGTCTGGGACACCAACTTCGTGGCGGACGTCCACCGGTTTCAGCTTCACGACTGGGCCGAGCGCGGCGCGGGCGGCAAGAACGTGATGTTCGAATTCGCCAACAACTCCCTGTGCGCGCACATCTCCGAGTTCCCGGTGGGCACCTACAAGAAGGCCCACCGGCACGGCCCGGGAGCGCACGTGATCATCCTGGAGGGCGAAGGATTCTCGATGATGTGGCCCGACGGCGCGGAAGATTTCACCGACATCCCGTGGCATCCCGGCACGATGTTCGTCCCCCCCGGGCTGTGGTGGCACCAGCACTTCAACACGGGCCCCACGCCCGCCCGGTACCTGGCGATCCGGTGGGGCGGCGCCAAGTGGAAGGTGGCGCGCTATCTGGACATCCAGGGGGTGGACAAGAGCAAGAAGGACGGGGGCAACCAGATCGAGTACGAGGACCAAGACCTCCGCATTCACCGGACGTTTGCCGAGCGTTGCGCCGCGCGCCATGTGCCGGTGCGGATGGACGGCTTCTCGGTACGCGTCTGATGGGGGGACTCACCCTCCCCCCTCCCGCCGCGCCCCGCCGATGACCGGCGCCTGAAGGCGGGCGGCGATGCACGAAGACGACCAGGAGCACATCCACCTGGGGGGGGACGCGGACCCCGCCGTTTACGTCGGGGAGCACATCCGCCTGCGCAGCGCCGGGATCGACATCGGATCATCGACGTCCCACCTGGTCTTCTCGGAACTGGTCTTGACCCGCCAAGGCCGCTATCTCTCCAGCCGCTACCAGGTGGTTCAACGGGACGTCCGGTTCCGCTCCCGCGTGATCCTGACGCCGTACGCGTCGGCCTCGCAGATCGACACCGCGGCCGTGGCGCGGTTCATCGAGGAGGCCTACCGCGAGGCCGAGATCTCCCGCTCGGAGATCGACACCGGCGCCGTGATCACGACCGGCGAGGCGGCGATGAAAGAAAACGCCGCGCCGCTCATCCAGTTGTTCGCCGCGGACGCGGGCAAGTTCGTCTGCGCCACCGCCGGGCCCCACCTGGAAAGCCTGCTCGCGGCGCACGGCTCGGGGGCGGCCGCGCTCTCCCGGGAACCCGGGCATCCGACGGTGCTCAACGTGGACATCGGCGGGGGCACCACAAAATTTGCGGTCTGCCAGAAGGGCGCGGTGGTAGAAACGGGAGCCATCCACGTCGGCGCGCGCCTCTTGGCGTGGGACCGAGGCGGCGCGCTGCGGCGGGCCGAGGCGCAGGGCCGGGCGTTCGCCCGGCGGGCCGGCGTGGAGATCGCCCTGGGCGAGGCGGTGCCGCCGCGGGCGCTCGACGCGGTGGCCGACCGGATGGCCGACCTCATCATTGGGGTGATCGACGGGAAGCGTCTCGACGGCGGGGGCGACTTCTGGATTACGGAGCGCCTCCAGTCACCCGGCCCCTTCTCGCACCTCGTCTTCTCCGGCGGGGTGGCCGAGTACGTGTACGGAACCGAGGCGGCGGAGTTTGGGGACTTGGGGCCGCGTCTGGCCCGGGCGTTGCGCACCCGCTGCCGGGGCCGGATCGTCCTCGAGCCCCGCGAGCGGATCCGCGCCACCTGCATCGGGGCTTCCCAGTACACCGTGCAGGTCAGCGGCAACACGATCTTTCTCTCCGACGCGGAGGTGCTGCCGGTCCGAAACGTCCCCGTCGCCGCCGTGCGCGGACTGGGGACCCCCTCACGCGAAGGGGTGGCCGACGCCGTCCGCCGGGCGCTGCGGCGGCTCGATCTCCAAGACGGCCCGGACCGGTTTGCGCTGGCCATCCACTGGCACCACGGACCCCAGTACGCCGCCCTGTCCGAGTTGTGCCAGGGGATCGTCGCCGCGCTGCCGGAGGCGGTGGGCACCCGCCGCCCCCTGCTGCTCGTCATCGACGCGGACGTCGCCGGCCTGGTCGGGCGGATGCTCCGGGAGGAATGCGGTGTCGTCGGGCCGCTGGCCTGCATCGATCAGGTGGCGCTGCGCGAGTTCGATTACGTGGACATCGGCGGCATCATGCCCGACCAGTACGTCGTGCCGGTCGTGGTGAAGAGCCTGGTCTTCCACTAACCCCCAGGCGGGGGTCGGGGCATCCCTGCGCCCCGACCGCTCCCGACGCCGGGTCGGCCTCAGCCGTCGACGTGGACGGCCCAAGAAGCGCTAGGGCTCTGAGGTCGTGGGGTCAATGACGGCCTTCACCGCAGCGACCCGATTGGCGGGAAACCCACCCTGCCGTGCGTGCTCGCGCACCATGTCTTCGTTGGGAGCGACATACACGCAGTAGATCTTGTCGTCGGTGACGTAGCTGTGCACCCACTGGATCTGCGGGCCCATCCGGTTCAGCACCCCACACGATTTTTGCGAGATGGCCCGAAGTTCTTGAGGCGATAGCTTGCCCGCTCCGGGAACATCGCGCTCGATCACGTACTTCGGCATGATCGCTCCCCCTTATCGCTCGATATTCGAGTGAAGAACCCTGCGGGCACCACGGAACCCGCGGGGAGGAGTTCCCCGCGCCGGGGATTTTCCCCCCCTGGCGTGGCGGACGGCACCCTTGACAGCCGGCGGAGTAAATATATAATCATTATATAATTTGAGCACAGGAGCCCGGAACCCGCCGCCGTGGAGACCGCGAAGACCTTCCACCCCGTCCGCCTCGCCCGCGCCTCGGCCGAGATTGTCCAGCAGATCAAGACGCGCATCTTCGCCGGCCAGCTCGCCGCCGGGGATCAACTCCCTTCGGAAAAGGATCTCGCCGAGCAGTTCGCCCTGAGCCGCATCACGGTCCGCGACGCGCTCCGCGTGCTGGAATCCGAGGGGCTGATCGAGATCAAGGTCGGGGCGCGCGGCGGCGCCTTCGTCGCCAAGCCGACCGCCCAGCGGGTCAGCGAATCGCTGACGACCTTGCTCCGCCTTCAACAGATCACCATCGTGGAATTGACCGAGGCCCGGCTGGCCGTGGAGCCGTACGTCGCCGCGCTGGCCGCCAAGCGGGCCACGGCGGCGGACATCGCCGCGATGGGGCAGGCCATCGAGGACGCCCGCGCCGGGCGCGAGGCGGGAGATCCCCGCTTCATGCCCCACAGTGTCGCCTTTCACATCGCGCTCGCGGACGCAGCCAAGAACCAGGTCCTCCGCTTCACGGTCAACTCGTTCCGGACCCCGTTCTACGAGGCCCTGGCTCACCTGCCGGCCGCGGCGATGGCCGGGCGGGCGATCGCCGACCACCAAAGCATCTTACAGGCGATCAAGGCCCGCGACGCGCAGCGCGCCCGGCGGCTGATGCACAAGCACCTCACCTACTTCGCCGAGCGCGTCGGCGGGACGAGCGCGCTCAAGGGCGCGTACGCAACGTGGCCGTCGCAGACCGGCCGGTAGCCGGCGGGCGGCCGCCCCACGCCGGGGTCCTGGCGCCCTATCGCGTCTTGGACCTGACCGACCGCGACGGCTGGCTGTGCGGCCGGATCCTGGGCGACCTGGGGGCGGACGTCGTCAAGATCGAGCCCCCGGGCGGAGACCCGGGGCGGCAGCAGGGCCCGTTTTTCCGCGACCCGGATCCGGAGCAGAACCTCGCCTGGTTCGCCTACAACGCCAACAAGCGCGGCATCACCCTGGCCCTCGAGACCGTCCGGGGGCAGGAGCTGCTGCGCGGACTGGCGCGGCGAGCGGATTTCCTCATCGAGTCTTTCCCCCCCGGCCATCTGGACGCCCGGGGTCTCGGCTACCGCGCGTTGCACAACATCAACCCCGGGCTCGTCTTCACGTCGATCACGCCCTTCGGCCAGAGCGGCCCCTATGCCCACCACCGAGGGTCGGACCTCATCGCGATGGCCATGAGCGGGTTGATGGCACTCGTCGGAGCGCCGGGGCGCCCGCCGCTCCGAGTCTCGCTCCCCCAGGCGGCGATGTGGACGGGAATGCACGCGGCGGCCGGCTCGCTCATCGCGCACCACTACCGTCGGGTGACCGGCCGCGGCCAGCACGTCGACGTCGCAACGCGGGACAGCCTCCTCTGGGCCCTGGCGAACGCCCCGGCCTACTGGAGCCTGCTGCGGCAGGACCTCCACCGCGGCGGGAGCAGCATCGTCGGCC
This sequence comes from bacterium, assembly GCA_035307765.1. Lineage (NCBI taxonomy): Bacteria > bacterium. The sequence goes on along the minus strand of DATGHU010000044.1, from coordinate 191,715 downwards.
GCAGCACCACAGGGGCCCGCATGCGGGCGATCTACCGGTGCCAGGACGGCCACATCAACTTCATCTTCTACGGGGGGGAGGCCGGGCGGCGCTCCAACGAGGCGATGGTGCGGTGGATGGCGGAGTGCGGCGAGGCCCCGGACTGGCTCGCGCGCATGGACTGGGGGACGTTCAATATCGCCGTGAGCACCCAGGAAGAGATCGACCGACTGGAAGAGCCCTTCGTCGCGTTCCTGGCGAAGCGCACCAAGGCCGAGTTTGCGCGCGAGTCGGTCAAACGCAGCATCCTCGGGTATCCGGTCGCCAGCGCCCGGGACATCCGCGACGACCCGCAGCTCGCGGCGCGGGGGTTCTGGCAATCGGTGGATCATCCGGAACTGGACGCGACCGTGACGTACCCCGGGCCGTTCGCCAAGTTCTCGGCCGCGCGGTGCGGTATCACCCGGCGCGCCCCGAGGATCGGGGAGCACAACGCCGAAGTGTACGGCGCCGAGTTGGGCCTCTCCCGGCACGACCTCGACGCCCTCGGGCGCGAGAAGATCCTCTAATGACCCCTCGCCGCGATCTGACGAAGGACGCCGGCCGGCCGTGGGCGTTTTTCCCGCGGGCGTGGGGCACCGCATGAGCCGGGAACCGTCCGCGCTGCCGGCGCATCCTCAAGCGCTTTCCGGGATCAAGATCGTGGAGTTCGCCGTGTTCGCGGCCGGCCCGATGGTCGGCAAGCACATGGGCGAGCACGGGGCCACGGTCGTCCGCGTCGAATCGCGGTCGCACCCCGACGGCTTCCGCGTCCACTACCCACCCTACAAAGACAACATCCCGGGGCTGAACCGAACCGGCTCGTTTGCGTTGTTCAACAACAACAAGCTCGGCATCACGTTGAACCTGAAGCACCCCGAGGGGGTGGCGCTCGGCCGGCGCCTCGCCGCCTGGGCCGACGTCCTGATCGATAACTTCGTGCCGGGGGTCATGGAGCGGAATGGGCTGGGATACGAGGCCGTACGTGAGATCAACCCATCGATCGTCTACCTGAGCTCGTGCAACATGGGCCAGACCGGCCCGAAGTCGAGCCAGCGGGGGTTCGGCTCGCAGCTGACGTCCCAAAGCGGGTTTACCTATCTGGCCGGCGAGCCCCACGGCGAGCCGATGCTGCTGTTCGGCCCCTACATCGATTTCATCGCGGTGGGCTTTGGGCTGATCGCGGTGATGGCGGCCCTAGACCATCGGCGACGCACCGGGTCGGGACAGCACATCGACCTTTCACAGTACGAGACGGGACTGCAGTTCGTTGCCCCCGCCCTGCTCGAGTACGAGGCCGCGGGCCGCGTCATGACCCGCCAGGGAAACCGCAGTCCGCACGCCGCGCCGCACGGCGCCTATCCCTGCCGCGGAGAGGACCGCTGGTGCGTCATCGCCGTGTGCAGCGAGGAGGAGTGGCGGGCGCTGTGCCGTGCGGCCGGCCACCCCGAATGGGGGGACGACCCGCGGTTCGCCACCCTCGCCGCGCGCAAGGCACACGAGGACGAGCTCGATGCGCTGATCGGCGGATGGACGCGCCAGTTCGGGCGGCACGAGGTCATGGAGCGGCTGCAGGCCGTTGGGGTCGGCGCCGGCATCGTCAGCCTGCTGTCCGACCTCTTCGCCGACCCCCAGCTGGCGCACCGCCGGGTCTGGCAGGAGCTCCCCCATCCCGAGTTGGAGAAGTTCCACTACGAGGCGCCCCCGTTCATCCTCTCCGAGACGCCGGCGGAGCTGAGCCGGAGCCCGCTCCTCGGCGAGCACAACGATCGGGTCTACGGCGAGATGCTGGGCCTCGCTCGTGCGGAGATTGAACGGCTGATCGAGGACGGCGTGATCGAGTAACGTGGGTGTGGCGAAATGACAAAACGGATCACGGGAGGACATCGATGGCAGCCCCGGTGAAGGTCGAGCGCGGCATCCAATCGCTTCGCGGCACGCTGGAGTGGCTCAGGCACGAAGGGCTGCTCTTGGAGACGGACGTACCGGTGGACCCGGACCTCGAGGTCACCGGCGTGCAGAAGCAGCTGGACGGGAGCTACCCGCTGTTGTTCAAGAACGTCAAAGGCTACCCCCACGCCCGGGCGGTCACCAATCTGTTCGCCAACATGGGCATCATCGACCGAATGTTTGGCTGGGAGACGCCGGTCGCACGGACGCGCAAGCTGGCCCACGCGCTGACCCATCCGCTGCCCCCCGTGGAAGTGCCGCAGGATCAGGCTCCCTGCCAGGAGGACGTCCTGACCGACCACCTCGAGGTCAACAACCACGTCGTCGCGATCCGGCACACGGAGCTCGAATCGGAGCGAACGATCGGCAGCGGCAACAGCGTCGTCGTCGGGCCCTACTTCCACGGGGGCAGCCACATCGGCTACAACCGCATGAACGCCCGCTGGGGAAACATCTGCACGTTCCAGTCGGCACCCGGCTCGCATATGTGGCAGGTCATCACCGAGCACTATCACGACGACACGCCCATCCCGCTGACGATGTGCTTCGGCCTCCCACCGGCGGCCACCCTCATCGCCGGGGGCGGCTTCGACTACGTGATCCTCCCCCGCGGCGGCGACGAGTTGGGCGCGGCCGGTGCGGTGCAGGGGTTCCCCATCCGGATCGTCAAGGCCCGGACGGTCGACGCCTGGGCGGTGGCCGACTGCGAACTGGTGCTGGAAGGCCACCTCCATCCGCGCGACAAGCGCTACGAAACGGCGGAGGCCGAGGCGGCCGATAAGCAGGGACGGTTCCCGTTCCATCCGGAATGGGCCGGCTACATGGGCAAGGCGTACCGCGCGCCGACGTTTCACGTCACCGGCATTACGATGCGCCGCCGCGCCACCAAGCCGATCTTCTACCTGCTCGGCGTCCACATGCTCGACTGTCACAATATCGATACCACCGTGCGCGAGTCGGCGATCTTCGAACTCTGCGAACGGCTCCAGCCCGGCATCGTCCAGGACGTGAACATCCCCTACCCGATGACCGATTGGGGCGGCTGCATCATCCAGGTCAAGAAGCGGCTCAAGACCGATGACGGCATGGTCCGCAACTTCCTCGTCGCGGCCATGGCGTGCAGTCAGGGGATGCGCCTCGCGATCGTCGTCGATGATGACGTCGATATCTACAACATGGACGAGATCATCTGGTGTCTGACCACCCGCGTGAACCCGCGGACGGACATCCTCAATCCGGTTCCCGGCGGCGCGGGGCAGACCTTCATCCCCGAGGAGCGCCTCACGGCGGGGGACCGGCAGTGGACGGCGATGAACACCCGCTTCGAGGGCGGCATGGGGATCGACGCCACCGTCCCATTTGGGTACGACAAGGATTTCCAGCGCCCGGTGTACCCGATCCAGCGGGTAGGGCTCGAGAAGTTCTTCAGCGCGGAGCAGATCGTCAAGGGGCAATCGCTCCTGCGCGGCTGGGCGGAGGTGCTGGCGCGGAGCGGCCGCTAGCGTGTCCGACGCCGGCGCCCTGAAATCCCTCCTCGCTTCCGCCATTCGCCTTCTGGTTGGCGAGGGGTTGATGGATTTCCACGGGCACATGAGCGCCCGTCTGCCGGGGACGGAGCGCGTGTTGATCAACGCCCGGCAGGCCGGCCGGAGCGCGGTCAGCGCGGCGGATATCGTCACCGTGGACCTCCAGGGACGGCCGCTCCCCGGCGAAGGCGACGCGCCGACCGAGGTCCCGATCCACACCCGCATCTACGCCGCGCGCCCGGACGTCCGGGCGGTCGCGCACCTGCACCCCCAATGGGCCACGGTCTTCTCCATCGCCGGACGGCCGCTCGTGCCCGTCTTCATCCTCGGTGCCGTCTTCCCCCGAGAGGGCCTGCCGGTGTACGACGACCCCGACCTGATCCGCACCCCCGAGCAGGCCGATGCGCTAGCGCGCACGCTGGGGTCGGGCCGCGCCGCCCTGCTGCGCGGGCACGGCGCTGTGGTCGTCGGCGAAGACGTCGAAACCTGCTTCACGACCTCGATCTGGATGGAGGAGAACGCCAAGAAACAGCTCTGGGCGTCGGTCCTGGGAACGCCCCGCGCGTTCACCGAGGAAGAGACCCGGCGGGTCGGCGCCAGCCTCTGGGAACGCCGGATCATGCAGAAGACGTGGGAATTCTTTGTCGCCAAGGGGCGGCGCGAGGGGCTCCTCTGAGGACGGAACCCGTAGCGGCGCCTCTCGGGCGCGAATGACCCCGGTCTACTTGTCGGGCGCGACTTCTTGGCGGTGGCCCAGCCCCTTGGCGTTGTCGATGAACAATACCCGGCTCGGCGTGAACCGATATACGCGGGCGGCGGCCAGCGCCCCCGCCAGGGCCGGCGGCGGGGTCCGCCAATCGCCGAGAAAAGGGTACTTGGCCACGTACAGGTCCATCGGGCGGACGGCCGCCGCCAGCGGCCCAACCGGTGCCGCACGCCCTTCCATCTGAACTCCCTGGATGGTCCGCCAGTCCCGATAATCTTCCTGGATGGTGACGGCCGCGCGGGGGGTGCGCTCAAGGTTCTGCGAGTGCCTCGTCTGCGGATCGGAGAGCCAGTAGAGATCGAAGCCGTCGCTGACGTAGAATAGCGCCGCGGCCCACGGCCCATCGGGTCCCTCCGTGGCCAAGGTCATGGTGGTGTGGCGCTCGACGTACGTCAAGACCTGCCGGCGGACCTCAAGCGTCATGGGCGTGCCGTTCTTTTTATAGAAGGAAGCGGCGCCCGCGCCGCCACCCCCCGGGATCCCCCGCGCGCCGGCCGGGCCCGTGACGGACGCGGGAGGGATCCGGGATGCCGCTCAGGGGGATCGCCCGGATAGACGACCCGCCCCCCCTCGACCCGCGCCCAGGGGGTCAGGGTGTGCCGGTGTGCCTTCGCGGGGCCCATGATGTGGAAGACCGTGTCGCCCCCGGCGGTGAGGGCATCGGCGACCAGCGACCGATGGCACCGCCACGGGACCGCTTCGGCGCACATCACCGCGGTCGCCCCGGCCTCCTCGGCCAGGGTGCGGAGCTCCTGCAACGCCGTCGAGTACTCCGGGGTCTGCATGTAGTCCGCGAATCCCCGGAAGCTGGCGTTCCTCCAGGCGGTGTTCGTGGAGTCGGGACGCGGCTTCCGGAGGCCGCCGAGCCCGGGGAGGTGCCGGTAGCGGATGCCGCGGCGCGGCAGGCGCCGGGCCAGCTCCTCCCGGTTGAACTGCGGGGTGTGGCGCGACCGAGGCACGGTGCGGATATCGACGAGCATCCGGACCCCAAAACTCCGCAGCGCTTCGACGAGATCGTCGAGGGTGCGCGTGGAATGTCCGATCGTGTACAGCTGCATCGCTGCGGAGGGATTTACCGGCCGCGGCAGGAATGTCCTCCCGTGACCCCCATCGCGACGACCGTCACCGGGCGACGGTGAAACTTCCCCCCCTCCGCCAGCGCATCGCCGCAGGCCTGGCGGACGATTCGGCCGACCGGGCGCGACGTCTGGTGTTCGACGGGCTCCGCCCGCGTCTCGCCGCCGCGCGACGCCGCTATCCCGACCTGCAGGATCGTGTTCGGGCCATTAAGATGGAAGCGCTCGACCACCTCGACGAGCTCGTCCGCCTCGCCACCGAGCAGCTCACGCGGAACGGCTGCACGGTCGTGGTCGCGCGCACCGCCGCCGAAGCGCGCGCACACATCCTCAAGGTGGTCGGGGGCGGGACGCTCGTCAAGTCCAAGAGCAACGCGGCGAAGGAGATCCACGCCGTCGAGGCGCTCGAGGCCCACGGCGTCGCGGTGGTCGAAACCGACCTCGGCGACCGGATCAATCAGCTCAACGGCACCTACGGTGGGCACATCATCGCCCCAGCGGTCCAGATCCCAAAAGAGCGGGTCCGCCAGCTGTTCAGCGATCTCGCGGGGGAGGTCCTCCCCGACGACCCCGAGGAGATCGTCAAGGTGGCGCGCGAGGATCTGCGTTCCGCGTTCGCGGCCGCCGGCTACGGGATGTCGGGCGGCAACGCGCTGGCCGCCGAAACCGGCACGGTGTGCGTGGTGGAGAACGAAGGGAACATTCGGATGCTCTCCTCCCTCCCCGCGGTCTACATCGCGATCGTGCCCATCACGAAAATCGTCCGCACGCTCGAGGATGCGCTGACGATCATCCAGGGCGCCAGCGTCTTCGGCGTGGCCCAGCGGATCGGGACCTACGCCTCGTGCATCTCCGGACCCGCCCCCGCCGACGGGTTTGGCCCCAAGGAGGTGCACATCATCCTGGTCGACAACGGCCGGCGGCACGCCATCGCCCAGGGGTTCGGCGAGGCCTTCGCCTGCATCAACTGCGGCAGCTGCCTTGATCACTGCCCGGTGTACGCGGTCATCGGGGACAAGTACGGGGTGACCACGCACATCGGCGGCATCGGCATGCTGCAGGCCAGCTTCACCGGCGGGCTCCCCCTCACGTCCGGCCAGGGCCTCTCCCTCTGCCTCAACTGCCGTGCCTGCGTCGACCCCTGCCCCGTCCGAATCGACACCCCGGGCATGCACGCCCGGCTGCGCGAGCACCTTCCCGCCTCGCGGCGGCTCCCGGCGATGGCCCGGGCCGTGCTGGCCCTCACGGGCCGGGTTGCGCTGATGCGCGCCAGCGGGAGGATCCTGTACGCGGCGGAGCGGTGGGGACTGCGGCGGGCGGCCGAGCGCGTCCTGCCCCCCCGCCTGCGGGCGATCGCCCCGCTTCTGCCGCCAATGCCAGCCCCGCGGGAAATGGCGCCGCCACCGGAAGTGATCGAGCCGATCGGTCCCCACACGCGGACGGTCGCATTCCTGAGCGGGTGCGTCATGAGCACGTGGCTCGCGCCGATCAACTGGGCCACCTTGCGGGTGCTGGCGCGATCGGGGTGTCGGATCCGCGTGCCGCGCCCCCAAGGCTGCTGCGGCGCGCTGCACCACCACATGGGGGAGGGAGGGCAGGCGCGGCAATTGGCGCGCCGCGTCATCGATGCGTTCGAGGGACTCGCCGACTGTGAGGCGATCCTCACGAACTCCGCCGGGTGCGGAGCGGCGATGAAGGAGTACGCGGAGCTGCTGCACGCCGACCCGGCCTATGCGGATCGAGCCCGCCGGTTCGCCGCGAGGGTCCGCGACGTGAGCGAGTTTCTGGCCGTGCGGGGATTCGCTTCCGCCGCCCGCATCCGCGAGCGGGTCGTGTACTTCGACCCCTGCCATCTGGGCATCGCCCAGGGGATCACCAAGGAGCCGCGGTGGCTCCTCAGCCGCATCCCCGGGCTCGAGGTGGTCGAGGCGACCCGGCGGGAGGCCTGCTGCGGCAGCGCCGGGATCTACACCTTGGTCCATCCCGAGGTCAGCGGCCGCCTGGCCGATCTCCTGGTCGAAGATCTGCTCGCTACGAACCCCGACCTGATCGTTACCAACAATCCGGGGTGTCTGCTGCAGGTGCGGTGGGGGCTGGCGCGGGCCGGCGCCGGCGATCATCCTCGTGCGGCCCATCTCATGGAGCTGCTCGACCGGGCCACGGCGAGCCCCCGATGATCCCCCCAGCGCGGGACGACCGACCCCCGACCGCCGCGCCCGGGGAGGCGAGGGGCGAGCAGATGGGGGAGCCCTCGGCCCCCGAGCACCTGGCCGCGCTCCGGCGGGTCAAGATGCGGGCTCGGGCGCGCGCGCACGGCGGCCTGCTCGACGAAGCGGTGGAGACGATGACCGGGCTCGGGTTCGAGGTCGGGCGATACGCCAGCGGGGACGACGTCGTCAACCGGGTGCGCGAAATCGTCCCCCGCGGCGCGGCCGTCGTCTACCAGCCGTGCGTGGTGGGCCGGGAACTGCAGCTCGATCAGGTCCTTCGGGCCGAGGGGCGTGCCGTCACCGTGCTGCCCTGGGACGGCCCGCCCACGCCACACGGAGCTTGGCGGGAACAGCTCCTGGCCGCGCAGTTTGGAATCACCGGTGCCCAGACCATCGTTGCGGACACCGGCAGCCTGGTCCTGGCCGAGGACCTCGGCTTTGGCCGCGCGGCCAGCAACGTGCCGCCCACGCACATCGCGCTGGTGACCGCGGACAGCGTGGTCGAGCAGCTCCTCGACGCCGCCGTGCTCGCCCGCGGGTACGCCGCGCTCCACCTCCACCGCCCCGTGCCTCGGTATCTCTCCTTGATCTCGGGTCCCAGCAAGACGGCGGATATCGGATTTACGCTGGTGCGTGGCATGCACGGACCCCGCGTCGCTCACGTGCTGATCTGGGACCGGGCCAAGGCCGAGGGGACCGACGACGACGCCCTCCGGGCGTGGGTCCTCCCGTAGGGCGAATATCGCGGTGGCGGTCCGGCGCGCGCTACCCGGGTGATCCGGGCGGTGCTACTGCGAGTACCACTCTTGGGTCGCTTTGTCGGTGCCCACCTTTGGGGACAGAAACCATCCCGAAACGATGGCGATCATGGCCATGAGCAGCCCGAGCATGAGCCGCTTGGCGAGGGATGCCCGCACCGCACGTGACGAGAACCGCATATCGATCATCGCCCTCCTCATTCGCTCACGGGCGATCCGTCACACCCGGCGCGTACGACCTTGCTACCGTCCCCTCGGACTCCGCCCCTTCCTCCGCTCGAATGAAACCTTCGCATCAACCGGGTCGGCGGGCATGCTCGATCGAGCGTAGGAAGAACTGTGCTATACTGAAGCCGCCGTGCAACTCGCCGATCTCCGCCACCGCATCGACGATCGACGCGCCCTGGTGCGCTCCCTGCAGGACGTGGTGGGCTCGGAGTGGGTGTTCACGCATCCCGCCGATCTGATCGCCTACGAGTACGACGGCTGCAGTTTCATGTCCGCTTTGCCCGATCTCGTTGTGTGCCCGACGTCCGCGGACCAGGTGGTCGGGATCGTCAAGACCGCGCGCCGCCACCGCGTGCCGATCGTCGCCCGCGGATCCGGGACGGGGCTGGCCGGCGGCGCGATCACCCCGATCGGCGGCCTCATCGTCTCGCTCGCCAAAATGAAGCGCATCCTGCACGTCGACCTCGACAACCGCTACGCGGTGGTCGAACCCGGCGTGATCAACGTCGACGTCACCAACGCCGTGGCGCCGCGCGGCTACTTCTACGCGCCCGACCCCAGCAGCCAATCGGCCTGCAGCCTGGGGGGGAACGTCGCGAACAACAGCGGCGGCGTGCACACGCTCGCCTTCGGCGTCACCACCAACCACGTGCTCGGCCTCGAGATGGTCCTGGTGGATGGATCGGTGGTCCAGCTCGGCGGGCGCGGTCCCGACGACCCCGGGCTGGACCTCACCGGGCTCGTCGTCGGGTCCGAGGGCACGCTGGGGGTCGTCACCAAAGTGACCGTGCGGCTGATGCGGCGCCGGGAAGGGCTGCTCACCATGCTCGGCATCTTCGCGACGATCGAGGAGGCCAGCCAGTCGGTCGCGGACATCATCGAGTCCGGGATCGGCCCCACATCGCTTGAGATGATCGATCAGCTCACCGTGGAAGCGGTCGAACCGGCGGTGCATGCCGGACTCCCGCTCGACGCCGGCGCGGTGCTCTTGATCGAGGTGGAGGGGGTCAGGGAAATCATCACGCCCTCGGCCCGGATCGTCGAGGCGCTCTGCCGGCAGAACGGCGCCCGCGAGGTCCGCACCGCCCGCTCGGAGGAGGAGCGTCACCTCTACTGGGCGGCCCGCAAGGGCGCGTTCGGGGCGATGGGAAGGCTGGCGCCGAACTACTACCTGCACGACGCGGTCGTCCCGCGGAGTCAGCTCCCGGCGATCATGCACCAGGTCATGGAAATCGCCCGGCGGCACGGGATCCGCGTCGCGAATGTCTTTCACGCCGGCGACGGCAACCTCCACCCCTTGATCCCCTACGACGCGTCGGTGGACGGGGAGATCGAGCGCGTGATGAAGGCCAGCGAAGAGATCCTGGCCGCGTGCGTCGCCGCCGGCGGTACGCTCAGCGGCGAGCACGGCATCGGGTTCGAGAAAAACAACTACATGCCCTGGATCTTCTCGGACGCGGACCTGGACGCCCAGCGGCGCCTCAAGCGCTCGTTCGACCCGGAGGAGCTGATGAACCCGTTCAAAGTGTTTCCCACGCCGGTCTCGTGCGCGGAACTGATGATCCGCCAGCCGCCGCGCCTGGCGGCCTCCGGGCTGTGGATCTAGCGGGACGCGCGCAGGACTGATGCGGTAGAGGAGAGCGTTCGATGGCGATGCACACCGCCGCAGCGGAGAAGCTCGCCGCCCAGCCCATCCCTCGGTTGGCGATTCCAGAGTTGGACAAGTGCATTCAGTGCGGCTTCTGCCTCCAACACTGCCCGACGTATCGAATCCTCTCCGTCGAGACCGAGTCGCCGCGCGGACGGATTCACCTCGTCGAGGCCGCCGCCCAAGGCCGCATCCCGATCGACCGCCGCTTCGAAGAGCACATGTACGTCTGCCTGGGCTGTCGTGCATGCGAAACGGTGTGCCCGTCGGGGGTGCGGTTCGGCACGATCATCGAAGCCGCCAGGGCGGAGATCGGACCCAGCGGGTCGCCGTTGGCGCGGCGCCTGACCCTCCTTGCCCTCCGCCATCTCATGCCCTACCCTGCCCGGCTGCGCCGGGGGGCGGCCCTGTTGCGGTTCTACCAGCGCAGCGGGCTCCGCGGCCTCGCCCGGGCGCTCCACCTCGTCCCTCGCCGTCTGGCCGAGATGGAAACCCTCCTTCCCCCGGTCCCGGACCGGTTCTTCGACCCCGCGCAGGAAGTGTTTCCGGCGATCGGCCCGCGGCGCGCGCGTGTCGGACTGCTGAGCGGCTGCGTGATGAGCGTGATGTTCGCCGACCTGAACGAGGCGACGGTGCGGGTGCTGCAGCGGAACGGGTGCGAGGTCGTGGTTCCCCGCGCGCAGACCTGCTGCGCCGCCCTCAACCTCCACAGCGGCGAGCGGGAGCGGGCCCGGGCGATGGCGCGCCAAAACATCGAAACCTTCCTCGCCGCCGGCGTCGATGCTGTGATCATCAACGCGGCCGGCTGCGGCAGCGCGAGCAAGGAGTACGACGTGCTGTTCCGCGACGACCCCACGTACGTCGAGCGGGCGGCGCGGTACAGCCGCCTCTGCCGGGACATCAGCGAGTTTCTGGCGGAGCTCGGCCTCGTGGGCACGCTCGGTGAGGTGCGCGCCCGGGTCACCTACCAGGACCCCTGCCATCTGGTGCACGGCCAGCACATCCGCCGCCAGCCGCGAGAGTTGCTCCGCCGCATCCCGGGCCTGGAGCTCGTGGAGATGGAGGGGTCCGACCGCTGCTGCGGGAGCGCGGGGATCTACAACCTCACCCAGCCGACGTTCTCTCGCCAGATCCTGGAGGAGAAAATCGCCGCGCTGAGCCAGACCGGCGCCGATGTCGTCGTCGCGCCGAACCCCGGGTGCATGCTCCAACTCGCCTCGGGAGCCCGCGCGCACGGCCTCTCGATCCACGTCCACCATCTCATCGACCTGCTCGACCGCTCGTACGCCGCCGCGGAAGGCGTCCCGGTGGGAGCACCCTCCCGGGCATGAGCGGGGCCCTCGCGGACCGGGCGCGCGAGATCGTGGGCCCGGACCACCTGGTCACCGACCCCGCCGCCCTCGCCCCCTATGCGGTGGATGGGGTCCGCCCCGCCGCCGCCGCCCGACCGGGGACCCCGGAGGAAACCGGAGCGATGCTTGCCGCCGCCGGCGAGCGCGGCGCGGGAGTCCTCCCCCGCGGCGGGGGGGCGCACCAGCACCTCGGCGGCGTGCCGACCCGGGCCGATCTCATCATCGACACCACCCGCCTGGCGGGGGTCACTGACTACGTACCGGCCGACTACGTGGTGACCGTGCGGGCGGGAACCCGCCTGAGGGATCTGCAGGCCGAGCTCGACGCGCACGCCCAGTGGCTGCCGCTCGATCCCCCAGGGGAGCGGACCGCCACCGTCGGCGGGCTCATCGCCGCCAACCGCAACGGGCCGCGGCGGCTCCTCTACGGGTCGATCCGCGACATGCTGATCGGGATCCGGGTCGCGCTGCCGACCGGCGAGGTGATCAAGGCCGGGGGAAAGGTCGTCAAGAACGTCGCCGGCTACGACTTGGTGAAATTGTTCATCGGCTCGTTTGGCGCGGCCGGGGTGATCACGGAGGCGACGTTCAAAATCTCGCCGCACCCTCGGGATGGCCAGACCGTCTTCGTCATCGTGCCCGGCCTTCGGGCGGCGTCCGACCTGACGACGGCGGTGATGCGATCGTACCTGCTGCCGTCCGCGCTCGAGGCGGTGAGCCCCGCCGCGCTCCGCCGGCTCGCGCCGGCCGCCGGGCTCGCCGCCCCTCCCGACGGCGCGTGGGGGGTGCTGCTGCTGGCCGAGGGGATGGCGGAGAGCCGCGCGCGGCACGTAAACGAGATGCGGACCCTGGTCGGCGCGGAGAGCCACCTGGAGGTTGTGGACGGGACGGCGCACGACGCGCTGTGGGGGGCGGTGGCGGAGTTCCCCTCCCCCGACGTCCACCCCGGTGGGGTCGTCGTGCGGGTGGGCGGCCCGATCGCGCGCTGGGCCGAGGTGGCGGCCGCACTGGAGGGGATCCCCGCGGCGGGCCCCGTGGAAGTCCTCGCCCACGCCGGCGTCGGGCTCCTCTACGCCGCCTGCGCCGCCCAGGACGGCCCCGCCCTCGTCGAATCGCTCGGGGCGGTCTCCGGCACGATCGGCGGCTACGCCGTCGTGGAGGCGGCGCCCGTGGCCCTCAAACCGCGGCTGCCGCTGTGGGGTCCCCCGCCGGGCGGGATCGAGCTGATGCGGAAGCTGCGCGGACAATACGACCCGCGCGGGATCATGATCCCGGGGCGGTTGGGGTGGGGGCTGTCGTGAACCGGCGGAGCGTCGTCACCGTCGCGGCGATGCTGGGGATGTTCCTCGCCGCCATCGACCAGACCGCGGTGGGCACGGCGATGCCGACCATCACGCGAGCCCTCGGCGGCCTCGCGCTGTACTCCTGGGTCTTCGCCGCGTACCAGCTGGCGTTCGTTACCACCACCCCGATCTTCGGCCGGCTCGCCGACCTCTACGGCCGGAAGCGAATTTACCTCACCGGCATCCTGTGGTTCATCGGGGCGTCGGTCCTCTGCGGGCTGTCCCACACCATGGGACAACTGGTCGTGTTCCGGCTGCTCCAGGGAATCGGCGGTGGGGCGGTGCTGCCGATTGCGCTCACGATCGTCGCCGACTTGTTCCCGGTGGAGCAGCGCCTCCGGATTCAGGGGATCTTCAGCGGCGTCTGGGGGTTCGCGGCGGTCGTCGGCCCGCTCCTCGGCGGCTTCCTGACCGACCACGCCAGCTGGCGGTGGATCTTCTTCCTCAACGTGCCCGCCGGCCTCGTCGCCACGATGATCATCACGATCTCGTTCGTCGACCCGGTGACGCGGCGGGAGGGCGGCATCGATTACCCCGGCATCGGCATCCTCACCGGCGCCGCGGTCGCGCTCCTGCTGCTCCTGCTCTGGGGGGGGCAGGCCTTTTCGTGGTGGTCGCCCCCGGCGGTGGGGCTGGCGGCGGTCTGCGCGGCGCTCGCGCTGCTCTTCGTCCGGATCGAACGGCGGGCGCGGCATCCGTTCCTTCCACTAACGCTGTTCGACGATCGCGTCGTCGCCGTGGGGTCGGTCGGCGGATTTCTGCTCGGCGCGAGTATGTTCAGCGCGGTGGTGTACATCCCGCTGTTCGTTCAGGGCGTGATCCAGACAAGCGCCACGACCGCCGGCGCGGTGCTGATCCCGTTCATGCTCTGCTGGACCTGCGGCAGCATCGCCGGAAGCCGGGTGGCGTTGCGGTGGGGGTACCGGCCGGTGATGGTGATCGGCATGACCCTCATGGTCACCGGGTTTACGCTCCTCGCCCGCCTCACCGCCGAGACCTCGGTCCAGCGGGTCTTCGTCCCGATGGTCGTCCTCGGCGTCGGCATGGGGCTCACGGCGACGATGTTCATGATCTCCATGCAGAACGCGGTGGCGCGCGAGTTGCGCGGGATCGCCACCTCGGTCAGCATCTTCTCCCGCAACATCGGGAGCGCGATCGGAATCAGCGCGCAAGGCGCGGTTCTGATCGGCGTGCTGACGCGGCGCGCCGAGGCCCTCGCCGGCACGGCGGGGCTGGGGATCCCGCGGATCACGGACCCGCAGGTGGCCCTCGACGCCAGCGTCCAGGCGCATCTCACCGCCGGGGGCCACGAGTCGTTCCGCCAGGCGCTGGCGCAGGGGATCCACAGCATCTTCCTCGTCGGGCTGGGGCTGGTCGCGGCCGGCCTCCTGCTGGTGGTCGTGTACATGCCGGCGGGGAGCGTGCTCGCACTCAGTCCCGCCGGTGCAGGCGGAGGCGGAGAGGCGGACTGACCGCGTCATGCATCCGGTCGTTCTGTCGCTCGCGATCCACAACCACCAGCCGGTCGGCAACTTCGATTACGTCTTCGCCGACGCCGCGGACCGCGCGTACGCGCCGATGATCGCGGCGCTCGAACGTCACCCCACGATCCGCCTGGCCCTCCACTACTCCGGCCCCCTCCTCGACTGGCTGCGGCCGCACCGCCCAGAGCTCCTCGACCGGATTCACGGGCTGGCGGGGCGCGGGCAGGTGGAGGTCATGACGGGCGGGTACTACGAACCGATCCTCGCCATCATTCCGGACGCGGACAAGCGCGGCCAAATTGAGAAGCTCACGCGCGAGATCGCCGCGGAGTTTGGGACCGCGGCCGATGGCCTCTGGCTGGCCGAGCGGGTGTGGGAACCGCACCTGGCCCGGCCGCTCGGCGAGGCGGGGGTCCGGTACACGATCGTGGACGACACACATTTTCACGCCGTCGGCCTCGACGAGCCCCAGTTGCTGGGGTACTACATGACCGAAGAGGCCGGCGTCCCGCTCGCCATCTTCCCGAGCTTGAAGCGCCTTCGATACCTCGTCCCGTGGGCGCCGGTCGAAGACGTCATCGCCTACCTCCGAACGCTTGCCGACAGTGATGTCCGCACCGACGGCCGCTCGGCCGCGCTCGATCTCGCGGTGATGGGGGACGACGGCGAGAAATTCGGCCTCTGGCCGGGGACCTACGCGCACTGTTGGGAGCACGGCTGGATCGACCGGTTCTTCGCGGCGCTCGAGGCGACGCCGTGGATCGAGGTCGTCCCTCCCGGCGAGTACCGTCGGTCGCGCGAGCCCGCGGGGCGGATCTACCTTCCCGCCGCCACCTACGATGAGATGGCGGAGTGGGCGCTGCCCGCGGATCGAGCCGAGCGTCTGTCGCACCTCAAGCGCCAGCTCGAAGGCAGCCCGTGGGCGGAGGTGCTCCCGTTCATCCGCGGGGGGTTCTGGCGGCACTTCCTCGTGAAATACGCGGAGGTCAATACGCTGCACCACCTCGCGCTCCGAGCCGGGGAAAAGGTCGCCGCGATGCCGCCCGGCGACGCCCGGGCCCGGGCGCTCGAGGACCTCTGGGCGGGGGAGTGCAACTGCCCGTACTGGCACGGGGTCTTCGGGGGGGTCTACCTCCCGCACATCCGCGGCGCCGCCTTCAGTCATCTCGTCGCCGCCGAAGCTGCGGCGGAGGCGGCCCGACATCCCGGGGCGCATGCGATCGGCGATGCCGCCGACCTGAACGGGGACGGCCGGACCGAAGTGCGGCTGGCGACCGACGTGCTGGTGCTGACCGTCGATCCGGGGCGCGGCGGGAGCGTGGTGGAGTGGGACTACCGGCCCGCACCCCGCCATCTTGGGAACGTACTCACCCGCCGCCGCGAGCGCTACCACGCGGACCTCCTCCGCGCGGTCGAAACCGGCGCCGCGCAGGCGGTGACGGGGGAACCCGAAACGATTCACACCGCGGCGGTGCGGGTCAAGGAGCCGGGCCTGGAACGATTCCTGATCTACGATCGCACCCGCCGCCCGAGCCTGCGGATGCGCCTGGTCCCGGAAGGGACCACGCCGGAGCAGTGCTGGCGCGGTGAGGAGGATGACCTGGCAGACCTCGCCGATGGGGCCTACACCTGGGACCTCGACCTCACGGACGCGCGCGCCTCCGTCCGCCTGCACCGGGAGGGGGGCACGGCCGGGGGACGGGTCGTGGTGGACCGCACGGTCGAGGCGCAGCCGGGCCTGCACGGGCTGCTCCACACCACGCGGCTGCGGTGGGAGGGCCCGGCCCCCCTGCGCGCGGTGGCGATTGAGGAATGGGGGATCGGGGTGTTCGGGGGGCCGGACGACGTGTGGGTCGAGGCGGCCGGGGTGCGGTCCTCCCTGCACGACCTCGGCACGCTCCCACCGACCGCGCGGGTGACGGTGGAAGAGGCGTGGTCGGGGCTGAGGCTCGGCTTCGACCTCGGCGGGCCCGCGGCGATCTGGACGCTTCCGCTGTTCACGATCTCAAACTCCGAGGGCGGGTACGAGCGGAACTTTCAGGGCGCCGTGCTGCTGATCTGTCGATCGGTCGAGCTGCCGCCGGGCGGCGATACGGCGCACGCGACCCGGTGCACGATCGCGGTCGCGCCGCGGTAGGCGCACGCCCGGAGGATCGCCGTGCGCATCGACGGCACCCCGCCCGCAGTCCCCCGGCGCCGTCTGGCGCTGCTCCTCGGCGGGTCGGCCGGCTACCTCGACGCGATCAGCTATCTCGCCCTCGGCATCTTCACCGCCAACATGACCGGCAACACCGTCCTCCTCGGGATCGCCATCGGGCAGGGTCACTGGCTGGGGGTGGCGCGCGCGCTGCTCGCCATCGCCGCGTTCGTGGCCGGAGCGGCCGGGGGTTCGCTGCTCCTGCACGGGCGGCGGCGGTTGGGGAGCGTGTTCGGTGTGGAGGGCGCCTGCCTGCTCCTGGGGCTGGCCGTGTGGGTCCCCCTCCGGCACCCCCATCCCGGGAGCGTCATCCCCGTCCCCACCGCCCTTCCGTTGATCGCGCTGCTCAGCGCGGCGATGGGCGCGCAGAGCGCTGCGGTACGCCGGGTGGGTGAGCAGCGGATCTCTACGACCTACGTCACCGGAACGCTGACCAGCCTGGCCGTGGACACGGTCTCGGAGATCCTGGCCCGGCGCGAACGCCGGTCTCGGCTCGCCCCGGAGGCCCCCCGCCCGACCGCGAGGGCGTTGCCGCTGCTCACCGGGGTCTGGGCGGCCTACGTCGCGGGGGCGCTGGTCGGCGGGTTTTCGCAGCAGCGCTGGGGGTTTTGGTCGGTCGTCCTGCCGGTGGTCGTCCTCGCCGGTGCGGCGGCGTGGGATCTACCGCGCTCGGCCCCGTGAGCCCCGCAGGCCGCTAGCAGGGCGGATCGGCGATCGTGATTGCCGCCCCGTAATCCATGTAGTCGATCGTGGTGCCCCCTCCGCCGGCCGGTCGGGTTTCGATCCGGCGCGGCAACCCGGTCCCGGTGGCGACGTAGAGCTTCTCCTGGAGTTGCTGCCCTTTGGTGTCGATGGTCATCAAGTAGGTCTGCGTGGGGGTGCCTTCCACCGTCTCGACCCCGCCCTTGGTGACGGCGATCCTGGCGTCGCTCCCGCCGCCCATCATCTCGCGCGGATTGGCGAAGGGCGGCGACCCCGGCAGCTTCTGGCATTTGCCTTGCATCCGCATCCATGAGTTGTGGCCGACGATGAACATCTCCGAGGATGTGGTCCCCGCCAAGAGCATATGGAATCGGTCGGGGGCCACAAATTCCATCGTCTGCGTCTGGCCTCCCGCCAACGCGATGCGCGCCCGCCAGCTCGGCGCCGCGGCGAATTTCTGAAACGCCGCCTGAACCTCGGCGACGGCCTGAGGGTCGCCTTGGAGCGCGGGAGCGGCGAAGCCGGGAACGGCGCCCGTCCCCGCCGCGAGGAAGACCACTCCTGCGATGACCAGCAGCCCGCGACATCTCGCGCGCATCCCGTCCCCCCTCCGCCTGGGTGATCGACGTCCTGACACCCAATCATACTCTCTGGCGATGGCAAATCACACTCGGCGCGCGGGCCGGCCCGAGGCGCGTGACGGCTTGAGGCCCCCCGGGTATGATAGGGGCGATGACGACACATCACGGAGCGTCCTGATGGGGGAGAGCCGCACATCCGCGGAGTACCTGCAGCGCGCCCGCCGG
Organism: bacterium; assembly: GCA_035307765.1. Lineage (NCBI taxonomy): Bacteria > bacterium. The sequence goes on along the minus strand of DATGHU010000044.1, from coordinate 173,651 downwards.
GTGCTGTCGGGAGGCGTGAACAGCAACATCCGCCTCGCGGAGCGCCCCACCCCGCTCTTTTTCATCCGCGGCCGGGGGGCGACGCTGGAAGATGTCGACGGGCGGTCGTATATCGACTACGTCTGCGGGATGGGACCGATCATCCTCGGCCACGCCGACCCCCGGGTCACGCAGGCGATCACCGCGGTCCTCGATCAGGGGCTGGTCTTTGGGGGGTCGCACCCGCTGGAGATCGAAGTGGCGGAGCGCATCGCCGCGGCCGTCCCGTCCGTGGAGGTCATGCGGTTCTGCTCCTCGGGCTCCGAGGCGGTTCACGCCGCGCTGCGCATCGCCCGGGCCGCCACCGGGCGGCGGACGGTCGCCCGGTTCGAGGGGCACTATCACGGCTGGCTGGACACGATCTATATCGGAGAGCAGCCCCACGAGCCGCCGGCGGCGCCGGCCGTCCCGGGGACCCGGGGGCAGCCCGCCTCCGCGCTCGCGGACGTCGCCGTCCTCCCCTGGAACGACCCCGAGGCGCTCGCGGGGGCCGCCCAGCGGTACCGCGGGCAGATCGCCGCGGTGATCCTCGAGCCGATCCTGTGCAATACGGGGGTGATCCCGCCGAAGCCGGGCTACGTCGAGGCGATCCGTGCGTGGTGCGACCGCGAAGGCGCGGTGCTGATCTTCGACGAGGTGATCACCGGATTTCGGGTCGCCCTCGGCGGGGCGCAGTCACTGCTCGGGGTCCGGCCCGATCTCACGGTCCTCGGCAAGGCGGTGGCGAACGGGTTCCCGCTGAGCGTGGTCGGCGGGCGTCGAGATCTCATGGAACAAGTCGGCACCGGCGCGGTGCTGCACGGTGGGACGTACAACGGCAACCTCCCGGCGATGGCCGCGGCGCGCGCCACGCTCCAGGTCCTCGCCGCCGACGGGGGCGCCGTGTACGAGCAGATCACCGGAACCGGGCACGCGTTGATGGCGGGGCTCCGGCAGGCGGGAGCGGCGGCCGGGGTGCCGGTCCTCGTTCAGGGGATGGGGTCCGTCTTCCACGTGTGGATGAGCGACCGGCCCTCGATCGACGAGCCGCGTGCGGCGCGCAGCGAGGGGGCTTCGAAGTACGCCCGCTTCGCCGAGGCGATGGTACGCCGGGGGGTGCGCCCCATCCCCGGGGGCCGATGGTACCTCTGCGCCGCCCATTCCACCGCGCACGTCGCGCGGACGGTGGAGGCCGCCGCCGAGGCGCTGGCCGAGGTGTGCGCCGATGCGGGCCACTTGTGATCGACCCGTGATCGGCTTGTGACAGTCTTCGGGCACAGTGGGAGGGTCACCGGCGATCGACCGCCGCCTGGCGAACCCGAACACCCGTGAGGTGCAATAGTGAGAGCAGCGATGCACGCGCTCGCAGGCAGTTTGCTCGTCGTCTCTCTGGCGGCGGGAGGGGTATCGGCGCACGACGCCGGCGGCCCCGGCACATCGTCGAACCAGGCCACCCAGGTCAACCCCCAGGCGAAGGCCCTCTTCGATCAGGGGGAGGGCTACTCGAAGGAGCAGAAGTGGGACCTGGCCATTGCCGCCTACCAGCAGGCTGTGGGCATCGACCCGAAGTACGTCGAGGCGTGGACCAACCTGGCGCACGCCTATCGCAAGACCACGCAGTACAGCAAAGCCCTCGTCGCTTACCAACAGGCTGTCGGCCTGAAGCCGGATTTCCCGAACGCGCACGAGTACCTGGCGCGGACCTACTTGGCGGTGGGCAACAAAGATGCCGCGATGCGCGAGTATGAGATCGTGAAGCGCCTGGATTCCAAGATGGCGGCGGATCTGCTCAAGGCGATCCAGGCGAACGATCCCGATTTGGGGGACAGTGACTGAGCCCCACCCGGCGCGTCTGAGCTCCGGAAGCGCGGCCAGGATCGACCTCGCACTGCTCCTGCTGCGGGTGATCCTGGCCGCGGTCTTTGGCGCCTACGGATACGCGAAATGGGCCGGCGGCATGGGCCGGTTCGAGGCGATCCTGATGACCGCGCACCTGCCGTTCCCCGGCGTGACCGGGCGCGCCGTCGCCACGCTCGAGTCCGGGGGAGCCATCCTGCTCCTCCTGGGACTGGGCACCCGGCTGGTCGGCGTGCTGCTCGTGGTGGAGATGACGACCGCCATCGCCAAGGTGGTCTGGCCGCTGGGGTTTGTCGGCGGATTCGCGCTCGAGCTCACGCTGCTCACCGTCGCCCTCGCGCTCGCCCTCGCCGGCGGCGGGCGGTTCTCCGTCGGGCGCGATTCCCTCTCCCGATAATTTCGGCGCCGCGCTCAGAGCGCGGCTTGACATATTTCTTATTTCCGCTATTATGGAAATATGGACCGGCGACCGCGCGGGGACCCTCAGGCGATGCCGCGGCAACCCGACCCCGGGGATCTCATCCGCTATGCCGACATGTTCGCCGCGATGGGGACGGAAGCGCGGCTGCGCATCATGCGGCTGCTGTTGTCGGCCCACCCCGGCGGCTTGGTGGTCGGGGAGATCCAGGCTGCGCTGGATATCCCGAACTCCACACTCTCCCATCACCTGGAGAAACTCCGCCATGAGCAGTTGGTCACCGTCCGGCGCGAGGGCACCTACCTGTGGTACGCCGCGCACACCGGCTCGCTACGTGAGCTGTTGGGGTTCCTCTACGCGGAGTGTTGCACCCGGAACCAAGCCGTCAATCCCCGCCCCGTCGCGTGGGTGGGGACGCCGGTGTGACGGGACTAGGCCCTGGGGGAGGCAAGATCGATGGAGCTCAAGGACGCGATCCGGGACAAATACGCGCGGGCGGCGATCCGCGTCGCCGGCGGTGGGGGCGGGTGCTGCGCGAGCGCCTGCTGCGGGCCCTCCGGCGCCGGCGATCCCGTGACGGCGAACCTGTATGATCAGGAACAGGTCGCCGAGGTGCCGCCGGAAGCCCTTCGGGCCTCCCTGGGATGCGGGAACCCCACGGCGCTGGCCCACCTGCACCCGGGAGAAACGGTGCTCGATTTGGGATCGGGGGGTGGGATTGACGTCCTCCTCTCCGCCAAACGCGTCGGGCCCACCGGAAAGGCCTACGGGCTTGACATAACCGAGGAAATGCTGGCCCTGGCGCGGGCCAATCAGCACCGGGCGGGAGTTCGCAACGCCGAATTCCTGATGGGCGAGATCGAGCGCATCCCCCTGCCCGATGACTCGGTCGATGTCATCATCTCGAACTGCGTGATCAATCTCTCCGGCGAGAAGGACCGGGTCTTTGCCGAAGCTTTCCGCGTCCTCAGGCCCGGCGGGCGCCTCGCCGTGTCGGACGTCGTGATCCAGGGGGAGATGCCGGACGACCTCCGGCGCAGCATGGAACTGTGGGTGGGCTGCGTCGCGGGGGCGCTGGAGGTGCGCGAGTACGCCGAAAAGCTGGGGCGGGCGGGGTTTGAGGCGATTGGCGTGGAGCCCACCCGCGTCTACCGCGTGGACGACGCGCGCGAATTCCTTTCCGGCTGCGGGGTTGATGTCGAAGCCCATGCACCGCGCATCGACGGCCGGGTGATGAGCGCGTTCATTCGGGCGCGCAAGCCCGCGGCGCGGCAGGATCGCCCGCGGCGCTAGCGGCGGGCCTCACGCCGCCCGGGTGCGCAGCGCCAGGAGCGCCAGAAGATCGGCGAGGTGGCGGGTGATCAGGAAGTTTCGCCGGACGTACTCGCGCGCGTTCTCTCCCATCCGCATGGCCACCTGCGGATTGTTCAGCAGGTAGCGCACCCGGAACGCGGCACCCTCCGGAGAGTTCACCGTGTATCCCGTCGTCCCGAAGACGATCTGCACGGTGATCCCCCCGGCAAATCCGCCGATCACCGGCTTCCCCTTCCACATCGCCTCCGCGACGGTCAGCCCGAACCCCTCGCGAGTGGACTTTTGGAGCACAATCGTGGCGGCGCGCTGGAGCGCGTTGATCTCGACGTTGGCGTTATCCGGCAGGACGAGGACGTGGACATCCGGATCGCCGGCCGCCGTCGCTTGGACCTCCGCGAGAACCTTGGGGCCTTCGGGATCGTCGACCGCACCACCGCCCGCCAACACCAGTCGGCAGTCGTCGTGCTTCTTCACCAACCGGTAGGCCTGAACGACCCCCACCGGGTCTTTGAACCGGTCGAACCGGGACACCTGGAGCAGGATCGGCTTGTCCTGGGGGATCCCCAACCGGGCCAGCACGGCCTGGACCTCTTCCGCGGGGAGGTCTCGATTCTTGTCGCTGAGCGGATCGATGCTCGGGTAGATCAGATACTGCGGGATCCCTAGGCGCTGGGCGAACCGGGGCAGCGAGAACACCGCGGCGTCGTACCGGGAGATGAGGGGGCGAAAGAAGGCCCAGACGCGCCGCTGCGGGTGCGAGGCGTCGATGTGGCACCGCCACACCCACGCGCCCCGCCCCCGGCGTTCGATCAGCGCCGCCGGCTGAGGATCGTGGATCAGGATGAGATCGCCGTCCAGGTCAAGCCGCGCAGCGTTTCGCCGGTTCGCCTCCAGGTAGTGCTCGAGCATCTCCGCGGAGATCGCCTGCTCGTCCCCCTGGAAGGCGTTGTGGAAGCTCTTCGTGATGCGGAAGAACTCCTCGTCGCCCTGGAGGACTTCCCACCGGGTCTCCACCCCCAGCTGGTTCAGGAGCGGGAGGAGGCGGTGGAGCATCTCGGCCACCCCGCCGCCGTATCGGGTCGAATTGACGTGCACGAATTGCTTGCCCCGCACCCGCTCGCCGAACCGGTACAGCGCGTCGACCGAGCCCGGGGGAGCGACGTCCCGGTACCGGTCGAGGGAGTTCCCGTCAGTCGCCATGGGGACCTTTCACCTCGAGCCGGCCCGCCAGGGCAGCGTCGCAGAGCGTGAGCAGGCGGGCGCGCAATCCCTCGAGATCCGATGTGTAGGGATGGAGCCGCCGGACCTCTTCCGCCAGTCCCGCCTCTCCCTGCATCTCCAGCCAGGCCCCGAACGTCGGCAGGCGGCGGCGGGGGGCCTCAAACAGATGGAAGTAGACGACGGACACCTCGGCCCGAGCCAGGCCGTCGCGGAACTCCCGCAGCGTACGCGCCTCGAGCCCCGTAGGGAATTCGGCGAGCGTCGTGATCATGAAGTAGAACGGCTCCCCGTACACCACCCGCGGCACCACCGGGGTGTGCGTGAGGTGGTCGTCGACGATCGTGATGAGCGTGGAGCGAAGCGCCTCGAGATCCTGGAAGTCGAACGGGTCCACGATCGCGAGCCGCTCTCCCAGCACGCGGTCGCGGACCTGGATCGCCGCCCACGTCGCAAAGTCGTTGGGGTACGCCCCGGCCAGATAATGGTGGCGCAGAAAGTACGCGTGGGTGTGATGGTGGATGCTCTCGATCGGGACCTCGTCCAGGTGTTGGAGGAGCTCCAGTTCGTCCCGCGCCACCCGGCCGAGCATCTGTTGGAGCCCGTGGCAGGACGTAAATCGGAAGGCCGCGTTCGCGGCGCGCTTACCCACCCGCGCCGCCCGCGGCCGCCCCGGCCGGGACCGACAACGCGGCCCGCCTGGCGTCGATCGTCTCGATGAACCGGTACACCTCGTCGATGTTCCGCACGGCGTAGCGCGCCGCGGTCGGGTGGGCGTTCGGCCCGACCTTCACCGTCACGGCGGGGGCGGCCAGGGCTTCGAAGGCGTCCTCGTCGGTCCGGTCGTCCCCGAGGTACACCACCGACGCGGTTGCCGCCCAGTCGTCCCCGAGCGCTCGGGTGAGCACCCACCGCACCGCGGCGCCCTTGTCCCAGGAGATGTCCGGCCGCAGTTCGAGCACGTGCTTCCCCTGCCGAACCCCGAGCGTCCGCGGGGAAAGCTGGGCCAGCTCTTCGAGCACGGCCATCCGGACCTGCTCCACATGACGGTGGGGACTTCGCCGGTAATGAACGCTGGCGGTCAGGCCTTTGTCTTCGACCCAGACACCGGGCACTCCGCGCAGGCGGGCGCGCAGGCGCACACAGCACGGCCCGATTGCCCCGCGTGCCTCCTCGGCCTTGGGCACCGTCCAGGTCCATCCCGGCCCGGCGATCTCCAGCCCGTGATTCCCCCCGTAGACGATCCCGTCGATGCCGGCGCGGAGCCGGATGTCGTCGAGCGCGCGTCCGCTGATGATGGCGACGAACGTGTCCGGGGCACGGGCAATTCGGGCGAGCGCCGCCTGGATCCGCGGCGGGATCCGCACGGAGTCGGGATCATCGGCAAACCCGGTCAGGGTACCGTCGAAGTCCATGAGCAGGGCCAGCGGGCGCCCCCTCCCCACGGTGGGATCGATCCGGCCGGCGGCGTCGAACAGCTGCCGGGTCGCGGATCGGGCCCCGAGCAGGTGGGCGGCCGCCTCGAGGTGCTGGTCCACCCAGTGGGTGATGTCGTGTTCGGCAACGTCGGTCCGGAGGCGGTCCAGCCGCCGCCGCCGCTCCAGGACCGGCATCTCAATCGCCCGCGCCAGCGCGTCCGCGCAGCCCTCCACGTCATACGGGTTGATGGGGATCGCCCACGACAGCTCGTCGCGGGCGCCCGCCAGCTCGCTGAGCGCGAGCACGCCGCGGCGGTCGACCTGGCAGGCGACAAATTCCTTGGCGACGAGATTCATCCCATCCTGCAGGGAACTAACGACGCAGAGATCCGCCATCCGATAGAGGGCGGCCATCCCCGCGGGCGGCAGGGGCTGCGGCAGGGAGATCACCGGCTGCCACCCCTCCACCGCATACGCCGCGTTCAGGTGCGCGATCGCCTCCTCGACTTGGCTCTCAAGGTCCCGGTACGCCTTGATCCGGGTCCGGCTGGGAGCCGTCTTCTGAATGAAGACCACCCGGGTCCGGTACTCCGGCCGCCGCTTGAAGAACAGGTCGATCGCCTTGAGCCGCTCGGGGATCCCCTTCGTGTAGTCGAGGCGGTCGACGCTCACCGCCACGGTCCGCCCCTCGAGCGCGAACCGCCGGCGCAACCGAGCCATCCACCGCTCACACGACCGGGACCTCGCCAGCTGGTCCAAGGCCGCGGCATCCACGCTGATCGGGAAGGCCTCGACGTGGGTCACCCGGCCCTTGTACTCGACGATGCCGTCTTCGACCCGAGCGCCGATCTCGCGCTCCGCGCACTCCAGGAAGTGCTCCACATGGCGGGGATGCTGAAAGCCGATCAAGTCGTTGGCCAGCAGCCCGTCGAGCAGTTCGGCGCCCTGTGGGCAGATCCGAAAAACGTCCCAGGCGGGCCAGGGGATGTGCCAGAAATGCATGAGGAACAGATCGGGGCGGGTGCGGCGGAGCTCACGGGGACAGAGCGCCAGGTGGTAATCGTGGATCCACACGAGGGCCTCCCGGCCGGCCTCCTCCCGAACCGCCGCGGCGAACCGGGCGTTCACGCTCTGATACGCCGCCCAATAGCGGGCCCGAAACCGAGCCTGGCTCATGGCCATGTGGCAGAGCGGCCACAGGGCTTGGTTCGCATACCCGTAGTAGTATCCCTCGACCTCGGGATGCGGCAGGGCGATGCGCTTCAGCGTGTAGCGAGGGGCCTCGGGGGGAACCGGAACCCTCCCCCCCGCGGCGACGTCGTCGAAGTCCGCGTCCCCATCCCCCCAGGCGATCCAAGTCCCGGAGAGATCCTGCATCACCGGATCGAGAGCCGCGGTGAGCCCGCCCACCGGGCGCTCGACCTTCGCCGCGCCCCCGCTGCGGCGGTGCGTGTACGGCTCCCGGTTGCTGACGACGATCAACGGGCGGTCGGCCAGGACCCCGCGCAGGCGATTCGGAAGCCCACCATGCCCATGCACCGATCATCACCCCCCCCGGAGTCGTCCTGAGTGATCGCGCGAGGGAGAAATACAAATCGCCCGGAGACGGGGCCTCCGGGCGTGCTCGTTGTCCCGGCCACCCTCCCTCGCCGCCTACGGGGTTAGCTGTCGGGCTCGGGTCGAGAGAGACTCCCCTACTCGCGCCGCGCGCGAGCTGCGCCCCACCATCCGGATCCCCCGCTCCCTGCCCGCGGCAGGGACTCGGCACAACCACACAGGCCTGTTTGATGGTCGTCCGGTTTCCATTATAGTGGTTCCCCCGGGGAAGTCCACTTCAAACGTCTCGAGACGTCGTCGCGCCGCGGACCCGGCGGAGCGCCCCGCGCCGCGGGGCACTCTGGTATAGTGGGGGTGTGACAGCGACCAAAGTCGGAACGCTCTACCTCGTGGCCACCCCGATCGGCAACCTGGAGGACATCACACTGCGCGCGCTGCGCATCCTCCGGGAAGTGGCCCTGATCGCCGCCGAGGACACCCGGCGGACCCGCAAGCTCCTGACGCATCACGGGATCCCCGCCCGAGTGGTGAGCGTCCACGAGCACAACGAGCGCGCGCGCGCGCCGGAGCTGATCGCCCGGCTGCTCGCGGGCGAGTCGATCGCCCTCGTCTCCGACGCCGGGACCCCCGGGCTGAGCGACCCCGGCGTCGACCTGGTGCAGCACGCCGTCGAGGACGGGGTGCCCGTCATCGTGCTGCCGGGCCCCAGCGCCTTCGTCACGGCACTGGTCGCCTCGGGGCTTCCCACCGAGCCGGTGACGTTTCTCGGCTTCCTTCCGCCGGCCGCGTCCGAGCGCCAGCGAGTGCTCGACGCCTTCCGCTCGGTGGCGCACACCCTGGTGATCTACGAAGCTCCCCACCGCTTGATGAAGACGCTGCAGGCGCTCGCCGCGGCGTGGGGTGACCGGAAAATCGCGGTGGCCCGCGAGTTGACCAAGATCCACGAAGAGCTCTTTCGCGGCACGATCGGCGACGCGATTCGGCATTTCACCGAGCACCGGCCCCAAGGAGAGTTCACCCTCGTGCTCGCCGGGGCGGATCTCACGCCGGTCGACCGCGTCATCGCCGATGCCGCCGCTCCCGAGGCGGAGGAGTCGGCGCGATCGATCCTGCGCGACGCGTTGAAGGATGGGATCGCACCATTTGAGGCGGTGCGACGAGCGGCCCAGGCGACGGGGCTGCGTCGGAATCGGGTGTACCGGCTATGGCTGTCGCTGAAGCAGGAAGCGGCGCGGTGACGGGATGAAAAAGGTGCACACGGCGACGACGGAAGTCGAGGCGGTGATGCTCCAAGGCATGCTCGAGGACGCGGGGATCCCCGTCCTGCTGCGGTCGAACCTCATCCCCGGCTACAACCGCCCCGTGGGCGGCGCGTGGGATGGCGACCTCTTCGTCCCGGACGACCGCGCCGCGGAAGCCGCGGACCTCGTCGCCGGATACCTGAAGTCCGTGAAGGAGGAGAGTCCCCAATGACCGCCCCGCCCCTCGCCGGCATCGTCGTTCCGATCCCGACGCTCTTCGACGAGCGGGGGCGCGTGGACGAGGAGGCGAACGCCCGGCACATCGACTGGCTGATCGGACGGGGCGTGCACGGGATCTTCGCGCTCGGGACGACCGGAGAATTCACCTCGCTCTCGCGGGAGGAACGCCACGCGTTCGCCGGGCTGGCCGTGCGCGCCGCCCGGGGACGGGTGCCCGTGCTCGTCGGGATCGGCAGCCCGTGGACCGACGAAGCGATCGCCTACGCGCGTCAGGCCGAGGAGGCCGGCGCCGACGGCGTGGTCTCGGTACTGCCGTACTATTGGCTCCCCTCCGAGCGGTCGATCCACGAGCACTACCGCCTCCTGGCGATGGGCACCGCGCTGCCGGTGTACATCTACAACTTCCCGGCGCTGACGGGACGGAGCATCACCCCCGCTCTCGTCGCCAGGCTCGCCGCCGAGCACCGCAACATCGCGGGGCTCAAGGACACGATCGACAGTGCCGCCCACATCGTGGAGACGATCGCACTGGTCAAGCGCACCCGGCCGGAGTTTTCCGTGCTCGCCGGGATGGACTACCACCTGCTCAACACGCTGCTCTCCGGCGGGGACGGATGCGTCCCGGGATCCGCCAATTACTGGCCGGATCCGTTTGTGCAGATCTATGCGGACGTGCGGGCCGGCCGCCTCGAGGCCGCGGCCGAGCGCCACCGCGCCTCGGCGCCGGTGCGCCGACTGTACACCGCGGACGCGCCGCCGTTTGTGGTGGTGAAAGAGGCGATGGCCGCCGTGGGCCTCAGCCGGCACGCCACGGTCCGCCCACCGGCCCTCGCGTTCACCGACGAAGAACGTCGGGCAATGCGCAGCGACCTCGCCGCCATCGGGGTGACGGCGTGACGCCTCGCCGACGGCCGGCCCGCCGGTCGGGGCCTGCTCCCTCCCTCCCGCCGGCCCTCGAGCGGACGGATCGGCGGGTTTGGGCCGGTGCCCGACAAACGCTGATCGGGGCACCGTAAGCAGCGTGCCCGCTCTGGAAGCGCCCGGGATGCCGCACAAGGTGGTCGACGAACTCCGGATCGGTCTGCTCGGGTGCGGGACCGTCGGCAGCGCGGTGGTGCGCCTCCTCCAGACGAATGGGGAGGAGATCCGCCGGCGCACCGGCGTCGGCCTCCGCCTGGTCCGCGTCGCCACCGCCCATCCGGGGCGGCCGCGGGAGATCCGCTTCGATCCGGGGGTGCTGGCCGCCGACGCCGGCGCGGTGATCGCCGACGCCGGCGTGGACGTGATCGTGGAGGTGATCGGCGGCATCGAGCCGGCCCGCGCGCTGCTGCTCGACGCGCTCGGACGGGGCAAGAGCGTGGTCACCGCCAACAAGCAGCTGATGGCCCAGCACGGGCCGGAGCTGTTCGTGGAGGCGGAGCGGGCGGGGGTGGACCTCCGGTTCGAAGCCAGCGTCGGCGGAGGCCTGCCGTTGATTCAACCGCTCCGGGAGTCGCTCGCCGCCAACCGGTTCCGCGAGGTCGTCGGGATTCTGAACGGTACGACCAACTACATCCTGACGAAGATGGCGCAGGAACGGTGGGAGTTTGCGCGCGCGCTCGCGGAAGCTCAGCGCCTGGGCTTCGCGGAGGCCGACCCCACCGCGGACATCGAAGGGCACGACGCCGCGGCCAAGCTCGCTATCCTGGCGACGATCGCCTTCGGGACGCCGGTCAGGGCCGATGACGTCTATCGCGAAGGCATCGCGCGGATCTCCCCGCAGGACATCCAGTTCGCCGAGGAGTTGGGGTTCACCGTCAAGCTCTTGGCGATTACGCGCGAGGAGGAGGGGCGGATCGAAGCGCACGTGCACCCGGCGTTCCTTCCCCTCGCCCATCCGCTCGCGGCGATCGGCAACGAGCTCAACGCCGTCTTCGTCCGCGGGGACGCGGTCGGCGAGGTCATGTTCGTGGGGCGCGGGGCGGGGGGTGCGCCGACGGCGAGCGCGGTCGTCGCCGACCTGATCGACATCGCGCGGAACCGCCGCGCGGCGGCCCACGGGCGGGTCGGGTTCCGACCGATGTCCCCCCGCCCGCTCCGGCCGATGGAGGAGACGACCTCGCCGTACTACCTGCTGATGCAGGTCACCGACCGCCCGGGCGTCTTCGCCCGGATCGCGGCGGTGTTCGGCGAGGAGGGGGTCAGCCTCGACTCCGTCGTGCAAAAGAGCCGGGGGGAGACCGCGGACATCGTGCTGGTCACGCACACGACGCGCGAACAGCAGATGCGGCGCGTGCTGAGCCGGGTGGAAAGCCTCGACGTCGTGGGAACGGTGCGCAACGTCATCCGGGTGGTCGACGGTGAGGAGTGACGCCGGGGGCGCGCTGCGCACCTGGCGCGGGGTGATCGAGGAGTACCGCCCCTACCTGCCGGTCACCCCGAGCACACCGCTCGTGACGCTGCTGGAAGGCGCCACCCCGCTGCTGCGCGCCTCGCGTCTCATGCGCCACCTGCCCGGGATCGAGGTGTACATCAAATACGAGGGGCAGAATCCGACCGGTTCGTTCAAGGATCGGGGCATGACCCTCGCGATGTCGAAGGCGCTGGAGGACGGAAGCCGGGCGGTCGTCTGCGCCAGCACGGGGAACACGGCGGCCGCGGCCGCGGCCTACGCGTCCCGGGCCGGCCTTCCCTGCTTTGTGGTGGTCCCGGCGGGCGGGGTCGCGGTGGGCAAGCTCGTGCAGGCGATGGCCCACGGGGCGCGCGTCGTCCCGGTGGAAGGCTCGTTCGACGAAGCGCTCCGAATCGTCCGCGAGACGGCCCCGCGGTTTCGCCTGACGCTGGTGAATTCCGTGAACCCGTACCGGATCGAGGGACAGAAGACCGGTGCGTTCGAGATCTGCGACGCGTTGGGGCGCTCGCCGGACGTGCTCGCCATCCCCGTCGGCAACGCGGGCAACATCACCGCCTACTGGCGCGGGTTTGTCCAATACCACCGCGACGGCCGGATCGCCGCCCTCCCGAAGATGTGGGGCTTCCAGGCTGCGGGGGCCGCGCCCTTCGTCCTCGGCCACCCGGTGGAGCGCCCCGAGACGATCGCCTCGGCGATCCGGATCGGCCGGCCGGCCTCCTGGGAGGGCGCGGTGACGGCGGCGCGAGAGTCGGGCGGGGGGTTCGAGGCGGTCACCGACGAGGAGCTGCTCGCCGCGCGGCGGCTGCTGGCCGTCGAGGAGGGGGTCTTCATCGAGCCCTCCTCCGCCGCGCCCGTCGCCGGGCTCCTCAAACGGGCGCGCGAGGGGCGGCTGCCGCCGGGCCTGCTCATCGCCTGCGTGGTGACCGGCCACGGGCTCAAGGACCCGGAGTCGGTGCTCCGCACCGAACGGCGGCCCGAGGCCGTCCCGGCGACGCCGGAGGCGCTCGAGCGGATCGTGGACGAGATGATGGCGGTCCGATGATCACGGTTCGGGTCCCCGCCACGTCCGCCAACCTGGGACCGGGGTTCGATGCCCTAGGGCTGGCCCTGCGCCTGCACAACGACCTCACGCTTCAGCCGGCGGAGAGGCCGGAGATCGACATCGACGGCGAAGGAGCCAGATCGCTGCCGCGCGATCCGACGCACCTCGCCTACCGAGCGGTGATGGCGGTCGTGGCGCGGGTGGAGGGCGAGGACGCGGCCGCCTCTCGGGCCTTCCGGCTCCACCAGCACAACCGCATCCCGCTCTCGCGCGGCCTGGGAAGCAGCGCCGCGGCGATCATCGGCGGGGCGGTCGCGGCCAACACGTTCTTGGGCGGCCCGCTCGACCAGCGGGCCCTGATCGACTTGGCCACGGAGATCGAAGGGCACCCCGACAATGTCGCCCCCGCCCTGCTCGGCGGGCTCGTCGTCTGCGCCCGGACCCCCACCGGGGTCCGTTGGATGCGTCTGGCGCCCCCCACCCTGCGGGTCGTGCTGGCGGTGCCGGACTACCACGTGTCGACGGACGAAGCGCGGCGCCGGCTTCCCGCCCGCGTCCCCTTCCCCGATGCCGTCTTCAACGTCACCCGGGCCGCGTTGCTGGTCGCGGCGCTGATTGGGGGGCGTCCGGATCTGCTCGATGAAGCGACCCAGGACCGGCTGCACCAGCCGTACCGGGAACAGCTCGTGCCCGGGCTGACCGAGGTGTTTGCGGCCGCGCGGCGCGCCGGCGCCCACGGGGTGGCGCTCAGCGGCTCCGGCCCTGCCGTGCTCGCGTTCGGGGACGCCCCCGCGATCGGCCCGGCCATGGCGCAGGCGTTCGAGGCCGCGGGCGCGGCGTGCCGCATCCTGCACGCGGAGTTCGACGGCGAGGGCGCGGTGGCGGAGGGCGGCCCGTGAGCCTGATCGTTCAGAAGTTCGGCGGCAGCTCGGTCGCGGGGCCCGAACGCATCACGCGCGTCGCCGGGCGGATCGTGGCCACCCACCGAGCCGGCCATCGCGTCGTCGTCGTGGTCTCCGCGCCCGGCGACACCACGGACGATCTGCTGGGGATGGCCAGACAGGTCACCGACCACCCGCCGGCCCGGGAGCTCGACATGCTGCTGGCAACCGGCGAACAGATCTCGATCGCCCTTCTGGCGATGGCGATCCACGCCCAGGGCGCGGATGCCATCTCGCTCACCGGCGGACAGGCCCAGATCCGGACGGAGCGCGTCCACACCCGCGCCCGGATCCTCGGCGTCGACCGCACGCGGATCGATCGCGAACTCGCCGCCGGCCGGATCGTCATCGTCGCCGGGTTCCAGGGGATCACCGACGAAGAGGAGATCACCACGCTCGGCCGGGGGGGCTCGGATACCACGGCGGTGGCGCTGGCGTCGGCGCTCGGCGCGGACCTGTGCCAGATCTGCACGGACGTGGAGGGGGTATTCACCGCGGATCCCCGCCTCGTCCCCGAGGCCCACAAGCTTCCCGAGATCTCCTACGACGAATTGCTGGAGATGGCGAGCTCGGGGGCGCTGGTCGTCCAGACGCGCGCGGCGGAACTCGCCAAGCAGATGCAGGTGCCCCTCGAGGTGCGCAGCAGCTTCGTGGACCGGGGGGGGACGATGGTGACGGATCGCGCGTTCGAGCGGCGGAGAGTCGTGACGGGGGTGACCCACGACGCCAACGTCGCCAAGATCACGGCCACCGGGGTGGGCGACCGGCCGGGGACGGCCCACATTCTCTTCCGCGCCGTCGCCGAGCGCCACGTGAACGTGAACATGATCATCCAGAGCGTGCCGCGTCGGGAGCGCGCGGACATCTCCTTCACCGTGGCGAAGCCCGACATGACGGCGGCGGTCGAAGCCGCCCGCGCCGTCGCCGGGGAGATCGGCGCGGAGGAGATCCTGTCGGATGACCGCGTGGCGATGATCAGCATCGTCGGGGCGGGAATGATCAGCAACCCCGGCGTCGCGGCACGGATGTTCGCGGCGCTCGCGCGGGGCGGGATCAACATCGAGTTGATCGCCACCTCGGAGATCAAAGTCTCCTGTGTGATCCCCGCGGGACAGGTGGCTGCCGCCGTGCGCGCGCTGCACACGGAGTTCGAACTGGACCGCGAATAGCCGTCCGGCAAGGCCGCCGCCCCCGCCGGCGGGGTCCCCCGCCCGGCCCGACGAACGCTTCGCGCGAGCCGGGTGAGGTCCGCTTCTCCCCTCTGGGAGGGCATACAGGGGGGTAGAATGGCGGCGACGTGCGCGAAGAGCCTGCTCTGCATCCTGGTCCTGCTGCTGACGCTCCCGGCGGCCGCGGGCACCGACCCCACTGAATACCAGTTCCTCTGGAGCGACGGGGCATACCTCCACCGCGTCGCCCTCAACGGCGCCACGGTCGCCAGCGGGGCCGCGATTTCGATCAGCCTCCCCCTGTACATCAGCAAGTACCTCGTCGACGGTCACAACGAGCTTGAGGTGGAGTATACCAGCGATTCCCGGGTCGGCTTGACGGTGGCGGTCGAAACCCGCGCCAAAGAACCTCGAAGGGTGGAGGTCGCCAGGTTCCACAGCCCGCCGGGAGAATCGCGGGGTGCCAGCGTCGTGAAAACCCTGGCCTTCACGGTCCACGTCCACCCCCAACCGCCCCTGCACCTGACCGACGCGGACCGCGAGGCGATCCTGGCGGTGCTGCAATCCTACTACGCCACGCTGGTCCGCCGGGACGGGGCCGGGCTGGGCAAGCTCTACGCGAAGGCGATGGAAGAGGATGCGCCGATCTACCCCGAGGGGATCGGCGTCTTCCAGTGGGTGCTCGGTGACTCGCAGCGGATGCTCGCCGCCCCACAGTTCCACATGAAGCCCTTCCAGCGGACCGGCCTGCTCTTCTCCATCGCCGGCCAGGTGGTTGTGGTCACGAAGCCGGACGGGACGCCGGTCGTGGAAAGCGACGCGGGTGAGCCGGGCGACGGGGCCCAGGCGGGCTTCAATCCGGAGAGCGTGGCGTTCGAGAAGTACGACGGGCGCTGGTATCTGGCGCTGCCGTTCGGATTCTAACCGCCTCCGGGCTGACGGGCCCTATCGCGAGGACCCGAGGGAGCGGCGCCGGGGGGAGACTCACCCTGCCCCGTCTCGCGGCCGGTCCGTGCCCACCCCGCTCCACCGCTCCAGCAGGCACACCAGGGCGGTATGGTCCTGCTCCGCCATCCCCTCTTGCGCGGCGAGCAGCCAGGCCTGCCGCAGCATCGACCCCAGCAGCATCGGCACGCCCAGCTCGCCGGCGAGCTCAAGACAGATCGTGAGATCCTTCAGGTACTGCGCCACGGTGAACCCGGAGGTGAACTGGCGCGGCAGCATGTAGCGCAGCACCTTCGTCTCGGTCGTGTAGCTGCGCCCCGTCGATCGGTTCACCGCGGCCATGACCCGGTCCAGCGAGAGGCCGGCCTTCGCCGCCAGCGCCGCGCCCTCCGCGACGCTCCACACGGTCGTCGCGGAGAGGAAGTTGTTGATCGTCTTCGCCGTGTCCCCGTCCCCCGGGGCGTCGCCGACGTGCACGAGGTCGCGGCCGAGACACTCCAGGATGGGGCGGCAGGCTTCCAGCAGGTCCGCCGGCCCGCCGACCATGATGCAGAGCGTCCCCTCGACGGCGCCGCGGACGCCCCCCGACACCGGCGCATCGAGCAGTCGGATCCCCTGGGGGTCGAGGACGGCCGCGAGACGGCGAGTGACGCCTGGGCTCGACGAGGTCATCTCGATGAGCGTCTGCCCGGACCGCAGGCCCGCGAGAAGCCCCCGCGCTCCATACGCGACGCCCTCCACGGCGCGGCCGTCCGGCAGCATCGTGATCACCACATCGGCCCCGGCGGCGGCCGTGGCGGGGCTGTCCGACGCCGCGGCCCCCGACCGGCATACCTCCGCCACCGCGTCGCGGCGGAGGTCGTGAACGGTGACCGCGAATCCCGCGGCGAGCAGGCGGCGCACCATCGGTCCCCCCATCTTGCCCACGCCGATGAATCCGATCCGTGGCAGTCCCATCGATCAGTCCCCTCCCGCCCGGGTGCGACGACAACGCGCCGCCGACGACCTTTGCCCAGGGCGGGTATTGGACCAGCGACCTTGACATTCCCCCGCGCGCACCGTAGCATGATGAGAAATGCGATGATGGAGCGGGAGTAAGCTCGACCGCCGACCGGACCCCGCGCAACGTGGGGGAGCGAGCCGGGAGGGTGCAAGCCGGCGGAGGCGACGAGCGGAACATGGCTCCGGAGCGGCGCGCCGAATCGTCGACCGTGGTGCGGCCGGCGGAGTAGGCGGCGACGCGCGGCCGGCGTGACAGGCCGAGGTCCCGGGCGGCAAGCCTGATGGCCCAGGACCGGTGAGGCCCGCATCGTGTGTGGGCGCACGTGGGTGGTACCACGGAGGCGGCTGCCTCCCGTCCCTAGGACGGGGGGCGGTTTTGTTTGAGGAGACGGCGATGGAGCCCTTCTACGTCACGACGCCCATCTACTACGTCAACGATGTGCCGCACATCGGGCACACCTACACCACGATGGCGGCGGACACGATCGCCCGCTGGAAGCGCCTATGCGGGGCGGAGGTCTTCTTCCTCACCGGCACCGATGAGCACGGGGTCAACATCGAGCGCCGGGCGCGCGAGGCCGGCATGTCCGCGCAGGCGTGGTGTGATCTGATCGCCCCAAAGTGGCAGGCGCTGTGGAAACGCCTCGGGATCTCGAACGACGATTTCATCCGGACGACCGAGCCCCGCCACGTCCGCGTGGCCCAGCATCTATTTCAGCGCGCCTACGAGCGGGGGGCGATCTACAAGGGGACCTACGAGGGATGGTACTGCCCGTCGTGCGAGGCCTATTACGCCGAAGGCGAACTGCTCGAGGGAAAGACGTGTCCCATTCACAAGCGCGGCGTGGAGTGGGCCGCCGAGGAAAATTACGTGTTCCGGCTGAGCCAGTACCAGGACTGGATCCTCCGCAAGATCGAGGGCGACCCGCAGTTCATCCAACCCGAGACCCAGCGGAATGAGATGCTGAGCTTCGTGCGCGGCGGCCTCCGCGACCTCGCGGTCAGCCGCCTCTCGGTCAAGTGGGGGATCCCGGTGCCGTTTGATCCGGCGCAGACGATCTACGTGTGGGTCGAGGCCCTCATCAACTACGTGACCGCGATCGGCTACCTGGACCACCCGGAGCGGTACCAGCGGTTCTGGCCCCAGGCGCACCACCTGATCGGTCGGGACATCAACCGGTTTCACTCGGTCATCTGGCCGTGCTTCCTCGAGGCGGTGGGGTTGCCGTCCCCCAAGCAGGTGTGGGTGCACGGCTTCTGGACGGTGGGGGGCGAGAAGATGAGCAAGACGCGCGGCAACTTCATCGATCCGATCGCGGAGATCACAAGCCTCGCCGCCACGAGCGGGGCGGAGTGGGAGGTGGCGGCGGACGCCTTCCGGTATACCCTGCTGCGCGAAGTCCCCTTCGGACAGGACGGGGACTACTCGCACGCCGCGCTCGTCCACCGGTTCAACGCCGACCTGGCGAACGACTTCGGGAATCTGCTCAACCGGACGCTGCCGCTGGTCGACCGCCACTTCGGCGGGCGGATTCCCGCCCCCGGGGCGCCGCAGGGACCGGACGGAGCGCTCCACGCGGCGGCAGCGGCGGTGCCGGACGCGGCGGATGCGCGGATCGGCACGTTCGATTTCACGCGGGGGTTGGCGGAGATCTGGCGGTTCCTGGGGGTCGCCAACAAGTACATCGACGAAGCGGCCCCGTGGACGGCGCTCAAGGAGGGGAACTCCGCCCGCGCCGGGGCGATCGTGTACAACACCCTCGAAGCGCTCCGGATCGCGACGATCCTGCTCACCCCGGTGTTCCCCACGGCGGCACAACGGGTGTGGGGGCAACTCGGGATCGCGGCTCCGCTGTCCGCGCAGCGGTTCGCCGACGCCCGCGTGTGGGGCGGGCTTCCCGCGGGGGCGGGCATCCGGCTCGGCGCCCCGCTCTTCCCGAGGATCGAGACCCGCCCGGCGCCGCCCCCTCGACGCGCCGGTGCCGGGCGAACGCCGTCGGCCCGTGCGGCGGATGGGGCCGGCCCGAGTTCCAGCGACAAAGGAGGCGGTGCGATGAGCGAGATTACGATCGACGACTTCAACAAGGTCGATCTCCGGGTGGCCGAGGTGCTCGAGGCGAAGCGGGTGGCCGGCGCGGACAAGCTCCTGGAGCTTCGCATCAAGATCGGGGAGTCGACCCGCACGCTCGTCGCGGGGATCGCCCAGCAATACGCACCCGAGTCCCTAATCGGCCGGAAGATCGTCGTGGTCGCGAACCTCCAGCCGCGCCGCCTCCGCGGCGTCGAGTCGCAGGGGATGCTGCTCGCCGCCAACGACGGGACGCGGGCGGTCCTACTCGCGCCCGATTCGGACGTGCCGAGCGGGGTGCGCGTCTCGTAAGGATCTCGCCGTGATTGAGCGGGGTGGCAGGAGGGAATAGTAGGCAGGGAGAGAGAACGATGCCCACTGCAGGCAGGAAAGGGGGAGGTTTGATGCGCGCCGATCGCATGTTTAGTGTTGTCCTTGCATGCGTCCTCGCCGTCGGCCCCGTCGCCGCCGGTCTCCGGCCGGCGATGGCCGAGGTGAACGATATCTCCGTCGGAGGGGTGTGGGCCTTCAAGATCACGCACGATGCCGCGGGGTACTCCGCGGGGGATCGGGTGGTGGAGGTCACGAAGCGGATCACCGAGGTGCTGAGCACGCCGAAGTTCCGCACGGGCGGCGCGGTCGTCGCCGTCCATCCGCTGGGCAACGCCGCGGAGATCCTCGTCGGCGACCGGCTCGTCATCACCGTGGTCCCCGATGACGCGGCGGGGACGGGCGTCACCACGCTGGAGCTGGCGCACCAGTGGGCCCAGCGTCTGGCCCAGGGATTGAGCAAGGCGCTCCCCGACGCCAACTTCCACATGTTCTAGCACCGCCAGAGGACGGGCCCGGGGACGGCACGGCGGTCCCCGGGCCTTTCCCGTTGGAACGGGCATGCTCGAGATCCGCAACGAGACGTTTGGGGGAACGTTCCCGTTCGCGCCGCGCTACTTGACGGTCGACGGCGTCCGCCTGCACTTCCTGGATGAGGGCGCCGGCGAGCCGGTCGTCCTGCTGCACGGGGATCCCACCTGGGGGTATCTGTACCGGACCTTCGTTCCGGCCTTGGCGCGCCGCCGGCGGTGCATCGTGCCGGATCACATGGGGATGGGCAAATCCGAGGCGCCCGCGCATCCCGACCCGTACCGGCTGGGCCACCACATCGCCAACCTCGAAGCGCTGGTGCTGGCGCTGGACGTGCGCGCCGCCACCTTGGTCGTCCACGATTGGGGGGGGCCGGTCGGCTTGGGCGTCGCGGTCCGCCATCCCGACCGCATCAAACGGCTCGTCCTGATGAACACCTGGGCGTCCGCGCCGTGGCCCGGTGCGCCGTTCCCCCGGCTGATCGAGCTCATCCGCTCCGCGCGCGGCGAGCGGTTCGTGCTCGAGCGGAACGGCTACCTGGATCCGGCGCTCCTCGGCACGACCGCTCATCCGGAGCGCTTCACGCCGACCGTGATGCAGGCCTACCGCGCCCCGTTCCCCACCCCCGCGTCCCGCCGCGCGCTGCTCTGCTGGTCGCGCGACATCCCCGTCTCCGACGCCGACCCTTCGTATCCCGAGATGAAACGGATCGAGGAGCGCCTGACGCTGTTCGCGTCCACCCCCACCCTCCTGGTATGGGGGATGCGGGATCCGGTACTCCCGCCCCAGGTCCTGCGCTCGTGGCAGGCCCGCCTCCCCCACGCCGTCACGCGTGAGATCGAGGAGGCCAGCCATTTCCTGCAGGAAGACGCGCCCGAGCAGGTCCTGAACGCCCTGGAGGAGTTTCTCGCGGCAACCGGGTGATGCGCCCCGGCGCCTTCCTCCGGCGGAGGGAACGCTCGCCCCCGCAAAGAATCAGGGTCCGACAACTTCGGAGGACGTCCCGGTGTTCACTGCGCTCAACGATGTTCAAGCGTGGCTGATCGTGATCATCGCGCTCGCCGCGCTTGGCGTCCTGGTGGCGCTCGTGACCCTCGTCCGGGCCCTCCGCTCCCGGGGCACGCAGCCGGGCGGACCGCTGACGGCGGAGGAATCGCTCCGCCGGGAAGTGTCCGCGATCAACGCGCGGCTGACCATCCTCGAGGAGAGCATCGGGCGGGTCGCCGATGCCCTCCCCCGCACGGTGCAGGGGGTGGGGATCGTCCGCTACAATCCCTTCGCCGAGATGGGGAGCAATATGAGCTTCAGCCTCGCTCTGCTCGACGGACGCGCCAACGGCGTGGTCGTGAGCGTGCTGACCGGCCGCGACGGCTCGCGGGTCTACGGCAAGGCGGTGGAGGCGGGAGCCTCGAGCTATCCGCTCTCCGAGGAAGAACGGCAGGCGTTGGCGCTCGCCCGCGGGGGGACCCGCGCCTAACCCGGACCCACCGGCACGGCCTCCGGCCTTTGGGTGAAGTCGTGTAAGGAGCGGCGATGCGGTTCCGAGACCGTCGGGACGCGGGGGAACAGCTCGCCCGGCAGTTGCGCGCGCTGGGGCTTGGGCCGTCCACGGTCCTCGCTATCCCCCGAGGAGGCGTCGTCGTGGCGGATGCGATCGTCCGGAACCTCGGTTGGCCGCTTGACGTCGTCATCCCCCGGAAGCTCCGGGCTCCGAACAACCCCGAACTGGCCTTCGGGGCCGTCACCGGCGAGGGGGTGATTTACCTGGACCGCCGGCTGACCCGAACGCTGCGCATCGCGGACGAGTACCTCCGCGAGGAAATCACGGCGCAGATCGCCGAGATCGCCCGCCGGCGCCTCGCCTACCGGGGGTCGCGCCCCGAGCCCGATCTCCGGAATCGGTCGGCCGTACTCGTTGACGATGGCCTGGCCACCGGGGCAACCGCGATCGCCGCGGTCCGGATGCTGCGCCACGCGCTGGCGCGCGAGGTGGCCGTGGCCATCCCCGTCGGACCGCCCGAGGCCGTCCGCCGGTTGGAAGGGGAGGCGGACCGGGTGATCTGCCTCCTGCGGCCGGCCGAGCTCGTCGCCGTCGGCGAGGCGTACGAGGACTTCCATCAGATCGAGGACGGTGAGGTGCAGTCCTGTCTCGGGCGCGCCTGGGGACGAGCCGAAGCGCCGGGGGAGGAGCGATGATATGGACGAGCCGCTGAAGCGCACCCCCCTCTACGCCACCCACGTCGCCGCGGGCGCGCGCCTGGTTCCGTTCGGCGGGTGGGAGATGCCCGTGCAGTACACGGGGATCATCGAAGAACATCAAGCGGTCCGCACCCGTGCCGGGCTGTTCGACGTCTCCCACATGGGCGAGGTCGACCTGGTGGGCGCGGGGGCGCTGCCGCTCGTACAGCAGTTGGTGACGAACGATGTGCAGCGGCTGGCGACCGGCCAGGCTCTGTACACGCCGATGTGCACGCCCGACGCGGGGATCATCGACGACCTCTTGGTCTACCGGCTGCGGGACGACCACCTGATGCTCGTCGTCAACGCGGCGAACACGGCGGAGGACCTCGCCTGGATCCGCGACCACACGGTGGGCGAGGTGCGGATCACCGACCGCACCGCCGAGATCGCCCTGCTGGCGCTCCAAGGGCCGCGGGCCCAGGAGATCCTGCAGCGGCTGACCCCCGTCCCCCTGGCGCCGATCCCCTACTACGCATTCCGCGACCACGTCGAGGTCGCCGGCCGGCCCGCCCTCGTCTCCCGGACCGGCTACACGGGTGAGGACGGGTTCGAAGTCTACACCGAAGCCCACCATGCGGTCGCGGTGTGGGAAGCCATCCTCGAGGCGGGAGCCCGGCCCGCGGGCCTGGGAGCGCGCGACACGCTCCGGCTCGAGAGCGGGTACCTCCTCCACGGCAACGATATGGACAAGACCACAACCCCGCTCGAGTGCGGCCTGGGGTGGACGGTCAAGCTCGCCAAGGGCGAATTCATCGGCGCCCCCGCGCTCCGGCGGCAGAAGAGCGAGGGCGTGACGCGGAAGCTCGTCGGTTTCGCGCTCGCCGAGCGGACCATCGCCCGCCACGGATTCCCGCTGCGGCAGGACGGGACGGCAATCGGACGTGTGACCAGCGGGAGCTTCGGCCCGACGGTGGGCCGCAGCATCGGTCTGGGATTCGTGCCCCCCGCGTTCGGCGAACCGGGGCAGCACCTCCTCGTGGACATCCGGAGCCGGGGGGTGGGGGCGACGGTCACGAAGCTGCCCTTCTACAAGCGCCAGGCGGGAGGTGGGACGTAGCGGGGCGAAGCGATATCGCGCCCGCGTGCGGCGGCGCGGGGCGGCTGAACGTTCCAATCCAGGGAGGGCCACGTGTATCCGAAGGAACTGCGTTATTCGAAGGAGCACGAGTGGGCGAAGGTGGAGGGCACGCGCGTCCGCATCGGCATCACGAAGTTCGCCGCCGACCGCCTCTCGGATGTGGTGTACGTCGAGCTGCCGACGGTCGGCAGCGAGGTGACGTTCATGCAGACCTTCGGGGTCGTGGAGTCGGTGAAGGCGGTGAGCGATCTCTACGCCCCGGTCTCCGGTAAGGTCGTCGAGATCAATGCGGCGGTCGTTGAGAAACCCGAGATCATCAACACCGATCCCCACGGGGCGGCGTGGATGCTCGTCGTGGACCCCAAAGACCCAGGAGAGCTCCGGCAGCTCATGGACGCGGACGCGTACATGGCTCTGATCGGGGAGCAGCGGTCGTGAAGTACATCCCGGTCACGCCCGCCGAGCGCGAGCGGATGCTGCGGTCGATCGGCGTCGGGAGCGTCGACGATCTGTTTCGCGACATCCCGGCGGAGGTCCGGCTCCGCGGACCCCTCGACCTTCCGGCGGCGATGCCGGACCCCGACCTGCTCGCCCACCTGCGAAAGCTGGCCGACCGCAACGCCGACTGCGACCGGCTGACCTGCTTTCTGGGCGCGGGCGCCTACGACCATTTCGTCCCCAGCACGGTCCCCCACCTCGCGCTCAAACCCGAATTCCTGACCGCGTACACCCCCTACCAGGCGGAGCTGATGCAGGGGGAGCTCCAGGCGATCTTCGAGTACCAGACCCTGATGTGCGAGCTGACCGCGATGGACGTGGCCAACGCCTCCATGTACGACGGGGCGAGCGCGACGGGCGAGGCGGCCAGCATGGCCGCCGATCTCACCAAGCGGGCACAGGTTCTCGTCAGCACCGCCGTCCACCCGGAGTACCGCCGGGTGCTGCGGACCTTCACGAGCCACCTCCGAGTCTCGGTGGAAGATCTCCCCACCCGGGACGGGGTGACGACCCCCCAAGCCGTGCGGGAGGCCCTCACCGACGACACCGCTGCGCTCATCATCCAATCGCCCAACTTTTTCGGGTGCTTGGAGGAGGGGGAGGCGTTGGCGGCGCTCGCCCACGCCCGCGGCGCGCTGCTGGTCGTCGTGATCGCCGATCCCATCTGCCTCGGCCTGATCCAGCCGCCGGGCGAGGCCGGCGCCGACATCGTCACCGGGGAGGGCCAGCCGCTGGGAAACGCGCTGAATTTCGGGGGGCCCTATCTCGGCATGATCGCGACCCGGGAGGCCTTCATCCGCCGGCTCCCCGGACGCCTGGTGGGTCGGACGGTGGACACCGAGGGACGACCGGGGTACGTGCTCACGCTGCAGACCCGCGAGCAGCACATTCGTCGCGCGCGGGCGACGAGCAACATCTGCACGAACGAGTCGCTCAACGCGCTGATCGCGGCGGTGTACCTCTCCACGCTCGGCCGCCAGGGCATCCAGGACGTCGCCGAGTTGAACGCCCGGAAGGCCCATTACGCCCGCCAGCGCATCGCCGCGCTCCCCGGATACCGGATCGCGTTCCCCGCGCCGACGTTCCATGAGTTCGTCGTCCGCTGCCCGGTGGACCCGGAGGAGATCAACCGCCGGCTGCTCGCCCACCGGATCCTCGGCGGCCTCCCGCTGGGACGGTTCTATCCTGAACTGCGCGACTGCTGGCTCCTCTGCGTGACCGAGTCGCGGACGCGGGAGGAGATCGACCAGCTGGTCGGGTACCTGGAGGCCATGCAATGAGCGCTCCGGCGCGGACGTCCGGGCCGGCGGCGGCGACCCCGCTCTCGAAGCGGCCCGTGCCGATCATCTTCGAACGGGGCGCCTCCGGCCGGGTGGGCTACAGCCTCCCCCCCAGCGACGTCCCGGCGGTTCCCCTCGACGCGATCATCCCGGCCGCCCACCGCCGCGCTCGCCCGGCGGCCCTGCCCGAGGTCAGCGAGCTGGACGTCGTGCGGCACTATACGGCGCTCAGTCGGCGAAACTACTCCATCGACGAAGGGTTTTACCCGCTCGGATCGTGCACGATGAAGTACAATCCCAAGATCAACGAGGACGCGGCGCGGCAACCCGGGTTCGCCCGGCTCCACCCGTATCAGCCGGAGGAGCTCGTGCAGGGGGCGCTTCAGCTGCTGTGGGAACTGGAGCACGATCTTGCCGAGATCAGCGGCATGGATCGGGTGACGTTCCAGCCGGCGGCCGGGGCGCACGGGGAGATGACGGCCCTGCTCATGCTCGGCAAGTACTTCGAGGAGCGCGGGGAGCGCCGGACGACCGTCGTGGTCCCGGACTCGGCGCACGGCACGAACCCGGCCTCGGCCGCGATCGCCGGCTACCAGGTGGTCGAGGTGAAAAGCGATCGCCGCGGCAACATCGACCTGGAGATGCTCAAGGCCGCGCTCACCCCGCAGGTCGCCGCCCTGATGCTGACCAACCCGAACACCCTCGGGCTGTTCGAGGAGCAGATCCTCGAGGTGGCGCGCGCGGTCCACAACGTCGGAGCGCAATTGTATCTGGACGGGGCGAACTTCAACGCGATCCTCGGGATCACCCGGCCGGGCGACCAAGGCTTTGACGTCATGCACTTCAACCTGCACAAAACCTTCACCACCCCGCACGGAGGCGGCGGGCCCGGCGCGGGGGCGGTGGGGGTGCGCGCCCACCTCGTTCCCTACCTGCCGGTCCCCACCATCGAGCGCGAGGGGCAGCGGTTTACGTTCGACGACGATCGCCCGAAGACCATCGGCAAGATCCGCGCCTTCTACGGCAACTTCGGCAATCTGGTGCGCGCGTACACGTACATCCGGACGATGGGCGCCGTGGGGCTTCGCGAGGCCTCCGAGACCGCGGTCCTCAACGCCAACTACATGCTCAGCCGGCTCCGCGACCACTTCGATCTCCCCTACGATCGCATCTGCAAGCACGAATTTGTGCTCTCCGGCCGGCGGCAACGCGACCGGCACCACGTCACCACAAAGGACATGGCGAAGCGCCTCCTCGACTACGGGTTCCACTCGCCGACGATCTACTTCCCGTTGATCGTCGAAGAGGCGATCATGATCGAGCCGACCGAAACCGAAAGCGTGCAGACCCTCGACGCGTTCATCGAGGCGATGATCGCGATCGCCCGGGAGGCCGAAACCGATCCGGAGATCGTCCGGCAGGCCCCGCACGAAACGCCGGTGACGCGGCTGGACGACGTCGCCGCGGCGCGAAAGCCGGTCCTCCGGTGGCGCCCCTAGCGCATCGCCCCCACCCGTTCACCGCTCCACCCGGGCTTCCGGACCGCCGCCTGTGCTCGGAAGAGACCCGGGCGGATCGCCGTACCTTCGGCGGCACCTCGCCGCAACCCGGGAGCCAACTCCCTCGCACGCGGGATAGCCCGCCGCCGGATCCGATCGCGAGGTCTGTCTCCCGGTGAAAGGGGGCATGAACATCGGTGGGGAGAGGGGCCCCGCCCGGATGCAACCCCGAAGCGCAGTCATCGCAGCCCGCTCCATCGTCACCAGATCCCGCACACTCCTGGGGGGCCCCTCCATCGGTCCCCGCGTGTCTTTCGCAAACGGCGTGCCGAAGGGCTACCAGGGGCCGGGGGAGGCGAACGCGACCATCGTCTACATCAACGGCGCCATCAACTCGCTGAGCGGAACGCTGGGACAGAACGAACAGACGACGATCGCGGCGTCGGACACCGTCACGATCACCGGGAATATCCAAGATCAGACGCCGCCGAATCCCTCCGATCCCACATCGAACCCGACGAACCTCTTGGCAGTCTACTCCTCGGGAGGAGACATCGTGATCGGCCCCTCGGCGCCCAACAACCTCGTCATCCAGGCCGTGCTGATGGCGGGGGGTACGGACGCGCGTTCACCTTCGAGACGCGGATGAGCCGCGGGTTCGCCCCGCCGTACTTCCCGACCACCAACGAGTGCTTGATCACTCCGGGATCGCAGCCGCTGGCCGTGGTGAAGGCGAACTGGCGCGAGGCCACGCCGCCCTAGGCGACTTCGTCCCGGTCGGGCGTGATCCGCACGGGCAACCCCTCGCCCCACCCGTACTTCTCCCGGGCGAGGCGCCGCGCCGCCTCCCACTCTTCACCGTCCCGCGTCGGATCGAGCGGGCGGGCCGCGGCGCCGAACTCTCGATCGCCGAGCCGAACCCGCACGTGGGGGTGGCGCACGATGTTCTTCACCCACTGCGCGTCGTGAAACCCCTCGGCGAGCACGTACAGCACGCCCCCCGCCTCGACGAACCAGATCTCGATCTCGCGCGGCAGGCCGGTTTTCCGCCCCGTCGTCGTCAGGTAGAGATATTGAGGCCGATCGACGCC
Source organism: bacterium (assembly GCA_035307765.1). Classification (NCBI taxonomy): domain Bacteria; species bacterium. The sequence goes on along the minus strand of DATGHU010000044.1, from coordinate 146,263 downwards.
CATGCCCGCGCGCGCCCCCGCTCCCCCGTGCCGATTAGGTCCGGTGGAACGCCTCCACCATCCGTGTCCACCCCACTCGGTCTGCGGGCGTGAACGGCCAGTAGGACGCGACCCGATCGACCAGCCCCGCGTATCGGGCGCGGAGCGCCCGCCCGACTTCCTCGTAGCCCCCGCGGAGGACGACGGCGTCGACCACCGCGTCCGGCAGCTGCGCGGCGAGCTCCTCCGGCCGCCGTTCCCGCACCAGTCGGTGGAGCCGATCCGCGACGTCCCCGTACCCCAAAACGTCCAGCAGAGGCCGGTACGTCGGGGTCGAGCCGTAGAACGCCATCCGCGCCCGCGCCCGCGCGACCGCCGCGTCCACCTCGGCGGAAGTGTTCCCGGGCGCGATGAACACCGGGGCGTAGAGCTGCACGTCGCCGCGGGACCGCCCCGAGCGGGCGAGTCCCTCGGCCAGATGCGGGAGGACGAACTCTCGCAGGTAGGTGACGGAATGCAGCGGGTGCACGACGAATCCGTCCCCCACCTCTCCCGCCAACCGGCAGAGCAGGCGGTTCACGCCGGCGATAAAGATGGGGATCCGCGGGTGCGGGTTCCGGCCCGGATCGAAGAAGGGGCCCATCAGGTTGATCCGATAGTACGTCCCCTCGACCCGCAGCGGCGTGCCTTCCTGCCACGTCCGCCAGACCGCCCGGAGCACCTGGACGTACTCGCGCAGCTTGGGCGCCGGCGGATCCCAGGGCATGCCGAACCGACGCTCGATGTGCGCCCGCACCTGGGTCCCGAGCCCCAGCAGGAACCGCCCCCCGGAGAGCCGCGAGAGATCCCACGCCGTCTGCGCGACCACCATGGGGCTCCGCGCGAACGCGGCGGCCACGCCGGTGGCCAGCTCCAGGCGCGTCGTGTGCTGCGCCGCCACGGCGAGCGTGACGAAGGGATTGTGTTTGGTGTCGTTGGCCCACAACCCCTGAAAGCCCACCGCCTCGGCGGCGCGGGCGATGTCCGGCACGTCCTCCAAGGCGTCCATGGCGAGCGCGCAATCAAGCTTCACGCCGACGCGCCCCTCTTTTGGCGGCGACCGCTCCATCCTCGCGGCCGGTCAGCGCCAGCTCATCATCGAGCACCACCGATGCGTCGACCCGCGGCACGGGGTATCCGACCTTCTCGTTATAGGGATCGACCAGGATCGCGGTGGGGCCGCTCCGCAGCAGACCGCGGCGTGGCCGAGGTACGTGATCTTCACGCCGATCCTCCTCACGCGCCGTCGCCGCCGTCATGCCCGACGCCGGCGCATCCCAATCGCCCGCCCCGGACATCCGGAGGCGCCCTCGACCTTCAGTGGGAGAAAGATAAAGTAGGCGCCCCGGGGGGCAAGCTGGTCGAGGCCGGAGAGATTCTCCACGTAACGCATGCCGTGTTCGAGTCCGGTGTAGTGCGGGGAGAGCGCATCGTGCGCCGCGCCGATGCTCGGCGCATCGATGCCGAGAGTCGTGATCCCGCGCCCGCGCATGTAGTCGATCGCCGCCGCGCGCGGGGCCGGCCATCCCGGGCCGGCTCGGGTGACGACGGGATCGAACGCGTACGCCCGCCCCGCCGGCCAGGGTTGGTAGTACCGGTCCCACCCGGTGTGCAGGAGCACGATCTCCCCGCTGCGGAGAGGACCCTGCCGCGCCTCCCACGCCCGCAGATGGTCCGGGGTGATCCACGGGCTCACCCCGGGGCCCCCCGCGCCGATCAACTCGGTCACGTCCACTACCGCGGCCGGCCCCATCAAGTCGGTGAGCGAGATTTGCACGCCGGTCTGCCGCCCGAGCAGCCCGGCGTGGGGAAGCCCGGAGTCGGCGGGGGGAACGAAGTGGCTGGGCGCGTCGACGTGGATGCCGCAGTGGTCGTCGAGGGTGATCCAGCGGACCTGGACGGGGCCCATGTACGCGTGGACGGGCGCCGGCGCGCCCGACTCCGCGAACCAGTTCCACACCTTCTGCTGAAACGGCATCTGCATCGGCCACCAACACGGCCAGCGCTCCCCGTTGGTCACGGTTAAGTCGATGACCGGATACTCCGCCAGGACGTCTGCGATGGAACCCGCTCCACCCGCGGCCTCTCGTTGATCCATCTCCCGCTGGCTCCTCTCGGGGCGTCGGACGGGCGCCCCGCCTCCTAGGCTTCCTCTGGCTGCCGCCCGTAGAGCAGCAGGGCTGCGAGGATCGCGAAGCCGTACAGGACGCTGCGGCCGGCCTCGGGGATGCTCAGCAGCGTCAAAACATCGGTGAGCACGGTGAGGATCATCGCGCCGGCGATCGTGCCGAAGTAGTGCCCCGTTCCCCCCAGGATCGACGTCCCGCCGATGACCACGGCGGCGATGCTGGCGAAGAGATAGGGATCCCCGGCCCCCAGCGTCGCCTGGCCGGCGTAGCCGGCGAGGATGATGCCGGTGAGCGCGCTGAACCCGCCCCCCAGCGCGTAGACGGTGACCGTGATCCGGCGCGTGCTGCCGCCCGCCAGGTACGCCGCGACGGGATTGTTCCCCAAGGCGTAGACCCAGCGCCCGAAGGTCAGCCGACTGAGCACGACCCAGAGCGCCGCGGCGAGCGCCACCCACAGCAGCAGCTGGACCGGCACACCGCCGGGAAGCACCCCGTTCACCACCTGGCTGACCGCGCGGGGAGCGTACGCCTTCGCCCCGCTGCTGGTGAACCCGTTGGTGAGCCCGAGCACCAGGCCCTGCATCACCCCGTTCATGCCCAAGGTCATCACCACCGGAGGAACTTCCAGCAAAATGATCCCCAACCCGTTCACGGCTCCGACCGCCAGGCCCATGCACAAGGTGGCCGGCACCACCCACGCCGCGTTGAGGTCGCTGCCGGCCGCCAGCGACGTCAGCATCACGCCGCCCGCGTTGATGACCCAGGCCACGGAGAGATCGATCCCCCCCGTCAGGATGACCAGCGACTGTCCCGCGGCGACAAACCCGGTGAACGAGGCCACCACCAATACCGAGAACACATTGGCCAGCCGGAGGAACCCCGGCTGAATCACCCCGCCGATGAGGAAGAGGAGCACCGCCGCCCCAAAGGTCAGCACGATGCTCCGCCGGACCGGGTCGGCGAACCGGAGGGGGCGCTCGGCGGTCGCGTTGGGCCGTCCGGCCATCGCCGCTCCTACCCCGCGCGCCCCAGGAGGAGATTCACCAGCACGCTCGCCGCCATCGCCAGGATCAACACCAGTCCCTGGAAGAACTCCTGCAGCAGGGGGTTGATGTTGGCGAAGAACAGGATGTTCACGATCAGCGTCAGGACGAATGCCCCCGCCATGCTCCCCGCGGCGCTGCCCCGCCCGCCGAAGAGGCTCACCCCCCCCAGGACGACCGCGGCGATCGAGGTGAGCGTGTAGACGGCTCCGGTCGTGGCGTCTCCGGAGGTCGTCACCGCGGAGAGATACAATCCCGCCAGCGCGGCAAACAGCCCGGACAACGCGTAGGCGGCGATCTTCGCCGCCACCACGGGCACCCCGTTCGCGCGTGCGCTGCGCTCGTCGTCGCCAACGGCGTACAAGGCGACGGCCAGGCCGGTCCGCCGGAAAAGCATCCAGAACCCGATGAGCACGAGCAGCGTCACCGCCGACGCCGGCACGACGTTCCAGGCGTTCCCGGCGAGCACCGCGGTGAACCCCGGCGGGATGGCGCCCCCCGGCTGCGGCAGCACGAACAGGGCGGCGCCGGCCCAGATGGAGAGGCTGGCCAGCGTCACCAGGATCGGCTGGATTCGTCCGACCGCGACGAGTAGGCCGTTCACCGCCCCCGCCGCGGACCCGACCAGCAGGATGAGCCCCGACCACCCCAGGCTGCTGCTCAGCGTGTCCTTCATGTACACCGCGGCGAGGCTGTTGGTGAGGCTGATGATCGAGCCGACCGACAGGTCGATACCCCCGGTGAGCACAACGAAGGTTTGGCCGATCGCCGCAATCAACAACGGCATCGTGTTATTGAACACCGAGGTAACTGAAAACACCGACAGCTGGCCGTGGCCCAGAGCATAGCTGACGTAGTACAGGCCCATCACCGCCAGCACAAGGTAACTGAGGACGAGCGAGGCGTTGCGGGCCGCGTAGCGCCTGAGGCAACTCCCCCCCGCCGCGCTGCCCCGGAGCTCGGCGGCGCTCACGCCGGGGCCTCCGCCCCCACCTGGAGCGAGGCGCGCACCAACGCGTCGGCGGTGATGTCCGGCCGGCGGAGCTCGGCGGCGACCCGCCCTTCGCGCATCACGAGAACGCGGTGGCAGAGGTGTGCCATCTCCGCGGTGTCGCTCGAGTAGTACAGGATCGCCCGCCCATCGGCGCTGAGCGACGCCACGAGTTCGTAGATATCGTGCTTCGTGGCCACGTCCACGCCGCGTGTCACATCGTAGAGGAGCAGCGCCACCGCTTTTGTGAGCAGCCAGCGGCCGATCAGCACTTTTTGCTGATTTCCGCCGGATAGGGTTTCCACGGCCTGATCGGGCCCCGGGGTGCGGATATCGAGCTGCCGGATCATTCCATCGACGACCTTCGTCTCGGCCGCCAGATCCAGATAACCGACCCGGCTGAGGTCGGTGAGCACGGGCAGGGTCATGTTTTGCCGCACCGACATCGGCAGGAGCAGCCCTTCCGCCTTTCGGTCCTCCGGCACGAGGGCGATTCCGATCCCGGCGCCGATGGCGTCGCGGGGGTGGCGGATCGTCACCGTCCGCCCCCGGACGGCGATCGTTCCGGCGCGAAGACGCTGCGCGCCGAACAGCGCCAAGAAGAGATCCCGCTGGCCCTGACCCTGAAGGCCGCCGATGCCGAGGATCTCCCCGCCCAGGACGGTGAACCCGACGTCGCGCACCCGGCCCGCCGCCAGCCCCCGGGCGGCGAGGACGGGCTCGGAGGTCCCCACGGCCGGCAGCGGAGGGAACATGGCGCTGAGGTGCCGGCCCGTCATCAGCTCCACCGCGCGGTCCTCATCGATGGCCGCCGCGGCAAAGGTGCCGACGCGCTGGCCGTTTCGAAAGATCGTGATGCGATCGGAGAGGTCCCGGACCTCGTTCCAGCGGTGGGAGGTGAATACGATCATCCGCCCCTCGCCTCTGAGACGCCGGATCAGGTCGAACAGCCACGCCACCTCACGTTCGGTCAACGCCGAAGTCGGCTCGTCGAAGAGGAGGATCCCGGGCGAGCGGGAGACGACTTTGGCGATCTCGACCAGCTGACGCTGGGCGAGCGGAAGGCTGCCGACGGTGGCATCCACACTGATCTGCGGAAGTCCCAGGTCCATCAGCAGGCGCGCCGCGTCGCGCACCAGCGCGCGGGGGCGGATCAGCCCCAGGCGCCCCCGCGGCTCGCGGCGGAGCATCAGATTCTCGGCGACGGTCATGTGGGGGAGCAGCGTCAGCTCCTGAAACACCGTGCCGATGCCGAGACGTTGCGCCGCCGCCGGCCGGTCGATCCGGACGTCCCGACCATCCAGCCGGATCCGGCCCCGGTCGAGCCGCAGCAGCCCGCTCAGGATCTTGATCAGCGTACTCTTGCCGGCGCCGTTCTCACCGACGAGCGCGTGCACCTCGCCGCGGTCGGCGTCAAACGACGCCTCCTGCAGGGCGTGAACGCCCCCGAAGGACTTAGAGATGGCGACGGCTTCAAGGTACGGCATCGGGACCTCGATGGCGATAGCGCGACCGACCCGCACGGCCGGAGGGCCGTGCGGGCCGGTCGCGATCACCCACCCTGTGGGAGTCTACGGGAGCCGGATCTTCAACTCCCCCGAACAGGGCTTGCCGGTCTGCGCGGCCTCGACGCAGATGGGCGCGTCGGCGCCGGTAAAATCATCGAAGAAACTGCTCGGCAGCTTCGGGAACGCCGTCGCCCCCTCTTTGACGTCGTCCGAGGTGACGACCGGGAACGGAATCGTGATGTCCTCCGCCTTTCGCTTCCCCTGCAACACCTCCACCGCCAGCGCAAGGGAGATCAGCACGAGAAAGGGCGGCTGGCCGATGGAGAGACCGCGGAAGCCTTGGCTCTTGTATTTCACCATCGCCACCCGAAACCCGTTCTCCGCCTCGCCGGCGATCACCGGCAGCTTGCGGTGGGCCTTGATGAACGCGTTGATCACCCCATCCGTCCCACCCTGCGCCCAGACGCCGTCGATCTTCGGGAAGGTGGAGAGCAGCGGGGCAATCTTCTGCTCGGATGTCGCCGAGTCCCACATCCCGCTGAAGCGGGTGAGCACCTTGATCCCCGGGTTCTTCTTCCAGACACTGTCGGCGCCGGCGTTCCGCTGTTCATCGACGTGGGTGCCGGGCACCCCCGTGTCCATCACCACGTTCCCCTTCCCGTTCAGCTCCTTGACGATGAACTCGGCCAGTTGCTCGCCAAACTTGAACTGATCGGTGTTGACTTTCACCGCGCACGGTGCGGTGACGACGTTGTCGTACGAAACCACCAGGATCCCCGCCGCGCAGGCCTGGCCGATCACGCCGTTGAGGCCCGTGGGAGACGCCGCGTTGATGACGATCGCGTCCACCTTTGACGTGATCAGATTGTCCATCTGCTGGATCTGGGCGGGGACGTTGTTCCCCGAGTTAAACACCTCGGCCTTCACCAGACCCTTGTACGGGGGCATCTGCACCCCCGCCTTGAACAGGTTCTCCATCTCGATGCGCCACGTGTTGCCGATGAAAGAGTTCGCCAGATCAATCCGGTACGGCGGGTTCTTAGGCTTGATGGTCGGCGGCCCGGCGGCGATGCCCGGGGCGACCACACCCCCAATGAGGATGCTCCCCACCACAGTGATCGCGAGAAGGAACGCAACGCCAGACCGCACCTTTGCTCTCATCCCTCGCCACCTCCACTGCACAGGTTCCCGGTATCGAGAGTCCTGCCAGGGTCGTTCGCGCGCATCCCTGACTCCCGCAAGGGCTTTCTCTCCGGGCCGGGGGCACCCCTCCCACCCCAAGCGCGCGCACGGGAGAGGCCTCGCCCGCGCGCTCCGGGACCAGCGCGGGGCGCGCCGAGAGTGGCGGTGAGCTCGTGAGGAAGGAGGTCAGTCAACCACTGAGTTCCTGGCCCGGCCCGGCCGCTCAGAGCGCTGACGATGTGAGACCGTCCGGGCCACACGGGCATCGGCTCTTCGAGGCTATGGAGGGATCGATCACCCGGGCGGTCCCGGGCATCCCGAGCAGCGCGTCGGGCCGAACTGGCCGCGTTGATCCGCGCGCGCCGCCCTCCTCTCCCTTCCTCGTCCCGGCCGATCGGGCCTCGGATCAGAAGACGGACCGTCCCGGCACGCGAACCCGGATGCGATACACGGAGGTGCACGCGGCGATGAACAGAGAGCGCAGATCGGCGCCGCCCCAGGTGAAGTTCGCCGGCGTTTCCGGCACCCCGATCACCCCCAGGCAAGTGCCGTCCGGATCAAACACGTGGAGGCCTCCGGGCCCGCAGGAGTAGAGATAGCCTTCGCTGTCGATCTTCATCCCGTCGGGCACTCCCCCGCCCTCGCCGACGGTCTCCGCCCACACCCGACCCCCCGTCAGGGTCCCCGCATCAAGACCGAAAACCCGGATGTGGTTGCGCCCGCTGTCGTTCACGAACAAACGGCGCTCATCAAGGGAGAGGCACAAGCCGTTCGGCCGGTCGAAGTCGGCGCAGAGGAGCCGCAGGGCACCGTCCCCCGGCGCGATCCGATACACGCCCTGAAAGCTCAGCTGCTGCGGACGCGGGACTCCATGCGGCGCCATTCGTCCATACGGGGGATCGGTGAAATAGATCGCCCCGTCGCTTTGCACCACGACGTCGTTCGGGCTGTTGAGCTCCTTCCCTTCGTAGCGGCTCGCCAGGACCGTGATCGCTCCGTCGCGTTCGGTTCGGGTCACCCGGCTGGTCGCGTGCTCGCACGCGATGAGCCGGCCCTGTCGGTCGTAGGTCAGCCCGTTGGCCATGTGGCTCGGCGTCCGGAAGGCCTGCGCGCCGCCTTCCTCGCTCCACCGCCAGATGCAGTCCCCCGAAATGTCGGTGAAGAGAAGAAACCGCTCCAGGGGATGCCAGACAGGCCCTTCCGTGAACTGAAAGCCCGTCCCGATACGCTCAACCTCGGAAGCCGAAGCCGCCCCAACCACCGACACAATTCGAGGATCGCGAACCTCGACCGACATCTCTCCCCGCCCCCCCTGCGCTGCCGCCAGGGGAAACTTCATGCCCGCGCCGGCGGCTCCTCTCTGGAGGGTAAATTCTCAGCGCTCGGCCGCTTGCGGACGAGCTTGAGCCCGCAATTGCGCGTGGGAGCGAGGAGGCTTGCTAATCCCACGAATTCTCATGCTATCGTACATTTGTTCGTGTATATCGGTCATTGAATGCGTACAGATGTTCGATATAATGGAAGCAGCGAAGGGTCAGGGCATTAATCCAGGTCGAGGTCCGGAGGGGGTGACCGCAGGTGGCGCAGCGTAGGCTGACGGCGCGGCAACAGCAAATCCTCGAGTACCTCGTTCATCAGGTGAGGGACAAAGGCTACGCCCCGTCGGTCCGGGAGATCGGCTCCGCGCTCGGCCTGCGATCGCCATCCACCGTTCACCAGCATCTGGCCGCCTTGGAGCACAAAGGCTGTATCAGGCGCAACGGGGATCGCATGAGGGCGCTTGAGATCATGGACAAATCCCTCGTCCAGACCGGGAACAGCATCACGCTCCCCCTCGTCGGCCGGGTTTCGGCCGGGCAGCCATCCCTGGCGGAGGAACAGACAGACGAGCGTGTAGATGTTCCTCCCGAACTGTTCGGAGACGTGCGGGGATGTTTCATGCTGCGCGTCCGGGGGGATAGCATGATCGGAGCGGGCATTCTTCAGGGCGACTTGGTCGTCGTCCGTCCCCAACCCCGTGCGACGACCGGGGACATCGTGGTCGCGCTTCTGGGGGATGAGGCCACCGTGAAGCGTCTGGCGATGGACCAGCAAGCGCCGGTCCTCATGCCTGAGAATCCGGCCTATCGACCAATCCGTCGCGAGTTCCAAGTCATTGGGCGCGTGGTCGGGGTTCTTCGCGCCTACCAGGAGGTGCACGCATGGGCGTAACAGCCGCCAGCCTACCGGGGACTCGGGGTCGGCCCCGCCGCCGGATCACTCATGTACGGGCCCGACCGACTCGACGCGCGGCGGAGGCGCGGATCGTGACCGGCGGGGACCGACCAAGCATCGAACCGTGGCTGTTTTGCGGAAAATCCCTCACGCCGTGCGTTGCGCCCAGCGGCCCGAAGACGCTTTGGGAGAAGCTTCAGGACGACCGCGAGTTGGTGGGGGTGAAGATCGCGCTCCTCGCCACCCTCCTCATCATGACCGCGGCCCTGGAGCTCGTGGCGTAAGCGGATGGGCCCCACAACACTGCACGCGTACGTCGCCGCCGCGGAGCCCCTGGGTGGTCGAACCGGCATGGGCGTGGTGTTTGTCGATCCGCACGGCCGGGCACTGCGCAAGATCGGCCGGGCACTCCCGGGGGTCAGCCGGCGCAGCCTGGCCGCGTTTCGTGGCATCATCTACGCGCTCTGGCACTCACGCCGGTTGGGATCGCGCCGCGTGGTGATCCACTGCGCCGATCCAGACGTCGTGTCGCAGATCAACGGCTACCATGACGTCGACGAGGAGTGCGTGGGCCCGTATCTCGAGGTGCGGGCGCTCCTGCACGCGTATCGCGTCGCGCGAATCGAGCTCAGCGCGCGCGGAGCCGAGGATCTATTCTGGCCGCAGGCCGCGCAGGCGCTCGCGGACGCCGCGCTGGACCGCGACGTCGATGAAACGGTTGAGGACCTGCCGCTGTGGTCAGGGGTGATGGAGGAGCGGTCAACCGCCTGAACGGCGCGGGCAGAAAGGAACCTCGCAACCCCCCTCCGAAACCCATTAGGCTCGATCCGCCGCCCCGCCGCTGAGATCCCTCGCTCCGGCGTCGTGGAGCGTGCGGAGTGGGACATTCACACGTGATGAATCCTGAGGATCCCGGTTCGATCATTGCCGAAGGTGAGGCGAAGCTGACCGCCGGCGACTTGGACGGCGCGCTCCAGGCATTTCTCCGCGCCGCGGCGGCCGCCCCAACGTCCGCGCTGGCTCACAGCAAGGTTGGAATCGTGTATGTCCACAAGAAGCAGTGGGACGCCGCCGCCGGCGAATTCACGCGCGCCATCCAACTCGATCCCACCTACGCACCCGCGCACAGCAACCTCGGCAACGTCTACCGCGAGCGCCGGCAGCTCGACGAGGCGATCGCACAGTACCAAAAGGCGATCTCCATGGATCCGGATTACTGGATCGCCCATCAAAACCTGGGGGTCGTCTACAAGCAGCAGGGACGCGTCGGGGAGGCCGTGCGCGAGTTCAAGATCGCGACCCGCCTGTCGCTGCGGGCCCCCGCCGCCGGCACGGGGGGAGCAGGCCGAACGGCCATGGGCCGCCGGACCGGCTGTCTGGGTTCCGGAGGGATGGTCATCCTCGCGATCCTCGCCGCCGCCGCGGCGTTCAGGCTGTCATAACCCCCGCACGAGGCCCGGACCCGGAAAATCGCCCAACGCATGAGAGGCGGCTAAGGGGGGAATAAAACAAGGTGAGGGGCGGTTCACCAGAGGCGGTAAGCAAACGAGTAGGAGGCATCATCCATGGCTGGTGGAACTCAGGCGGTTACCGAACAGACGTTCGAAAATGAGGTGCTCAAGTCCACGACCCCGGTGCTGGTCGATTTTTGGGCTGCCTGGTGCGGACCGTGCAAGATGATCGCTCCGATCGTAGAGGATCTCGCCGGGGAATACGTCGGGAAACTCAAGGTCCTCAAGCTCGACGTGGATGAGAACGGTGGGGTGGCCGCCAAATACAACGTGATGAGCATTCCGACCCTTGGCATCTTCAACAAGGGGGAATTGGTCGAGCGCATCGTCGGCTATATGCCCAAGGAACAGCTCAAGAGGCGCATTGATGCCGCGCTGACTTCTCGGGTGTAGATCCCATCCGGTCACGCCTTGAGACGCCTGCTGCCGACGATGAAAGCCAAGCGAGCCACGGTCGAATCGCCGATCTTGGCGAAGATCCGGAGGGTCGCGGAACGCCGCCAGGCACTCTGGGGCAAGCTTCCTGGGCTGACGGCGACCGACCGGGCTGAGATCAGTAAGCTTACGGCCCAACTCGAAGCGCTGTGGGAGCAACACCGGATCGCGCTCGCAAGACCGCATCCGGCGCCCCGCGGTCGAGCTCGGAGGGCGACTCCCAGCCCAAGGAGAAGCTCGGCGGCGTAACTCCTCACCCCTCCAGTGTTGGACCCAAATCACCCCGGGCCGTGAAGATGTGCCCGGGGTGGTCCATTTCCGACCCCGCCAGGGAACGACCCCCAGCCCCCGGTGCACAGAATAGCATCACATACGACATTAGAGTTGACAATGATGTTGTCAACTATCTTGACATGCCATGAGCCGGTTTGTTATACTCGCTTTAGTCGCAGCGGAGAGGTAAGCCGTGAAGAAGCTCGAGCCGGACACCCCGGTCTACGTGATCAGCGTGGCGGCCGAGTTAATCGGATGCCACCCGCGAACGCTGCGGATCTATGAGGAGCGGGGGCTGCTGTCGCCGACGCGGCGGCGGCGGATCCGCCTGTACTCGGCGCGGGACATTCACCGGGTGCGGATGATCCGCTTCCTCACCGAGGAGAAGGGACTGAACCTCGCCGGGGTCCGGATGATCCTGGAGATCCAGGAGCATTATCACGAGGAGTTTACCTGGGTCTACAGCGACGGGGAGTTGTTTGAGTGGCCTGAGAGCGAACACGAGAGCAAGCCGGGCAAGACTAATCGAGGAGAGCAAGAAGGAGGGAAGAGGCGATGAATATCGTGCGGTGGGATCCTTTCCAGGATGTGTGGACCCCTGAGTCGATCGGTGGATCGCTTGCTCGACGATGCCTTCGGTGGGGGACTGCCCCGGGACGGCACGCCCGCGTGGGAGCCGGCGGTCGAAATGTTTGAAACCGACGGTGAGATCGTCGTCCGGGCGGAACTCCCCAACATCGACCCCACCCAGGTCGACATCACGGTCACGAACGACGCCGTTACGCTGAGAGGACAAACCAAGACCGAGGAAGAGCACAAGGGGCGCAACTACGTTCGGCGCGAACTACGGACCGGGACGTTTATGCGCACGCTGCCGCTCCTGACCGAGGTGAACAGCGGCGACGCCAAGGCGACTTACCGGGATGGAGTGCTCGAGGTGAAGATCCCCAAGTCGGAGCGGGTGAAACCGACGTCGGTGAAGGTGCAGGTCGGCTAGGAACCGCGCGCCGGCGCTCGGGCTCATCCCCGGGCGCCGGCCGACACCGTGACGCGGCGCCAGGCCGCCGCCGGGAGGAACGGGTATGCCGAAGGTTGTGGGAATCGATCTAGGGACGACCAACTCTGTCATCGCGGTGATGATCGGCGGCGAGCCGACCGTGATCCCCAACTCCGAAGGGAGCCGCCTCACGCCGTCTGTGGTTGGCTTCACCAAAGCCGGGGAGCGACTGGTCGGTCAGATGGCCCGCCGGCAGGCGATCCTCAACCCGGAGAACACCGTCTACTCCATCAAGCGGTTCATGGGACGGCGTTTCAGCGAGGTGGAGAGCGAGCGGAAGATCGTGCCGTACAAGGTCGAGGAAGGGAAAACCGGGACGGCCGTCGTTCACATCCCGGCGGCGGGAAAGACGTTCACGCCCGAAGAGATCTCCGCGATGATCCTGCAAAAGCTCAAGACCGACGCGGAAGCCTACCTCGGCGAAAAGGTCGAGCAGGCGGTGATCACCGTTCCTGCCTACTTTAACGATGCACAGCGCACCGCCACCCGCAACGCCGGGGAGATCGCCGGCCTCAAGGTTTTGCGGATCATCAACGAGCCGACGGCGTCATCCCTCGCCTACGGGCGCGCGCTGGAGCAGAAACACGCCAAAACGATCCTCGTGTTTGATCTCGGCGGCGGAACCTTCGACGTCTCGATCCTCGAGATCGGGGACGGCGTCTACGAGGTCAAAGCCACGAACGGCGACACCCATCTCGGCGGGGACGATTTCGACGAGCGGATCGTCAACTGGCTGGCCGACGAGTTCAAGAAGCAGCAGGGGATCGATCTCCGAGCGGACCGCCAGGCCCTCCAACGGTTGCGTGAAGCAGCGGAGCGGGCGAAGATCGAGCTCAGCACGGTCGTTCAAACCTCGATCAACCTCCCGTTCATTACGGCGGACGCCACCGGCCCCAAGCACCTGGATATGGTGCTGAGCCGGGCGAAGTTCGATGAGTTGACGGCCGACCTGGTGGAGCGCTGCATCGGCCCCTTCAAGCAGGCGCTGGGCGACGCGAAACTGACCGAGCGGGACCTCAACGAGGTGATCCTGGTCGGCGGCGCGACGCGGATGCCGAGTGTCCAGGAACTGGTCCGCCGGTTGACCGGCACGGAGCCCAACAAGGAGGTTCACCCGGACGAGGTCGTCGCCATGGGGGCGGCGATCCAGGCCGGCGTCCTCGCCGGCGAGGTGCGGGAGGTCGTGCTCCTCGACGTCACGCCGCTCTCGCTGGGCATCGAGACGCTTGGTGGGGTGAACACGATCCTCATTCCGCGGAACACGACGATCCCCACGCGCAAGGCGGAGTCGTTCAGCACGGCGGAGGATGGACAGACGGCGGTCGACGTCCACGTCCTGCAGGGGGAGCGGCCGATGGCTCGCGACAACCGCACGCTGGGCAAGTTTCTGCTCGACGGCATCCCACCCGCCCCCCGCGGCGTGCCGCAGATCGAGGTCACGTTCGACATCGACGCGAATGGGATCCTCAGCGTCGCGGCCAAGGACAAGGCCACCAGTCGCGAGCAGTCGATCAAGATCACCGGGACGGGCACGCTGGACAAAGGGGAAGTGGATCGACTGGTCAAGGAGGCGGAAGCGCACGCGACCGAAGATCAGAAGCAGCGCGACGCCGCAGAGATCAAGAACCGCGGGGACAGCCTGGCCTACCAGACCGAGCGAATGCTCAAAGAGGTCGGCGACAAAGTTTCCGCGGAGGATCGGGCAAAGGTCGAAGCTTCGCTCGCCGAGCTCAAGGAAGCGCTGAAGTCCGGCGACGGCGAGCGGATCAAGCGCTCTACCGAGGGCCTCCAACAGGCCAGCTACAAGCTCGGCGAGGAGATGTATAAGCGCACCACCGCGGGGGCGGGCGCCGGTGAGGCGAAGGCGGAGTCCGCCGACGGCAGCAAGGGGAGCGAGGACGTCATCGACGCCGAGTTCAAACCGTCCGACAAAGCCTAGCGGTCCGCCACGGACACAGCAAGGCGCGAGCAGACCGAGGTGTGAAGATGAGCACGGAACACGGAGGCGAGCGTCCAGAGGGGGACGAAGCGGCGGGCGAGGCGGGGGAACACCGCCAACCGGCGGACTCCGGCGCGCTCAGCGCGGACGGCCCGGAGGACCTCACGATCGACGAACTCAGGGCAAAGCTCCGGCAGGCGCGGGAGGATACCCAGAGGAACTGGCAGCACTTCCTCCACTCCGCCGCCGATCTGGAAAACTATAAGAAGCAGGCCGCGAGGGACCGGCAGGACGCGGTGGAGCGGACTCGTCGGCAGATGCTCAGCTTGGTGCTGGGGGTGCTCGACAACCTCGAGCGGGCGCTGGCATTCGGCGACGTAGGGGGGGGATCCGGCAAGGCGCTGGTCGATGGCCTGCGGATGACCCATCGTCAGATCCTGAGCCAGCTCGAGGCCGTGGGCGTCCGCCCCATGGAGGCGGTGGGCAGGCCGTTCGACCCGAAGTTCCACGAGGCGGTGGGGGTCGTCCCGCCGCAGGCCTCCGGCCCCTCCAGCGGGACGGTGGCGAATGAGGTCCTCAAAGGCTACCTGCTCAACGACGACATCCTCAGGCCGGCGAAGGTCACCGTGGTCGGCGGGAGTGAGCGCCCCGCGCCGTAGCGGCCGAGAACGACGGGCGGAGCAGACGAACGCGATGGAGTTCAAGGACTACTACAACATCCTCGAGGTCGAACGCACCGCCGACCAAAAGGCGATCAGTCAGGCCTTTCGAAAGCTGGCGCGCCGGCTCCACCCGGACGTCAATCCGGGGGACAAACAGGCGGAGGCGCGCTTCAAAGAAGTGAACGAAGCCTATCAAGTCCTGAATGATCCCGAGCGCCGGGCGAAGTACGATCAACTCCTCGACCTCCGGCAGCGGGGGGGCGGATGGGAAGACCTGCTGCACCGCGGAAGGGGATCGTCGGGCGACGGGACCTATACCGTGTACGGCTCCCCTGAGGACCTCGGGTCCTTCAGCGACTTTTTCCGGCAACTCTTTGGGGAGTTTGGGGGCGGGGGGCTCGCGGAGCACCTTGGCCGCGGCGGCCAGGGGCGCTCGAGGCGGGGCGGGGTCCGGGGTGAGGAATTCGCCCGCCGCCGCGGGGGAGGGGCCGGTCCGCAGACCGGCGGCCAGGACGTGGAGGGCACGGTCGAGATCACCTTGGAGGACGCCTACCGCGGCACGGCGCGCACCGTCACGATCCCCGCGGGCGGCGGGCGAGAGCACCGCAGCATCGAGGTCACGATCCCCAAGGGCGTGCGAAGCGGCCAGCGCATCCGTGTGGCAGGTCAGGGGCAGGGCGGTGATCTGTATCTCTTGGTGCAGATCGCCCAGCATCCGACCTTCACGCGCCAAGACGACGACGTGCTGTGCGAGGTGGCCGTCCCGGTATGGACGGCGGCGCTCGGTGGAACCATCGAAGCGCCGACACTTGGCGGGCCCGTGACGGTGACGATCCCTCCGGGGACCCGGGATGCTCGAACGTTCCGGCTCCGGGAGCGGGGGCTGCCTCACCTGCGGGGAACGGGGGCGGGTGACGAACTGGTCAAGGTCCGCCTCTCGCTACCCGAGCCACTCTCCCCGCGCGATCGCGAACTGCTGGAGGAGATGCGGCGGCTGCACGAGGTCCGTGCCAATTCATAGACGACGAGGGTACGCCGATGGCGATGCGGTTTGACCGGTTCACGGAGAAGGCACAAGAGGCGATCGTCCAGGCTCAAACGCTGGCCAAAGAACAGCACCACGGCCAGCTGGAAGCGGAGGATCTCCTCCTCGCGCTCCTCAGCCAGCCCGACGGGATCCCCGTCTCCGTGCTCGGCCGGATCGGCGTGGGCGTCGAGGCGCTGCGGAACCAGCTCGAGCAGGCGCTCGCGCGGCAGCCCAAAGTCTACGGACCCGAGGAGCCGGCGGCCGGCCCGGGCTTCCGGCGGGCGCTGGAGACCGCTCAGGCAGAAGCCCAGCGCCTCAAAGATGAGTACGTCAGCACCGAACATCTCCTGCTCGCCGTCGCCAGCGACCGCGGCACGGCCGCGGGCCGTCTCCTCGCCGCCTCCGGCGTCGATCGGGAAAAGCTCTACGCCGCGCTGCAGACGATCCGCGGCGGCCAGCGGGTCACCGACGCGTCACCGGAATCCAAGTATCAGGCGCTGGAGCGGTACGGGCGGGACCTCACCCAGATGGCCCGGGAGGGCAAGCTCGACCCGGTCATCGGCCGCGACGAGGAAGTCCGCCGCGTCGTTCAGGTACTCGCCCGCCGGACCAAGAACAACCCCGTGCTCATCGGGGACCCCGGGGTCGGCAAGACCGCGATCGTGGAAGGGCTGGCTCAACGGATCGTGCGCGGCGACGTCCCCGAGGGACTCCGCCGCAAGCGGGTGGTGGCGCTTGATCTTGGCGCGCTCATCGCAGGAACGAAGTTCCGCGGAGAGTTCGAGGACCGCCTCAAGGCGGTATTGCGCGAGATCGCCGAGTCGGCGGGGGAGGTCATTCTGTTCATCGACGAACTGCACACGGTCGTGGGCGCCGGCGCAGCGGAAGGGGCGATGGACGCCAGCAACATGCTCAAGCCCATGCTCGCGCGGGGTGAGCTGCACGCGATCGGCGCGACGACGCTCGACGAGTACCGCAAGCACATCGAGAAGGACCCGGCGCTCGAACGCCGGTTTCAGCCCGTCATGGTGGGGGAGCCCAGCGTCGAGGAGACGATCTCGATCCTGCGGGGCCTCAAGGAAAAGTACGAGGTCCACCACGGCGTTCGGATCACCGACAACGCGGTGATCGCGGCGGCCACCCTCTCGGACCGGTACATCAGCGATCGCTTTCTGCCCGACAAGGCCATCGATCTGATCGACGAGGCGGCGAGTCGACTGCGGATGGAGATCGACAGCAAGCCCGCCCCGCTTGATGAGGCGGACCGTCGGATCATGCAGCTCGAGATCGAGCGGGAAGCGCTGCGCAAGGAGACCGATCCGGCCTCCCGTGAGCGGCTGGACCGGATCGAGCGCGAGATCGCAAACCTGAAGGAGCAGAGCCAGGCCCTGCGGACGCGGTGGGACCGGGAGAAAGCGGTGATCGCCGAGCTCAGGGCCACCCGGACGAAGATCGATGAGACCCGCGGGGAAATCGAGAAGGCGGAGCGGGCGGCCGACCTCGAGCGCGTCGCCCGGCTTCGCTACGGGACGCTCCGCGACCTGGAGCAGCAGCTCAACGCCGCGCAGACCCGCCTGGAGTCCCTGGGCGAGGGCCGGCTCCTCAAAGAGGAGGTCGACTCGGAGGATGTCGCCGACGTCGTCAGCCGCTGGACCGGAATCCCCGTGACGCGCCTCATGGAGGGCGAGATGCAGAAGCTCCTCCACCTCGAGGACCGGCTGCACGAGCGGTTGGTCGGGCAGGACGACGCGGTCCGGGCCGTGGCGGACGCGATCCGCCGGTCCCGGGCGGGCCTGGCCGATCCGAAGCGCCCCGTGGGGTCGTTCCTCTTCCTCGGCCCGACCGGGGTCGGCAAGACCGAGCTGGCCCGGGCGCTCGCCGCCCTGCTCTTCGACGACGAGGAGGCGATGGTACGCCTCGACATGTCCGAGTACATGGAGAAGCATACCACCAGCCGGCTCATCGGCGCCCCGCCTGGCTACATCGGGTACGATGAGGGCGGCCAGCTCACCGAAGCGGTGCGCCGCCGCCCCTACCGCGTGGTCCTCTTTGACGAAATCGAGAAGGCCCACGCCGACGTCTTCAACGTGCTGCTGCAGATCCTCGAGGACGGACGGCTGACCGACGGACAAGGGCGCACCGTCGACTTCCGCCATACGATCATCATCATGACCAGCAACCTCGGCAGCCAGTACCTCCGCAATCTGGACCCGGCGGACCAGCCGGCGTTCGAGCTGGTGCGGGTGCAGATCCAGGAGGAACTCCGGCGGACGCTTCGACCCGAGTTTCTGAACCGGATCGATGAGATCATCGTCTTCCGTCCGCTGAGCCGCGAGGATCTCGTGCGGATCGTGGACCTGCAGTTGGGCGCCTTGGCGGCGCGCCTCGCCGAGCGCCGAGTGCAGCTTGAAGTCACAAAGGAGGCGAAAGCCTACCTGGCCCGCGAGGGCTACAGTCCCGACTTCGGCGCGCGCCCGCTGCGACGGCTCATCCAGCGCACCGTGGAGAACGCGATCAGCCGCGCCCTCCTGGCCGGCGAGATCCGAGAGGGGGAGACGGTCGTCGTCGAGGCGAAGGCCGGCGAGATCGTGGTGCGCGGCGCCGCCGCGGCCCCGGTGCGGCGGGGGAGAGGGGCCGGATCATCCTTGAGCTGATCGTCTTCATCAGCGGGGGGATCCTCCTCGCCCTTGAGATCGTCGCGAGTCGGATCATCGCCCCCTACTTCGGGAACTCGGTGTACGTCTGGGGCAGCCTGATCGGGGTCTTCCTCGCCGCGCTCAGCCTCGGGTACTTTCTCGGCGGCCGGATCAGCACACGGTGGCCGCATCGGGGCCCGTTCCTGGCGCTCGTCTTCGCCGCGGGGGCGGCGACATTCCCGATCCCACACTTCGCGGGCGCGGTCCTCGGCCAGATCGCGGCCCACGACTACGGGCCCCGCGGCAACCCCCTGCTCGGCAGCGCGGCGCTCTTCTTCATCCCCGCCGCGCTGATGGCCACGGTCTCGCCGTACGCGGTCCGGCTCAAGGCCCAGTCGGTTGAAGGGGTGGGAAACGTCGCGGGGATGCTCTACGCGCTGAGCACGCTGGGGAGCATCGCCGGAACGCTGCTGGCCGCGTTCGTGCTGATCTCCGTCTTCGGGGTCCGCACGATCGTCCAAATCCTGGGGATGACCGAGATGGGGCTGGCCGTCCTGGGGGTAATTTGGGCCCGCGGGGGACTCGCCGCCGGAGGCGCCGCGGTCGTCGCGGCGGGCCTGCTGACGGTCGCGGGGGGCGTACCGCCGAGCGCAAGCGGCACGGTCTTCACCCAGGACACGGTGTACCACCGCATCACGGTGTCGGATGAGGGGGCCATCCGCTACCTCAAGCTGGACAATTACTGGCAGAGCGCGCGCGATCGGGACGCCCCGCTGCGCACAGTCTTCCCCTACACCGATTATCTCCATCTTCCCGTCCTGTTCGCCCCCCGCTTCCACCGGGTGCTTTTTGTGGGCATGGGAGGAGGCACGGCCCCCAGCCGGTTTCACCGCGATTACCCGACCGCGATGATCGAGGTCGTGGAGCTCGACCCCGCGGTCGTCGCCACGTCGCGGCGGTTCTTCGCCGTCCCGGACGACGAGCGCCTCCGGGTGCATGTGATGGACGGTCGTCTCTGGCTGCGGCGCGCGACCGAGCGGTACGACATCATCATCCTGGACGCGTACCTCATCGACACCATCCCCTTCCACCTCGCCACGCGCGAGTTCTACCAGGAGGCCGCCGCCCGGTTGACCCCCCACGGCGCGGTGGCAAGCAACGTGATCGGGGCGGTCCGCGGACCGGACAGCCGGTTGTTCCGGGCGATCTACAAGACGTTTCGCTCGGTGTTCCCGAGCGTCTATGTTTTTCCCGTGGGCGGCGGCGCGCCGGAATCGCTTCGCAACATCATCCTGGTGGGGACCGCAGCGCCCCCGCTCAACCGCCGAGAGGTCTTGGCGGAAGCCGAGACGGCGGCGCGGACGGGGCGGATCCGGATCGAGGGAATCGTCCAAGACGCGGCCGACCTGTTAGACGCCCCGATCGACACCGGCGACGTCCCCCTGCTGACGGATGACTATGCCCCCACCGACACCCTGATCCCGTCGATCCGGTGACGACCCCGTGCCGGTGCTGAAACTGTACCTCGGCGACGTTGTCCGCACGCGAAAGACCCACCCTTGCGGGAGCGACCAGTGGGAGATCGTGCGTCTGGGAGCGGACATCGGCATCCGGTGCCTCGGCTGCGGCCGGCGGGTTCTGATGCCCCGGCCCAAGTTGGAGCGGCGGATCAAGGAGTTCGTGCGCCGCGGCCAGGCCGACATCCCCCCGGCGGAGCCAGCCCCCCCGCCCCGGCCCGAAATCTAACCCGCCCCACCGGCCCCGGCCTCCCACCGGGTGTGCCCCTTAGCCGCCAAGGCGTCCGGGGCCGCACACCCTCCGCTCCCGCCTCGGGAACCGCCTGTCTAGGCCTCGCTCAACGGGGGCATACATTCCTGAACAGAGTCAGAATACAGCAGCGTGCATTCCGGGAGCCCACCCGAATTGGCAGACCGCCTACGTACCCTCGGCCGTGTGATCATCATCTGGGGCTCGCCGGTCTTCGGGGGGATGGCGCTGCTGGAGGCCCTGCGCGGGGCGCCGCTCGGCTCCCCCGGGATCCTCGTCATCTTCGCGTTCCTGGCCATTCTGATGGAATGGCTGTCCATCCCCCTGCCCCAGGCCGGCTATCAGACCTTCGGCCCCGTCGTGACGCTGCCGGCGATCCTGATCATCGGCCCGGGCCCGGCGGCACTCATCGCGGGGATCGGGATGGCGGTCGGCAACGGCGTCCTGCGGCGCCGATCGCTGGAGAAGACCGCGTTCAATGCGGGGCAGCGCACGCTCACCGTGCTCCTGACCGGGTTGACGTGGAACATGATCCAGTCGGGTGCCCCCTCCCTCCGCCTCCCGGATCTTTCGCGGGCCAGCGAGGCCATTCTCCCGGCAGTCATCGGAAGCATTGTGGTCTACGTCCTGGCAACGTCCGTCCAGGTCAGCGCCTCGCTTGCCGTCAATCGCCGGGAACCGTTCTGGCGGATTTTGACCGGCAACATGCTGATCCGCGTGAGCGCCACCGCGGTGCTCGGAGCATCCGGCCTGGTCATCACCCTCCTGTTTTTGGGTGCGGGGGCGCGGGCGCCGGAGATCGGGTACGTCCTCATCCCCGCGATCATCGCGGAGATCGTCCTCCTCTTGTACGCCTCCCGCACCCAGATCACGCACGAACTCGTCGGTGTGCACCGCGCGGTGACCGCCCTGCTCCAGACGCTCGACCTCGACGAGCTGCTCAATCGGCTGGCCGACAACGTGGAGCGGATTACCAAGCCCGACATGCTGTGGATCATCCTCCGAGGGCCGTCCGGGGATGACGTCGTCCTAGCCCGCACCCCAGGGATCGACCCCGCCCTGCTCAGGCCCGAGCCGGGGGAGCTCGACCGAGGCGCGACGGGATGGGTATTGGCGCAGCGTCGGCCGGTGCGAATCGCCAACTACGAGCGCGATCCGCGACGGGCACCGCGCAGCGCGGAGATCTTCGGGTCAGGGCGGGTGCGTTCCGCCATCTTCGTGCCGCTTCTCGCGGGATCCGAACCTGTCGGGATCCTCGCCGCGACCAAACCGATCCCCGACTATTTTACCGAACACCAGGAGCGCGCCGTAGCCCTGCTGGCCGCGCAGGCCGCGCTGGTGGTCAACAACGCCCGCCTCTATCAGGAATCGCAGCAAACGCTGGCCCGCGTCAAAGCCTTGACGGCGCAGAACGTCCAGCTGCTGGAAGAAGCCGAGCGGAAAGCCCATCAGCTTGCGCTGCTGAACCGAGCGGTGACCCGGGTGGCCAGCTCGCTGCGGCCCACCGAGCTCCTCGACACGCTGGTTGAAGAACTGCATACGACGCTCAACTACGCGCTGGCGACGGTCCGGCTGTTGGACGGCGGGCACCTCCGGCTGATGGCCCACCGGGGCTACACCAACGCAGATGATCTCGTGCCCACCACACGGGGGGTGATTGGACGAGTCGCCCGCACCGGTAAGGCGGTTCTGGTCACCGACGTCGCCGGCGACCCCGACTATGTGGCGACGGATCCCCGGGTGACACAGGAAGCCTGCGCGCCCATCGTGAGCAACGACGACGTCATCGGCGTGATCGATGTGGAAGCGATAGAGCCGACGTTGAACCAGGCGGATCTGGATCTTCTCACCACCCTCGCCGGGTACGCGTCGGTCGCCATCGGCAAGGCCCAGCTGTACGAGCAAACGCAGGCGCTCGCCACCACCGATGGCCTCACCGGGTTGCTCAACTACCGCGCCTTCTGGCAAGCCCTGGAACGCGAACTCGAACGCTCGATGCGCTACGGAATCCCCCTCGCCCTCATCATGATCGAGATCGATAAGTTCAAGCGCTACAACGATACGTACGGGCACCTCCGCGGCGACGAGGTCATCCGACTCGTTGCCCAAGTCCTCCGCCAGGAACACCGCGCCCAGATCGATCTCGTGGCCCGCTACGGCGGGGATGAGTTTATGATCCTCCTCCCCCACACCACCAAACCCATTGCCGCCGAGATCGCCGAGCGCATTCGGAACGCCGTCGACAGCACCCCCCTCATCAGCGACCGCGAGGTCGCTTCGGTTACCCTCAGCCTCGGCGTCGCCGGATATCCCGCGGACGGCAAGAGCACCGACACGCTCGTCGAGGCCGTTGACCGCTCCATGTATCGGGCCAAAGAGGGCGGCGGAAACGCGGTCGCTTTGGCGAAGTCCTCCTAGTCGGGCACTGACTCCCCACCACGGCGGTGGGGCAGGCCCGAGTGGTCCACCGGGAGGCCCGCCGTGCCCCTGACCTGCGGTCTTGTCGGACTGCCCAATGCGGGGAAGTCCACATTGTTTCGCGCGATCACCGCCGCCCAGGCGGAGATCGCCCCCTACGCGTTTACCACGATCACCCCAAACGTCGGCGTGGTCCGGGTCCCCGATCCTCGCCTCGAGGCGATCGCGGAGATCACCCACCCCAAGCGGGTGGTGCCGGCGACGCTGGAACTGGTCGACATCGCGGGCCTCGTCCGAAACGCGCACAAGGGGGAGGGCCTGGGGAATCAATTCTTGGGCCGGATCCGGGAGGTCGACGCCCTCCTCCACGTCGTCCGCTGCTTCCGAGGAGATGTGGGCCACGTGGAAGTCGGGGTGGACCCCCTCCGCGACATCGGCATCGTGGAGACCGAACTCCTGCTGGCCGATCTGGCCACCGTCGAGCGTGCCCGCGCGGAGGCGATTCCCCGGGCGCGCACGGGCGACCGGGCGGCGCGGCAGGCGGACGCCGCCCTCTCGCAACTCGAGGCACACCTCGCCGCGGGACGGGCCGCCAAGATCGTCTCCCGACCCGCGGGGGACGAGTCGATGGCGCGGGCGGCCGGCCCGCTGCGCCTCCTGACCGGGCGCCCCGTCCTCTACGTCGCCAACCTCGATGAGGGAGAGGTGGCGAACAGTCCGTGTCTGGACGCGATCTCCCGCCACGCTGCGGACGCGGGCGCTGTGGCCCTGGGCCTGTGCGCCAAACTCGAACTGGAGCTCGCCGATCTGCCGGAGGCGGAGGCGGCCGAGTTCCTTGCTGCGGTCGGGCTCAACGAGCGCGGCCTCCCGCGGCTGATCCGGGCGTGCGAGTCGCTCCTCGACCTCTGCACTTTCTTCTCGATCGCCTCGAGCGAGGTCCGAGCCTGGCACGTGCCGGCCGGCACGCGCGCCCCCGCAGCGGCGGGACGCATCCATACCGATATGGAGCGGGGGTTCATCAGGGCTGAAGTCGTCGCCTATCGGGATCTCTCCGCGCTCGGATCGGTCGCTGCCGCTCGTGAGCGCGGGATGGTCCGTCTCGAGGGCAGGGACTACGAAATCCAGGACGGAGACATTGTGACGTTTCGATTCGCCGTGTAGCGCATGCGCCGGGCCGCCCGCATCGCCAATTTCCCTTGTGAACCCCTCCCGCGCATGGTACAATTTGTGCGTTCGCAGCGAACTGAAGATGGAAACGGTCGCGCCGCGCGATCGGATCCTTCCTGCCCTGCGTGACCCCCGGAAGCACCGCGCCGAGGACCACCGCGAAGGGCCGCCCGGGAGCATGGTCCCAATCGGGACCGAGGAGTCCCGGTTGCAGTCCAGAGGAAGGGAGCGTGCCAAGTGGGCACTTACGAGATCGTCGCTGTTCTTCGACCCGACCTCGATGAAGAGGGGTTGGGCGCCGCCCTGGAGCGGGTGAGCCAACGGGTCGCCGAACACGGGGGCACGCTCGTCAGCCTCGACCGCTGGGGCAAGCGCAGGCTCGCCTATCCCATCAAGAAACACCGCGACGGCTTCTACGCGTTGTTCGTATTCTCGCTCGATGCGGATCGAATTGGAACGCTCCGGCAAACACTTGGGCTGCACGAGGACGTGCTCAGGTTCGCCTTCTCCGCGCATCACCCCAAGCCGACCCCGGCGGCGCCCGCCCCCGCGGCGGCGCCGACCCCGACGCCGGCAGCCGCCCCCGTGCCAACAGCCGCCCCTGCCGCGGCACCGACTTCGCCGAGCGCTCCGGCTTCGGTCCCTTCGCCGGACACCCCACATGTATAACCGGATCATCCTGATCGGGCGGCTCACGCGCGATCCCGAGCTCCGCTACGTACCGAGTGGCGCCCCGGTCGCCAGTTTCACGCTGGCGGTGGACCGACCGTTCCGGGACCAGCAGGGGAATCGCGAAACGGACTTCATCGACATCGTCGCGTGGCGAAAGCTGGCCGAGCAGGTGAGTCAGTATATGGCCAAGGGCCGAATGGTGGCCGTCGAGGGCCGGCTCCAGATCCGCTCCTACGAAACGCAGGACGGCCAGAAGCGCAAGGTCGCCGAGGTCGTCGCGGACGGCGTGAGGTTTTTGGACCGCGGCCGGCCGAGCACCGCGGAGACCGCCGCCCCGGCGGTGGCGCAGAGCGCCACGGACGAACCCGCCCAGGGCGGTACGGACGAGGACGTGCCATTTTAGCGCCCAGGCGCAGCAGCGATTAGGGGCGATCCGGCAAGTACGGGAGGACACGCATGCCAGAGGGAAGGGACAAAGACGCACGACCGCGCCGCGATTACCGGCGCCGACCGAAGCGCAAAGTCTGCTCATTCTGCACGGAAAAAGCCACGCACATTGACTACAAAGATATTCCGCGACTGCGCCGGTTCGTTACCGAGCGCGGCAAGATCCTACCGCGGCGGGTCTCGGGGAACTGCGCCCGGCACCAGCGTGTGTTGGCGGTCGCGATCAAGCGGGCCCGCGAGCTCGCCCTCCTTCCCTACACGGGCGAATAGCCGCCACGCGTCCCGCTCTTCGGGGCGTGGGATCATCCGGTGAGAGCCGTGTTGGGTACGCCTGCGGGACGTCGCCCGACTCGCGGGCTGACCGAGGGCGCCATCCTTGCTGCGCTGAGCGCGGTCGCGGCAGCGGTCGGTCTGGTCGCGCCATTCGTCGGCGTCCTCCTCGCGCCCATCCCGGTCATGCTGCTCGTGATTCGCTGGGGGCTCCGGACCGCGGTGCTCGCCGCGGTCGTCGCCGGCCTGATCCTGCTGCAGTTCGTCGGCCCGCTCAACGCCCTCTCCATCACGGGCGTTTTCGCGCCGCTCGGGCTGGCGCTGGGTTGGGGGGTGCGACGCAGGATCGGCGCACAACTGACCGTGCTCGTCGGGGCGGCGGCGTTTCTCGCGTCGTCAATCGCAGCGGTGGGGTTGACGATGACCGTGCTCCACCAAGACGTGCTCGACCAGTTCATCCAGACCCAGGTGCAGGGCATGCAGATGGCGGTCTCCCTTCAACAGCGCCTGGGCGCCCCGCCGCAGCAGGTCGAGCAGCTGCGCGCCCTCGTCGATGCCACGTGCGGCGAGCACCACTGTGATCCCGCGGCCTTCCCTCAACTGATCCGGACGCTCCTCCCGGTCATGCTGGCCCTAGGGGCGCTCCTCTGGGCCTACCTATGCTACGCGCTGGCTCGGTCGGTTCTCCGCCGGATCGGCCACGAGATCCCGGGGGTCCCCGCCATCCTCACCTGGCGCCTGTCGGCGCCGCTCGCCGCGGCGATGCTCTGGACCTTCTGCGCTTTGTCGGTGGCCAGCCATTGGGTCGCGGCGCTCAACGGTGCGGTGTGGAACGCCATGATCCTTACGCTGTTCGTCTTCGGCTTTCAAGGAGCGCTGGTGGGGATCACCTGGATGAACACCCGACAGATCCCCCGGATCGCACAGATCCTGGTCCTGGTGCTGCTCTTTACCGCGGGGCTCCTGCCGCAACTCGCGCTGGCGATGGTCGGCATCCTCGATACGTGGCATGACTATCGCCATCTCGCGCGGTCACCCCACTGCGAAGGCCCGGACACCCGCGTCGAGACGTCCCTGCCGCCCGCAGAGACCCCACCCCAGGCGAAGGCGGCCCATCCGCAGTGAAGGTCATCCTCCTTCAGGACGTGCCCTCGCTCGGCCGGACGGGCGAGATCCGCGAGGTGAAAGAGGGGTATGCCCACCACTTCCTGCTGCCTCGCGGCCTGGCGGCGCTGGCGACCGAGGCAAACCTCCAGAATCTCCAGAAGACCCGGACGGCGGCGCAAGAGCGCGACACCCGGATCCTCCAGCAGACGGCGGCCCTTAAAGCTCAGCTCGAAGCGTTGGTGATCGAGGTACCGGCGAAGGCCGGGGAGGGCGGACGGCTCTTCGGCTCGGTGACGGCCCAGGACATCGCGGCGGCGATCCTCCGTAAGGGGATCGAGATCTCCAAGAAGCAGGTGGAGATCCCCGAGCCCATCAAGGTCACAGGCTTCTATCGAATCCCCGTTCATATCCACCCCAAGATCAGTGCCTTGGTCGAGGTGAACGTGGTGGGGACCGCCTGAGCCGCCGCCATCCCCAGCTTACGCACATCCTCCACACCGATTCCCCGCCCTCCACAAGAAAAAACCGATGAATCCCCAGGTAGTCCTGAAGGGAATCCACAACGTTCATCTCGCATTGAGGAGATTCGTTCCATGATGACGGTTGGGCAAAGGGGCATTGACAATACCGAACATATGTTTGTATAATGGCCTCGACGACCCCCACGGAGGCCCCCACAGGTGAGCATCACCCGGCCAGTCGAACCGCGCATCCCCCCTCAGAATTTGGACGCCGAGCAGAGCGTGCTCGGCTCAATGATGCTCGATCGCGATGCGATCGCACGTGTGGTTGAGGCGCTCCGGCCGGAAGATTTCTACCGCGACCTGCATCGGACGATCTACACGGCGATTCTGGACCTCTTTGAGCGCGGCGAACCGGTCGACCTCATTACCGTAACCAACAAGCTCGCCAGCATGGGCAAGCTGGAAGACATCGGGGGCGCCACTTATCTCACCTCCCTGCCGAACACGGTGCCCACGTCCGCCAACGTCGAATTCTACGCCGGGATCGTCCTGGAAAAGGCCATGCTGCGCGCTCTCATCACCGCGGGCACGCAGATCGCCTCGCTCGGATACGACGGCGCAGACGATGTGTCGGACCTCATCGACCAGGCAGAGAAGCTCGTCTACGGCATCGCCGCGCGCCGCAACATTCAGGATTTCCAAACGATCAAGGAGATCCTCAAAGCGAGCTTCGAGAAAATCGACCAGCGCTACCGGGAGAAGGGGACCGTCACCGGGGTCGCGACAGGCTTTTCGGACTTCGATATGCTGACCTCCGGGCTCCAACCGGCCGACATGGTCATCGTGGCGGCCAGGCCGAGCGTCGGGAAATGCCTCAGTGCCGATTCGGAGATCCTGCTCGAGGACGGCAGCCTGGCCACCATCGAGGAAATCTACCGACGGCGCGAAGGACGGCTCATGACGCTCGGAGGCGATGGGAAGTTCAGATGGACCGAGCCGTCGGCGTTTGTCGACGACGGAGTCAAACCGGTGTTTCGGGTAACAACATACCTCGGCCGGGCGGTCGAGTGCACCGCCGCCCACCCGTTCCTGACGCCCGCGGGCTGGCTCCCCCTGTCCGCCCTCCGTGCCGGAGAGCGCGTCGCCGTGCCGAGCAAGGTCGATACCTTCGGCAGTCGCCCGCTCCGCGAGTGTGAGGTCAAGCTGCTTGCGTACTTCGCCGGGGGCGGGCGCGCCAGCGGGAACGCCCTGCCCGCCAACGCCGACGCCAGGATCGTCCGGGACTTCGAGGCGGCGGTCCGGGCGTTGAAAACTGTCCGAGGGCGCGATCGGGAGCTCATCGTCAGCTCCGCCTGGATCCGACGCTCGGTGGGTCACTCGATGCCAGGCGGCGGGAACACCCAAGGCGTTCTGGCTCATTGGCTCATCGAACACACGGCGCGGGGCAACGACGCGCACCGCCGGTCGACTCCGCCGGCGGTGTTCACCCTGCCGCGCTCGCAACTCGCGCTGTTTCTGAACCGCCTCTTCGCCACCAACGGATGGGTAGGGATCACAGCGGGCCAGTCGGCGCACATCGGGTATTCGACCCCCAGCGAGCGGATGGGGAAACAGGTCCAGCACCTCTTGCTCCGCTTCGGGATCATCTCGCGACTGCGGAAACGCGCCGTCGCGCACCCCGGGGCACGCCGTTCGTCCTGGCGGCTCCAGATAGCCGATCCGCGAGCCGTCCGGGCCTTTGCGCGCGACATCGGGATCTTTGGGAAGGAGGGGCAGATCGAAAAGGTGCGCGCCCTCCCCGACGCCCCCGACCGCACGTCGAGCCCCGATCCTGGTGCCGTGTCCGGCCGCCCTGGCGTCCGGGCGGCGATGCCGAAAGATCCAGAACGCCTCCCGGCCGGCGATGTCTGCTGGGACGAGATCACGTCGATCGGGTGGGTCGGACCGAAACAGGTCTATGATCTCACCATCCCCCAAACGCACAACTTTGTGGCCAACGACATCTGCGTCCACAACACCACGTTGGCGCTCAACATTTCACAACATGCCGCGCTCACCCACAAGATCCCGGTCGCGATTTTCAGCCTCGAAACCAGCAAGGAACAGCTCGTGCAACGAATTCTCTGCTCCGAGGCTCGGGTGGACAACACCAAGCTCCGCACGGGGTATCTCGCCGACGAGGACTGGCGGAAGCTCGCCCGGGCGATGGGCAACCTCAGCGAGGCGCCGATCTTCATCGACGATTCGGCGAGCCTTTCGGTCATGGAGATGCGGGCCAAGGCCCGGAAGTTGAAAGCGGAGCACGGGCTGGGGCTGATCGTGATCGACTACATCCAGTTGATCCAGTCTTACAAGCATACCGAGAACCGCACTCAGGAGCTGAGCGAGATCGCCCGGGGCATCAAGTCGCTCGCCAAGGAGCTCGACATCCCCATCATCGCGGTCTCCCAGCTCAGCCGGGCCGTGGAGACCCTGGGATCAAAACGGCCGATGCTCAGCCACCTGCGAGAATGCGTGACGGGGAATACGCCCGTGTGGCTCGCCGATGGGCGGCGGGTGCCAATTCGGGATCTCGTTGGGACCACACCGTCCGTGCTCGCCCTATCGCCCGAAGGGCGCGTTCTCCCCGCGCGGGCCGATCTCGTTTGGGCCGTGGGGCCCCGGCCTCTCTTTGAGGTCCGGTTGGCGAGCGGCCGTTCCATCCGCGCCACCCCGATGCATCGCCTGTACGGCACCGCGGGATGGGTCCGCGTCAAGGACTTGATCGTCGGCGACCGGCTTGGGATCGCTCGAACCCACCCCGGTCTCGTGGCGGCGGGCCACAAGCAAAGAGCGACCGCGGCGGTCCCGCGCCGCCTGCCGGCCGCCACATCCGGGACGGACCCGGGAGCGTCTCCCCACCGAGGCCTCCTCCCGCCCCGCGACGCCGTCCCGGCGCCTGCAAGCCTCCGGGACGAGGCGATCCCGTCCCCCGACGCGACCGCCAACCTGTCCTGGGACGGCGTGGTGGCCGTTGAGCCGGCCGGGGTAGAGGAAGTGTTCGATCTTACCGTGCCGGGGCCGGCGTCGTGGTTGGCGGACGGGATAGTGAGTCACAATTCCGGAGAAATCGAGCAGGTCTCGGACCTCGTCATGTTCCTGTACCGCGAGGACTACTACGACGTCGACAAAGCCCAGAAGGAGAACAAAGAGAACGTCTGCGAAATCATCATCGCCAAACACCGCAACGGTCCGATCGGCAGCATAGAACTCTTCTTCCACAAGGAGTTCAGCCGGTTCGAGAACCTGGCCAAGCGGCGCGGAACGTGATGCGGCGGCGTGTCCGCGCGCGATCGGCCGGCCTCACGGCGAAGCCACCGGTCCATCCGCCGCGCCGTCCTGCCGGTGCGCCAGCCACAGCCCCAAGGCCACACTGACCAGCCCCACCACGAACAGCGCGGTGATCTTTTCTGCGAGGAACAGAGCCCCCATTCCCGTCGCGGTAATGGGACTGAGCGCCAGAAACACGGTGACCCTGGTCGGTGTCGCGTGATTCAGCGCCCACAGCCAGAGGTAGTACCCGATGCCGCTGCTGACCCCGATGAAGCCGACCGCCAGCCACCCGCCCGTGGTCAAGCGCGGCGGTGAACTGAAAAACCCCTCCCCCCCGGCGAGGAAGGCGAGAAAGACAACCGAAGCGAGCATGGCAAACGCACTCACCGACAGTGTCGGATATTTTCGCAGGTAGGGACGGTACAAGACGCTGCAGACCGCCCCGCTCGCGGCACTCGCGAACACAGCAGCGTCACCAATCCACTCGGCGGCGCCCCCCGCCCCAGCAACGGCCCGCTCCCCCAGCGCGAACCCGACCCCGGCGAGGGTCAAGAGAACTCCCAGGGACTTCGTCCAGGTCACCCGCTCGTGCCCCCACGCGGCCGCCAGCACCATCGTCAGCAACGGCATCGTGGCGAAGATCAGAGCGGCGCGAGCGGAGGAGATGAACTGCAACGCGTAATTCAACAGCGTGACTAAGATCCCGAACTGCGTGATCCCGAGCAGCGCGATCGGCAGCAGATCGCGTCGTTCGAAGCGTGCGCGGGGGGACACGAGCACGACGGGCAGCAGGCAGCAGAACCCGATGAGATACCGCAACAGGGCCAGGGAGGCCGGGCTCGATTGGCCGATGACGAACCGCGTGGCGACGATCCCGGAACCGACCAGGATGCCGGTGGCGGCCGCCGCCGCCGCCGGCACCCGCGTCAGCGAGGGGCGCGGCGCGGGAGCAGCGCCGTCAGCGATGTGGCCGGGGGGGACAGGCATCGACCGCGCGGGGTGCGCAGGCGGTCTGCACACCGGTCACAACTCCACCTCCCACGTCTCGCCGATCAGATCATGGCCGAAACTGTGGTGCGGCTCCTCGTGGACCAGACGGAACCCGGCCTTTTCATAAATGTGACGGGCGGCCTTCAACACGCTGTTGGTCCACAGCATGACCTTTCGGTACCCCACCCGTCGGGCGAATCGCAGGCATTCGTCAACCAAGCGGACGCCGATGCCCAGCCCGCGTGCCTTCGGCTCGACCAGGAGCAGGCGAAGCTGTCCGACCGTCTTCGAGTGTTTGACCAGGAACACCGAGCCGACGATTTCCCCGTCTTTCTCGGCAATCCAGCAGCGCTCGCGCTTGGGATCATAGTGCTGGATGAACTTTGACGCGATGCCCGCGACCAACGCCTCGAACTGCTCATCCCATTTGTATTCCTGAGCGTACAGCACGCCGTGCCGGTGGATGACCCAGCCCATGTCGCCGGGCTGGTGGGGGCGGAGGAGGTACGCAGCCTTCGACGCGGGGCGGCCTCCGAGAACCTCCTCAATCGCGCGCATCGCCTCGACCAGACGACGTTGGTCGCCCTGATGCAGGCGACTCAACATCGCGCCGATCTGGGCGTGAGCCCGGGCGTGGAGGGGGGTGAAAACGTCGCGCCCGCGCTTGGTCAGCCCGAGGAGGCTCTGCCGGCCATCAACCTCTGAGAGTTCCTTGTCGATCAGGCCGCGCTTTTGGAAGCTCCGCAGGATGCGGCTCAGATATCCGGCATCCAGGCCCAGCTCCCTGGCCAACTCGCTCGCCGTGGCCTCGTCGCGGTGAGCAAGCTCATACAGCACGCGCACCTCGGTCAGGGAAAACGGGCTCTCCAGATATCCGTCGTTCAACACGCCGATCTGCCCGGTGTAGAACCGGTTGAAGCGCCGCACGGCTTCCACGCGCCGGTCGAAGTCCGCCTCGGCCATCGCCGTCCCCCTCGGACCCGCACTACTATACTTGACATTGTTAACTAGTTAGTTGACTTTGTCAATCGATATGCCTTCGCCGAAACGGCGCGTGGGCCCCCGTGGAAGCGCCCCGGACGTGTTCAGGGTACCGAGTCAGAGCGCGGATCAGCCCACCGCGCATAGAAATCGCACGCTCGGCGGGCCGGGCACACCCCGCAGCGGGGCCGGCGGGCCCCGCAGATCTCCCGGCCGTGGCGAACGAGCAAGAGGTGAAACGGCCCGTACCGCTCGCGCCGGATAACCCCCTCGAGCCAGTCGTGCGCGGCCGCCACGGAGAGACCTGCAGGGATGAGCCCGACGCGCCGTCCGACGCGGTAGACGTGGGTGTCGACCGCGAAGGCCGGCCTCCCCAGCCCGAAGATCAGCACGATCGCGGCGGTTTTGGGGCCCACGCCATCGAAACCCTGCAGCCAGGCCTTGGCGCGATCGATGGGCCACCGCCGGAGAAAATCCAGCGAAAGCCTGCCGCGCTCTGCGAGCATGCGCCGCAGGACACCTTGGATGCGCGGCCCTTTGAGGGTGCTCAATCCCGCGACACGGATGGCCTCGATGACGGTTTCCACCGGCGCGTCGCACACCGCCTCCCACGAGGGGAACTTCGCACGCAGCCGCTCGAACGCCCGTCGGCTGTTGACGTCGCTGGTATTTTGGGAAAGGATCGTGTGGACGAGCGTGGAGACCGCATCCCGCCGCGCCCGGGGCTTTGGCCGTCCGTAGTGGGCCTCGAGGATCCGATCGAGACGGGCGGCCTTACGGCGCAAGACGGCGGGAGGACGGCGGAAACCCTCGTTCGTCCGCGCACCGCGTCGAACGGTCCGCTGCGCGGGCACCCTACGTTCGTGCTGCCGTGCGCCCGTGATCGTCATCGGGCCTCCTTCCGTGCCTCGCCGGCGCGCCGGTCCCGGGCGGGATCCGCAACCACAGACATGCGCGTTCCCCGACTCTCACCGCGCCGCCGGTCTCGGAGGATCTGGATCGCCATTGCAAAAATAAGCTACGGGGCGCATCCGACCGGCCGCCTCATGCCCCCCGGCGAAGGGAGCCCGATTCGTGTCCACAGGCGCCGTCGTTTCCGTCCACATCAGGCCGCACGCCGGCGTCGCGCTCGCCCATCTCGTCGGCCGCGAGTTCACCATCGGTCCCATCAGCCTGCGGGGGATCCGTCTGTGCCAGCCGCGCGGGCATCTCGACCACCTCTCGGGTGAAGGGGCACGGGCCGGGCTCGTTCATCGGGGGGGACTCCGGGCCCAGATCCTCACCGGCGGGCTGATCCAGCCAGGGGACCCGGTGGTGACATCGTAGGACCGGGGCCGGCCCGGTGAGGAGCCCAATCGACGGGATCGTGTATCGCGGGCTTCGCGCCGCGGTCCGGGCGCTGGCGGCCGCCCTGTTCCGCCTCAAGGTCACCGGCGTGGAGCGGCTTCCACGCGGAGGGGCGGTGCTCGTCGCCAACCACGAGAGCTGGCTCGACCCCATCATTCTGCCCCTCTCGCTTCCCCGCAAGCCGGCGTTCCTCGCCATGGAAGAGCTGTGGCGAATGCCGGGGGTGGGGGTGGTGATGCGGGCGTACGGTCCGCTGGCCATCCCGCTGCGCCGCGGCGCGGTTGACGCAACGGCGCTCAAGCGCTCCCTGCTGGCATTGAGGAGTGGAGCGCTGTTGATCGTCTTCCCCGAAGGGGGCATCAGCCCCGACGGTCGGCTTCGCCCGTTTCACCAGGGTGCGGCGCTGCTCGCCGCCCGCACTCAGGTGCCGCTCGTCCCGGTCGCGCTCGTGGGAACGGCGGACGCGCTCCCCCTCGGCCGGACACTCCCGCGCCTCCGGCCCATCGCGGTGCGCATCGGTACCCCCATCGCCGTCCCGGGAGCGGAGCGCGCGGACTTGGCGCGCGCGAGCGAGGCCGCGGCGGCGCAGATTGCGGACCTGCACGCGGCCCCGCCGGATCGATAGCGGATGCCGCGGCTAGAACGTCGCGCCGCCGGGCGCCGCTTCGGCCACCGCGGCGACCTAGGTCGCGGGATCCTTGAAGACGCCGAGGGTGTCGAAGACGACGTTATGGATCGCCTGGCCGACCTCCCGCACCTGGCGGAGGTAGACCGCCTGAACGACATTGTGCGTCTCGGGGTCGGCCCCGAGGGCCTGTGCCGTCCGCCGTCGCCGCATTGGCCCCTCCTTCTCCCCAAGAGAGCTCTGCGGAGGCTTCGACGGACCCGGAGGCGAACCTTCCGCAGCAGGGAGTCGCCGCCACCCCCGCTGGGAGGCTTGCCGGATGCCGTACGTGGGTTCCCCCCTGCGCCGGCGCGAGGACCGTTCCTTGCTCAAAGGCGCCGGCCGGTTCGTGGACGACATCCGCCTGGAGGGAATGCTCCACCTCGCGTTCGTCCGATCGCCCCACGCCCACGCCCGTCTCGTGGAGGTAGACGTCCGCGGGGCGCGCGGGGGGCCGGGCGTTGTCGCGATCATCACCGCGGCCGACCTGCCCGCCCCCGTCCCGCGAATCCCAGCCGTGCGCGCGTTTCTGGGACTGGAAAGCGTCGCGCACCCGCTGCTGGCCGATGGGACGGTGCGCTACGTCGGCGAGCCGGTGGCGGCCGTCCTGGCCGAGGACCGGTACACCGCCGAAGACGCCGCGGAACACGTGCGCGTCGCCTACGAGGTGCTTCCCGCGGTCATGGATCCGGCAGACGCCCTCGCTCCGGAAGCTCCCGTGTTGCACCACGGCCGCGCGTCGAACCTGGTCTTCACCTCCACGGTGTCCGGCGGCGATCCGGACGAAGCGTTCCGCGGTGCGGCGGTCGTGGTCGAGGCGACGCTGGAGCAGCCCCGGTTGGCCGCGGTCCCCATGGAATGCCGGGGCGTCGTGGCCGCTTACGATCCGGGCGCCGATCGCGTCGAGATCTGGCTCTCCACCCAAATACCGCACGGCGCCCGCGCCACCATCGCGGCGATCCTCAACCTCCCCCGGGACCGCGTCCGCGTGGTCGCGCCCGAGGTCGGAGGCGGCTTCGGCGCGAAGGGCAGCGTCTATCCGGAAGAGGTTCTGGCGGCCCTCCTGGCCCGCTGCCACACCCGCCCGGTGAAGTGGGCGGAGGATCGCCTGGAGAACCTCCGGACGATGACCCAGGGACGCGGGCAGCGCGCGCGCATCCGCGCCGCGGCCGCCGGGGACGGCACGGTGATGGCGGTGGACGCCGATGTCCTCGCCGACCTGGGCGCCTACTGCTTATCGGTCACCGCCTCGATCCCGGCCCAGACACCACTGGTCGGGCTCGGCGCCTATCGAATCGCGCACGTCCGCTACCGCGTGCGCGGGGTCGCGACGACGAAGGCTCCCACCGGTCCCTACCGGGGAGCGGGGCGTCCCGAAGCAGCCTACTACATCGAGCGGATCATGGATCTCGTGGCGGAGCGGGTGGGGCTCGACCCGGCCGAGCTGCGCCGCCGGAACTTCATCACCGCCTTCCCCCACACGAGTGCGGCCGGCCTTGTCCACGACTCTGGGAACTACCCCGCCCTGCTCGACCGAGCCCTTGCACTCGCAGGGTACGAACACTGGCGAGCCGAGCAGGCGCGGCGGCGCCGCCTGGGGGGACGCCCCATCGGGGTCGGCCTCAGCACGTGGGTCGAGGTCGCCGGCGGCGGCGAACTGTGGGAGAGCGGCGTGGTCCAACTGGATCCCAGCGGCGGCATCACCGTGCTCACGGGTTCCTCTCCGCACGGGCAGGGGCTCGAAACCGCGTTCAGCCAGATTGCTGCGGATGCGCTCGGGGTCTCCCCCGAGCGTGTGGCGGTCGTGCACGGGGACACGGACGCGATCCCCGCGGGGGTCGGCACCTACGGCAGCCGCTCGCTCTCGATCGGGGGGTCTGCCGTGGCCGTGGCGGCCGCCGAACTACGGGGGAAGATCCTCGCGGCCGCCGCGGCCCTCCTCGAAGCCGCCCCACACGACGTCGTCCTCTCCGATGGAACCGCCGCGGTCCGGGGTGCCCCCACGCGGGCGATCACCCTCGCCGAAGTCGCCCGGACGGGAAGCCTGCACCCTCCCGGGGCGGAGGCGCGGGGTATCGAGAGCGCGACCCGGTTTGCGCTCGCACGCCCGACGGTCCCGTCGGGCGCGCACGTCGCCGTCGTCGAGGTCGATCGGGACACCGGCCAGGTCGAGGTACTCCGGTACGCCGCCGTGGATGACTGCGGGCGGGTGGTCAACCCCCTGCTGGTCGAAGGCCAGGTCCACGGCAGCCTCGCGCAGGGCCTGGCCCAGGCGCAGTTCGAGCATGTCGTCTACGGTGACGACGGCCAGATCCTCACAGCATCGCTCCTCGACTACGCTGTGCCCAGCGCGGCCGACCTGCCGGAGTTCGTTTCGGAATCCGTCGAGTCGCCCTCCCCGCTCAACCCCTTGGGCGCCAAGGGGATTGGCGAGTCGGGGACGATCGGGGCGCCCCCGGCGTTCGCGAACGCGGTCGAGGACGCGCTGCGGCCGCGCCGCAGCGGTGCGCTCAATCTGCCGCTGAGCCCCGACCGGGTTTGGCGGATGCTTCAAGGAGATCCCCAATGACGCCGCTCCCGCCCATCCCCTGCAGCGAAACGGCCCAGGTCAATACGAGCTTCACCCAGCTCGGGCCGGTGCGAATCATCGTGCTGGGCATCGTGCAGGGGATCACCGAACTGCTCCCCATCAGCAGCACGGCGCACCTCCGTGTCATTCCCAGCCTGCTGGGGTGGCCGGACCCCGGGTCGGCCTTCTCCGCGGCGATGCAGCTGGCCAGCCTGCTCGCCGTCGCGATCTTCCTCGGGGGCGACGCCCTCCGCATTGCGGGCCGGGCGGCGACCGCCGCGAAGCGCGGGGACTGGCGGGATCATTCGCTCCAGATGACGGTGGGGATCCTGATCGGGACGCTGCCGATCGCCATCGCCGGGCTCGCCCTGAAGAAGACACTTGAGGGGTGCGCCTCCCCCCTGAGGGGCCTCGTCGTGATCGGATGGGCATGCGTGATTATGGGCATCCTCTTGGCGCTCGCGGAGCGTTACGGGCAGCGCAAAACCGGTCAAGCCAAACGGGTGTGGGCCGATCTGACCCTCCGGGACTGCCTCTCGGTCGGGATCGCCCAGGCGTTCGCCCTCGTGCCCGGGGTGTCTCGGTCGGGCTCCACCTTGACCACCGGGCTGGCGCTGGGGATGGAGCGCGCCACGGCCGCGTGGTTCTCATTCCTGTTGGGGCTGCCCGCCATCGTGCTGGCCGGCCTGGTCGAATTGATGGCCCTCCGGAAGGCGGGGCTCCACGCGCATGGGTGGGCGCTGCTGGCACTTGGCCTGGCGTCCGGCAGCGCCTCCGCGTACTTCGCCCTGTGGGCGCTGGTGCGCTATCTGAAAGCGCACACGACCTGGGTTTTCGTCTGGTACCGGATCCTGCTGGGGGTCCTGCTGTTGTGGGGGGCCGCCCGGGGGGCGTTCCGCTGATGCGCGTCCCACGAGGCGCGGGCGAACTCCCGCGCCGTCCGGAGGGGGACCGGCGATAAAGGAGGGATGGACGACGCGCTATCGCTGGCCCGACGGACACCGCTGCGCCGTCGCGCTGTGCTTTGACGCCGATGCCGAAGCGGCGCACGTGTTCCGGAACCCGGAGAAGGCGCAACGCCAACTCGCAGACATGGAGGAGCGCCGATTCGGACCCCGGACGGGGATTCCCCGGATTCTGCGCCTCCTGGATCGGTACGGACTGCGGGGGACCTTCTATGTCCCCGGATACACCATCGTGCACCACCCGGAAGCGATCCGGTCGATTCGCGACGCGGGCCACGAACTCGGCGCTCACGGCAACGTGCACGAGACCCTGGACACCCTGGATGCCGCTCAAGAAAAACGGGTGCTGGAGGACCAACTCGAGATCTGGCAATCGCAGCTCAGCATCCGACCGACGGGGTATCGGTCGCCGTCGTGGGAGCTGAACGTCGGGACGCCGATGCTCCTCAAGCAGCACGGATTCACCTATGACAGTTCTCTGATGGGGGACGACATTCCCTACGACCTGGAGACCCCCGCCGGCCCGCTGGTGGAGGTTCCCGTCCAGTGGCTGCTCGACGATGCGCCCTTCTACCGGCACGTCTATGGCTCGAGCAATGGCATCGCCGATCCCGATCGCGTCATCCGCCTGTGGGCACAAGAGTTCGACGGTCTGGTCGACGAAAACGGCTGCTTCGTGCTCACCATGCATCCCTGGATCTCGGGGCGGGCCGGGCGGCTCAGGGGATTGGAGCAACTCATCCGCCACATCCGGGGCACGCCGGGGGTCTGGTGGGCCACGGTGGGGGAGATCGCGGAGTGGGCCGCGGCGCAGCGCCACGGAAACCCGGAGCGGGAATGAACGGCAGGGCGCAGCGGACCGTGGACCCGTGTCCGGGCCCCGGTCCAGCGGGACGGTGCCGAAGCGCATCCCGGAGGAATGACCGCGTCCCTCGCGGTCGAGGGTGCCCGCTCCACCGTCAAAGCGCAGGGGGGAGCACGCCATGCTGATCGTCGACAGCCATCTCGACCTCTCGATGAACGCGCTGCAGTGGAACCGTGACCTGCTCGCCTCCGCCTATACGATTCGCGCGCAGGAAAACTACACCCCGGGCAAGGGGCGCGGCGTGGGAACGGTCGCGTTCCCCGAGATGCGCCGGGGGCGGATCGCGCTCGCCTTCGCCACGCTCATCGCCCGATCAACCGGCCGCCCGGTGCCGCACATCGACTACCCGACCCCGGCGCAGGCCTACGGGATCGCCAAGGGGCAGCTCGCCTTCTACCGCGCGCTCGAACGCCAGGGGCACATCCGCATCATCGACGATGCCGCACGGCTCGAGGCGCACATCGCGGAGTGGGCGGCGTGGGACGCCGCGCACCCCGGCGACGCCCCCGAGCCGACGCCGCCGCTGGGATTCGTCATCGCGATGGAGGGGGCGGACCCCATCCTGGAGCCGGCGCAACTCGAGGAATGGGAGCGAGGGGGCCTGCGCCTCCTCGGCCCCACCCACTACGGCCCGGGCCGGTACGCGGGGGGGACCGGCACGGAAGAGGGCCTCACGGAGCTCGGAGCGCCGCTCCTGGCGGAGATGGCGCGGTGCGGGGTGATCCTCGACCTCACGCACTGTTCCGACCAGGCGTTCTGGGCGGCACTGGAGCGGTATTCCGGGCCGGTCCACGCCAGCCACAACAACTGCCGCGCCCTGGTGCCGCATCAGCGGCAGTTTTCGGACGAGCAGATCAGCGCGATCGTCAAGCGCGGGGGCGTGATCGGCGTCGCCATGGACTGCTGGATGATCGTCCCCGGATGGCGCCACGGCGACGACAACCGCCGCGTCACGCTGGCCGACGTCGTGCACCACATCGATCACATCTGCCAGCTGGCCGGCAGCTGCGCCCACGCGGCGATCGGCACCGATCTCGACGGCGGGTTCGGCCGCGAGGGCTCCCCCCACGACCTGGACACGATCGCGGACCTTCAGCGGCTCGTGGGGCTGCTCGAGCGACAGGGATACCCCCCGCGCGACATCGAAGCGATCATGCACGGCAACTGGCTGAGATTCCTGCGCGACGCCTGGAGGCACCGGCCGGGGCCGGCCGCGGTCTCGCCGGCGAAGACGGTGAGCACACGGGGATGAGGGAGACGGGGAATGGCCCACATCAGGCACGGGATCCGGGGAATCGCACTCCTGGCGGTCTGTGCCGGGCTCGCCGCTCCGGCAGCGGGGGCCGGGACGCTCACGGTCTCCGTCGGCGGCGTCAAACCTGACGGCCCGATCCCCCGCGAGTTTGCGTTCTGCGCCCGAGCCAGGCAAGGCCACGTGACCTTCGCCGGCAACAGGAATCCCGCGATCAGCTGGTCGGGGGCCCCTGCGGGCACGAAGTCCTACGCCATCATTGTCGTTGACCCCGACGTTCCGTCGGTCTTCACCGACGCCAACGTCGAAGGCAAGGTCCTCCCCGCCACACTGAAGCGCATGGACTTCTATCACTGGGTGCTGGTGGACATCGCTTCGGGCACCACCGCCCTGCCCGCGGGGGCCGATTCCAACGGGATCACCCCTCGCGGCAAGAAGGCCGGGCCGGCCAAGTTCGGCGTCCGCGGCATCAACGACTACACCAAGGGCTTCGCCGGAGATCCAAAGATGGAGGGGGACTACGGCGGCTACGACGGCCCGTGCCCACCGTGGAACGATGAGATCGTGCACCACTATCACTTCGCCGTCTACGCCCTCGACGTCGCCAAGCTCGACCTGCCGGGAAAGTTTACCGGGCCCGAGGCGCTCAAGGCGATGACGGGCCACATCGTGGCGCAGGGCGAGGTGATCGGCCTGTACGCAACCAACCCCGACGTCGCCGCGAAGTGGGGAATCCCGTAGCGGCCGCTTCCCCCCTGCCGCCTACCACCGGACCTGGCCAAACCCTTCGCCCGTCCACGCGATCCGGACCGCGGGCGAGAGTCGACCCACCCGTTCGATGATCGCCCTGCCCGCCGGCTCCGCGGCCCGAACCGGGATCCCCCGCTGCGGCCGGGGAAGCCCGTGGCCGAGGGTGATCGGGTATAGCCGCACCTCCTCGAGCTCCTCCCGTCCGAACCGACAGATTGGGAGGATCGACTCCCAGTAGAGCGGATCGGCGGCGAACCCCCCCCGGGCCCCCCGGGCGTCGAACGCGTCCGCCGGCGTCGCCTCGGGCCCCAACCCCAACCGCTCGTAGAAGTCGGCGGGCTGGCGCTCGACGGTTTCGTTCTGAAAGATATAATTGCCGAGGCTGTAGAAGATCGGCTTCCCGCGGTACACTTCCATTCCCCGAAGCAGATGAGGCCCGTGGCCGAAGACCACGTCCGCCCCCGCCTCCACGGCCTGGCGGCAGAAGATCGGGACGAACTCCGCCGGCTCCTCGCGGTTGCCGCTGCGCATCTCGTGCGCGTGGACGCTGACGATCACCCAATCCGCCTGTCTCCGGGCGTCCCGGATCCACGTGAGGTTTCCCGCCAGGTCGGCGGGGTGCGGCTCGGTCCGGACCCCGGGTGGGTCCCCCAGGCGGAATCTCCGGTCGAAGTACGTCGCGATGCCGGGGGGATCGGGCCGCTCGAAGCCCAACCGAATGCGCAGGTCGCGGGTGGCCCCCAGGCCCAGGCGGCGGTGGAGGTCCGCCAGCTGGGCAAGCGTCGCGGCATCGACGTTGACGGTCTCCAGGAACCTCAGGGGGTTGACCCCCGGGCGCCCCCGGCAGTCCGGGCGCTGCTCCCCCGCCGGCGAGTGGGGAGGGAAGGTGCTCGTCGTCGCCAGGAGGGCGACCCGGCCGGCGCCGGTCTCGAGGTAGCGGGGAGCACGCGCGTCCTGGAGGTGCTGCCCGATCCCGGCGTACACGACCCCCGCCCGATCCAGGGTCTCCATCGTGGCGAAGAGACCCCCCTCCCCCCAGTCCCCCATGTGGTTGTTGGCGGCCGCGTAGAGGTTGAAGCCCATCGCTTTGAGGTCATCGATGCATCGAGGATGCCCGCAGACGTAGGTTCCCCCGCTCACCGCCTGGGGCGTCCCCCGAAACTCGTGCAGCGTCCCCTCCAGGTTCG
Organism: bacterium; assembly: GCA_035307765.1. Classification (NCBI taxonomy): domain Bacteria; species bacterium. Next base: position 104,444 of record DATGHU010000044.1, on the reverse strand, counting down.
TGAATCGCACGTCCGCCGGCCGAAGGAGCTCCATCAGCGCCTGCGACCCCGGATGCCGCGTCGGGGCGACTCGCATCGTCATCAGTGAGTCCCCGGTCGCGGCAATCGTCAGTGGACGGACCACCTCCGCACCTCCCTATCCGAGTCCCCGCCCGGCCACCGCGTGCGGATCGGCGAGATCCCGCACGGCGTCGCCGATCAGGTTAAGCGAGAGCACGGTCACCACGATGGCGATGCCCGGAAAGACGATGAACCATGGCGCGAGGGCCACGAAGACATGCGCTTCGTCCAGCATGTTCCCCCAGGTCGGTGTCGGCGGCTTGACCCCCAACCCCAGGAAGGACAGCGCGGCGTCCGCGAGGATCGCTTCCGCGAAGACGAACGTCGACTGCACGATCAGCGGGGGAAGCGCGTTCCTCAGGATGTGGCCGGCCAGGATCCTCGCGTCTCCCTCGCCGAGCGCCACCGCCGCCTCGACGAAGGTGCGCCCCTTCAACTGCAGGGTGGACGCGCGCACGATCCGGGCCGTCCGCGGAAAGTACACGAGAGCGATCGCCAGCACTTCGTTGCGCGCGCCGACGCCGAGCGCCGCGACCAGGGCGATCGCGAGCAGGATCGCGGGAAAGGCCATCAGCCCGTCGAGGATCCGGGTCAGCACGTCGTCCAGCCTCCTGTAGTACCCCACGATCAGGCCGACCCCCGTCCCGGCCGCCGTGCTCAGTGCCATGACCGCGAGCCCGATGGGCAGCGAGACCCGCCCGCTGTAGACGACCCGGGCGAGCACGTCGCGCCCGAAGTTGTCGGTCCCCAGCGGGTGGCCCGGAGCGGGCGCGAGCAGCCGGTGGGCCATGTCGATCCGGTCGGGGGCGGGCAGCCCGAGCCAGGGAGCGATCAGGGCGGCGAGGGTGATTCCCCCCAGCACGATGCACGCGACGAGCGCGATCGGGCGGCGGCGGGCGAGCAGCCTCAGGAATCGCGCCATTCCGATTCGCCCCCCCCGGCGCAAATCGGCGCACCGGAGCGCGGCGCGCGATCCCGCCGTGCGGTGCGCTGGACCGGAGGCGCACATGCGGCTAGTAGCGAATCCGCGGGTCGATGACTGCGTAGAGCAAATCGACCGTCAGGTTGACCAGCACGTACACAACCGCCACGAGCAGGATCACGCCTTCGATAACCGGGTAGTCGCGCCGGCTGATGGACTGGATGACGAGGTTGCCGATCCCCGGCATGACGAACACCGACTCCACCACCACGGCACCCGACAGCAGGTTGGCCAGGCTCGTGCCCACCACCGTCACGGTGGGGATCAGGGCGTTGCGCAGCGCATGCTTCACCAAGATCGGCGCCTCGCCCACCCCTTTGCCCCGCGCCGTGCGGATGTAGTCCTCGTCGAGCACGTCGATGGTGGAATCGCGCGCCATGCGGGCGATCAATCCGGCCTGGGTGAAGGCCAGCGCCACCGCCGGGAGGACGAGGTGCCGGAGCCACGGCCCGACGCCGCTCAGGAGCGGTTCATACCCGGCGACGGGCAGCCAACGGGCCGCCACGGCGAACACCGCGATGAGGTTCAACCCCATCCAGAACGACGGAATGGACACGCCGAGCAGCACCACGGTCATGAACATCTGATCGAACCGGCTGTTGCGCTTCCACGCCGCGAGGACGCCCGATGGGATGGCCACAGCGATGGCGAGGGTCTCCGCCAGGACCGTCAAGCCGACCGTCGGGCCGAGGTGCTCCCAAATAGATCGGGTGACGGCCTCGCGGAGGAAGATCGATTCTCCCAGGTTGCCGTGCAGCAGTCGGCCGAACCACAGCACGAGTTGGACGTAGAGCGGCCGGTCGAGCCCCAGCGCGTGCCGGAGCTGTTCCACCTGGGCCGCGCCGGCATCCGGCCCCAGGATCACCGAAGCCGGATCGCCGGGGATCAGGTGGAGGAGCAGAAACGCCGTGACGCCAACCACCAGCAGCACCGGCACGAGCGCGGCGAGGCGAACGGCTATGTACTGCGACACGCCCCCGCCCCCGGCAGGCTGCCCCCGGCTACCGCGTCACCCACGTGTTCCAGAACCGGACGTCGAAGTAGCCCGAGTACCCGTGGAGACGATCGCCGTACACCTCCAGGCCGTACTCGTTCCCGATCTTCGCCACGGGCACTTCCTTGTAGAACGTGGCCTGGATCTGGTCCATCAGCGCCTTGCGCGCGGCCGCGTCGGTGAGCGGGGTCTCGCCCCACTTGCCCAGCAGCTCCTCCATCGCCGGGCTCTTGTAGAACCCCGGCCAGGTGCTGGAGAAGAAGATCACCGCCGTGGGATCGAACGACGGCGAGAACCCCGTCATGAAGATGTCCCACCCTTCCGGCTTCGCCCGCCGACTCAAGAGCGTCGGCCAGTCGTAGACCTGCTCGTCGACGTTCAGGCCGACGGCCTGGAGTTCGGGAACGAGCACCTGCGTCAGGTTGTAGTTCCACGTGTAGTCTTTCGTCATCATGACGGCGATCTTCTGGCCCGCGTAGCCGGCCTCTTTCAACAACCCTTTCGCCTTCTCGAGGTTTTGTCGGTTGTAGACGTCCTTCCCGACAACCGAGTAGAGCGCCCTCTGTTCGGGGAAAAACAGTCCGGGATCCAGCGTCCAGAATTCGTGTGGGCCTTCGGCCGCCATGAGATCGGCCGGCTTGATCGCGTCCATCACCGCCTGGCGCATCCGTACGTCGCCGAACGGTGCCCGCGCCTTGTTGAACACGATGGCGCGCCAGGTAAAGACCTTGACGATAGAGGCCGTCAGGTGTGGATTGGCTTTGACCTGCGAGAAGAAATCGGGCTGCAGCTCCAAGGCCAGATCGTACTGTCCGGTGGAGACCCCGTCGAACCTCACCTGGTCGTCCCGCACGGGGAGGAAGTCGATCTCATCCGCGTACGCGACCTTCTTGCCCGTTAACCCGCCCCACTCCTCGGTGCGCGAGGCATAGTTGGGGTTGCGCACCAGGACGATTTCGTGGCCTGGATCCCACCGCTTGAACATGTAGGGACCCGTCCCGATGTACTCTTTGACCGGCTTGAGCCCGCTCGACTCGGCCAGGCTCGCCGGCATGATGATCGCGGCCTCTTTCGGATCCGCGATGTTGGCGATCAGTGGGGTGAAGATCCGGCTCAACTCGATCTCGATGGTGGCCGGATCCACCTTGGTGACCTGCTTGACGAATCGGAACGTCTCGCGGCCGCCACCGCTCATCTTGCCCCAGCGCTCAAGCGATGCGACGACATCGTCGGCGGTCATCGGCTGCCCGGTGTGAAAGGTGACGCCCTTGCGCAGGCGGACGGTGTAGTGGAGGCCGTCGGCGCTGACCGAGTAGCCCTCAGCCAGCATCGGCCTCACTTCATAGTTCTTGTCCAGAGCGAACAAGGTCTCGTAGATGTGCCAGGCGACGAGGCGGGTCGCCGTCGCCGTCGAGGCTGTCCAATCGAGGGTCCCCGGCTCCGCGTTCGTGGCGATGTGGAGCACGCCCCCGCGGACCGGGCCGGCGCCGTGCACCCGATCGCCCATCCCGAACAGCAGCAGGGCCGCCCCCGCCACGAAGGTGCAGATCCGCAACCCAAACCGGCCGGCGCGCATGGGCCCACGCTCCTCTCCGCTGCGTCCTCCCAGTTCCACTTCGGGGGGACGGGGCCCGGCCCCTCGCCACAGCGAGGCGCGGGAGGACGGCGCCCCCGCGCCGATCTACAGCCGCACCCGGGCGCGGGCGTGGGCGAACCGGGGATCGTCGAGGCGGAACACATCGGGGTTCGTGCCCCGCACGAGCGCCAGGGCGTAACTGAAGAGCTGCAGCGGCACGAGGCAGGTCAACGCGGTAAAGGGCTCCGGGACCGCCGGCACGACACACCATCCGGCCGCCCCCGCCTGCAGGGCGGTCGGCGTCCCGTCGCTCACCACCACGTAGGCCGCTCCGATGTCCGTCACCATGCCGGCGAATTCCAAGAGACGCGGCTGCGCCGCACCGGCCGGTGCGATCAAGACGAAGAGATCCTCCGGCTCCGTGCACTGAAACGGCCCGTGGAGCATCGCTTCGATCGCCAGACCCTCGGCCTGCAGGTAGGCGGCCTCTTTGATCTTCAGCGCGATCTCGGTCGCGGTGATCGCCCCCGGCCCACCGCCGACCACCCAGATCCGGCGGCGCCCGGCGTGCGCGCGCGCCCACTCGGCCATCTGGGCTTCGGTCACCAGTGCGACACCAAGCACCCCCGGGATCCGTTCGGACAGCTCGGGGTCCGGCAGCGGGCGCGCCCCCGTGCGGTGACGCCCGAGATGGGCCGCAATGAGGGCGAGCGTGCCGATCGAGCCCACATAACTCACCGTGTGGGTCGACGACTGCTCCTGGGGAACTGTCTCGAAGACGACGTCGGTCGCGGGCCGCTGATCCACGTTTCCCTCGCCCGTCACCAGGGCCGTGCGGCATCCCGCCTCCCGCGCGCGCGCCAGCGACCGGGCGGTGTAATCTTTGTTACCGCGGTGGCTGATCCCGATCACCGCATCCTTCACCGTGAGGCGCGGCCCGTACAGCGCAAAATCAAACGAGTGGTGGGCAGACACCGGCAGGTCCCCACCGTAGGCCCGTACGAGATGCTCCCCGACAAGCGCGGCATGATGCGAGGTCCCAATTCCTACCACGAAGAGGCGGTCGCAGTCACCCGCGGCAGCGGCAAAGCGTCCCGCCGCGGCGCCGCCTCGGGCGACGACCCGGGCAAACGTCTCGGGTTGTCGCTGCATCGCCTCGTACATGTGGAACGGATGTTTCGTCCTGGTCTCCTGAGTCACGGGCGACCTCCCTTCAGTGAAACGGCCAGACACTCCTGACAAAAGGGGCGAGGTGCGGGATGAGCGCGGTCAGCAGAGGTGCGATCACCAAGGCCGGGAGCATGTTGCCCACCCTGATCATCTGGAGGCGCAGGATGTTCAGCCCGATCCCGACCACCAGCACCCCCCCGGTGGCCGTGAACTCCCGGGTGACGTCCGCGGTCATCAGGGTGTGCGCGGCCGAGGCGAGGAGCGTCAGTGCCCCCTGGTAGACAAGGATCACCCCTCCCGCCAGCATCACGCCGGCGCCGAGTCCTGCCCCGATCGCGATTGACGATACGCCGTCCATCAACGTCTTGGTGTACAGCAGCACCGGGGGCTGTCCCAGCCCGGCCTGGATGCTCCCGAGAATCGTGAGCGGTCCTACGCAGAAGAGCAACGAACCGGTCATGAACGCCCTGGCGACGGTGCTCCCCCCGGCCTTCACCCCCAGCCGCCCTTGGGCCCACCGCCCGACCGCCTCTAGTCCCGCCTCGAGCCGCAGCGCTTCCCCGATCACCGCGCCGGCGGTGAGGGTAAGGATCATCAGGAGGATATTGCGCGTCCCAAGCGCCATGCTCACCCCGATGACCAGGCTCGCCAGCCCCACCGCCTGCATGACGGTCTCGCGCATCGCCCGCGGGATGCGATTGCCGATGGAGGCCCCGAGTCCTCCGCCGATCAGCACCACCACGGCGTTGACGAGGGTGGCGTGCATGCCCCTACCGCGGAGAACGCGCCGCGTGTGCGGTGGTCGCTGCGATGCTCACGCCGCCGCGCGAATCGTCTCGATGAAGTACCGATGCACCCGGTCGTCGGGGGCCAACTCGGGATGAAACGAGGACACCAGCAGTCGGCCTTCGCGGACGAGCACCGGCCGGCTCCCGTACCGGGCAAGAACCTCCACCCCCGCCCCCACCCGATCGATGACGGGGGCCCGAATAAAGACCCCCCGGAGCGGAGGCGGCCCGAGCACCGGGATCTCAAGAGGCGCCTCGAACGAGTCGACCTGCCGCCCGTAAGCGTTGCGGGTGACGGTAATATCCATCAGCCGCAAAAGGGCCGGCTCTCCCCCTGCGGCGCGCCGCGCCAGAAGGATCATCCCCGCACACGTTCCGTAGACGCCCATCCCGCGCTCGACCCGCTCCGGGATCGCCCGGTCCAACCCGTAGCGAACCATCAGCTTCCCGATTGTCGTGGACTCCCCCCCGGGCAGGATAAGCCCGTCCACCCCATCGAGATCCCCCGGAACCCGAACCTCCACCTCCTCCACCGCGAGGCGCCGGAGGATGACCCGGTGCTCAACCACGTCCCCTTGAATTGCCAGCACGCCGATCCTCATCGTCATCGCCCGCCGACTACTACCACCCGCGCGTCTGCAGCAACTCTCCTTCGGGGAGCTTACGGATATCCAGCCCATGCATCGCCTCGCCAATGCCCTCCGACACGCGCGCAATCACGTCCGGGTCGTTAAAATGCGTCGTCGCCTCGACGATCGCCTTGGCCCGCTTGGCCGGTTCCTTCGACTTGTAGATGCCCGACCCGACAAAGTTCCCGTCGCACCCGAGTTGCATCATCAGCGCGGCGTCCGCCGGCGTGGCGATCCCTCCCGCAGAGAAGTTCACCACCGGCAGCCGACCGAGCGCCCGGGTTTCCAGGATCAGATCGTACGGGGCGCCCAACTCCTTTGCCACCGTCATCAACTCCTCTTCCGGAGTGGCCTGCAGCTGGCGAATGCCGTCCATCACCGCGCGCATGTGACGCACTGCCTCCACCACGTTGCCGGTCCCCGCCTCGCCCTTGGTGCGGATCATCGCCGCCCCCTCGCCGATCCTGCGCAGCGCCTCCCCCAAGTCCCGGCAGCCGCAGACAAACGGCACCTTGAACAGGTGCTTGTTGACGTGATACCGCTCGTCCGCGGGGGTGAGAACTTCGCTCTCGTCAATGAAGTCCACGCCGAGGGCCTCCAGCACACGGGCCTCCACGAAGTGCCCGATCCGCACCTTGGCCATCACGGGGATCGTGACGGTCTCCATGATCTCCTTGATCTTGAGGGGATCCGCCATCCGGGCGACGCCGCCTTCGGCGCGGATGTCGGCGGGCACCCGTTCCAGCGCCATCACCGCACACGCCCCCGCGTCTTCTGCGATCTTTGCCTGCTCCGCGGTCGTGACGTCCATGATCACGCCGCCTTTTAGCATCTGAGCCAACCCGCGCTTTAGCTTGATCGTACCGACATCCGCCATCTCCGCGCCTCCCATCTCAAATCTCCCATACCCAGATCCTGCCCGTTTGGTGCGAGCGTCGCACCGCCAGGTCCGCTCAGCAACCGTTCACCTACCGACCCCCGCCGTCCAGGTCCAGCTCGGGGGCGATGCCCTGCAGAGCCGTGATCACGGCGGCAATGTGCTGCTCGAGCGGCACCCCCAGTTCCTCAGCGCCCCCGACGATATCCTCACGCCGGACGCCCCTTGCGAACGCCTTGTCTTTCATCTTCCTCCGCACCGACGCGACATCCACCTCCGCCAACGACTTGGTCGGCTTGACCAGCGCCACGGCGATGACAAAGCCGCTTAACTCGTCGGCGGCGAACAGCGTCCGCTCCATCCGGGTCTCGCGCGGAACCCCGCTGTACCCGGCATGGGAGAGGATCGCCCGGCACAACGACTCGTCGAGTCCCCGCTCCCGCAGCCAGCCCGCCCCAACAAACGGATGTCCCGCCTCCTGGGACGGGTGTTCCTCATAGTCGATGTCGTGCAGCAGCCCGACAAGACCCCAGGTCTCCACGTCCTCCCCAAACCTGAGCGCGTAGGCACGCATCACGGCTTCGACGGCCATCATGTGCTTCAGCAGGTTCGGGCTCTTTGTGTGCTCGTTCAGGATCCCCAAAGCTTCATCCCGCGTCATCACTTCGACCTCTTCGAGACCGTAATCACCGACTTCTATCTATAGTATTTAGTAACATCCGTTGACTTATAGCCGCATTATGGGTAATGTGATTATACGTTCGCCCAGCTATTTGTCAATATACGCGTATAGTATCTAGATACTGATAGATACAGGGAGTCCACATCAGAAAGGAAGCCAGGTGGATATAAGCCTGAACCGCGGTTCGGACACCCCTCTCTACCGACAACTCCACGGGGCCCTCGCCGATCGCATCGGGACGGGGGATCTCGCCCCGGGATTTCGCCTCCCATCGGTTCGAGGCCTGGCAAAAGTGCTCGGGGTCAGCCCGATTACGGTCGTGCAGGCCTACAACGCCCTGGCCGCGGACGGCCTCATCCACGCTTCCGCCGGACGGGGAACCTTCGTTAGAGTTGCCCCCGCAGAGGCGGTTTTTCAATCAGAGGGCCGCCATCACGAATCTTCCGCCTTAGCGGCGCAGCGGGACGACGAATGGCAGTCCTCAATGCCGGTGTACTTGCGGGCTCCCAGGATCGCCGCAATGCAGTCGCTGCTTCGGCCCGGCCGTCGGCCCGGCATGATCTCCCTTGCCGCGGGCACGCCCGATCCCAAGCTCTTTCCGTTGCGGGCCCTGGGCCGCCTCTGGAGTCGGGTGATGGCCCTCGACGATCCGAGGTTTCTGCAGTACGGGACGCCCCAAGGCGACTACCACCTGCGGACCTGGATCGCTGAACATTGCTCCGCCATGGGCATCGCGGCGCGGCCGGAGGACATCCTGATCACGTCCGGGTCGCAGCAGGCCATCGATCTCATCGCGCGTACGCTGGTCGGACCCGGAGACTATGTCCTCGTCGAGAGCCCGACTTTTATCACCGCGCTGGACATCCTAGAAGGCCGCGGGGCCAAGCTCCTGGGGGTCCCGATAGACGCGGAGGGCCCGCAGATCGATGTCGCCGCCTCCCTGATCGAGCGGTACCGGCCCCGGCTGATGTACACGATCCCGACGGCGCACAATCCAACGGGCGTAACCATGAGTGAGGGGCGGCGCCGCCAGCTGGCCGCCCTCGCGCGCCGTCACAACTTGCTGATCTTGGAAGACGACAGCTGCAGCGAGTTCACCTACGAGGGGGAGGTCCCAGCGGCGATCAAAGCCTTTGACGCCGGAGGGCATGTGGCTCTTGTCGTGAGCTTCTCCAAAACCGTGATACCCGGCCTTAGGGTCGGGTGCGTCGTGGCCCAAGGTCCGCTCTTGGCTCGGCTCATCGAGTCCAAGTCCGTCGCAGACCGGTTCACGTCCCCGCTGATCCAGCGAACCCTGTGGCGGTACCTCTGTGCACCCCAGTACGCAAAGGACCTAGCGGTGGCACGGGATACGTATCGGCGGAGGCGGGATGCACTGCTAAGGGCACTGGAGCACGCGATGCCGGAGGGGGTGGGTTGGACCCACCCCACGGCGGGGTTTAACGTCTGGATCCATCTTCCCGATGGGGTATCTGCATCCGATGCCTTCGAGGAAGGCCTCAAGGAGGGGGTAGCCTGTGCCATGGGCGACCTATTCCTGCCGCACGTCCCGCCGCCAGCGGGACTTCGCATCTCGTTTGCGGATAATCCAGAAGAGGTGGCCGGAGAGGGTATCAGACGGCTTGCGAGGGCAATTACCCGGCTTCTTTCCACGGCCGTCCGAGACGAACATGATGCCGGTGAGTTCGTTACGTCCGTGTAATCTAACTAGTCGAGTATTGTAATACTATCTGTGCGCGGCCGACAGAATCCAGTGGTGAGCGTCACCTGAGAAGCATGTCGATCAGCCGCTCAAGATCATCCTGAGTGTAATAGTGAAGTTGAATCGTTCCGGCCTTCCCCTTGGAGAGGATGCTGACGTTCGTGCCGTATCGGCCGTGAAGCCTGGCCGAAAGATCGACCAGGACGGGGTCCCTACTGCCGTTCCGTCTGACAATTGTTTCACGTGAAACATTTCTCGCCGAGGCCCTGACTAGGGTCTCGGTCTCCCTCACCGATAGCCCACGCTTCTCCACGTGCTGCCAGAGTTTGAGCAGCCGGCTCGGATCGGCGACCGCCAACAGCGCCCGCCCGTGTCCCTCCGTAAGCCTCCCATGATCGATGGACTGCTGAACCTCCTGAGGGAGCTCTAGGAGCCTAAGCGTATTCGCCACGGCAGAACGGCTCCCGCCAATGGCCTCCGCAACGTCCTCCTGGGTCATTCCGAACTCGCTCGCTAGCCTCCGATAGGCTCGGGCCCGCTCAATTGGGTTGAGGTCCTCACGTCGAAGGTTCTCGATGAGGGCAACTTCCAATGCCTCCCGATCGGAAATCTCCCGTATCACAGCCGGAACGGTCGGCAGCCCGGCGGCCTTCGCAGCCCGCCACCGCCGCTCCCCTGCAACCACTTGGTAGCCTCCGTCAGATGGCCTGGCCACGATCGGCTGGATGATGCCGTGTTTCCGCACAGATGCGACGAGTTCGTCGAATTCGGCTCCGCCGATCTCTCGCCTCGGCTGGAACGGACTCGCCTCCAGCAAGCCAATCTCGATCTCCTGAACAAGACCGGCCGGCTGTTCGGTCGATGCCCCTGGAATTAGAGCTCCGAGCCCTCGGCCTAGCCCGCGCCTAGCTGTGCTCATCGCCGTCGTCACCTCCTTGATCGCTTGTGACCACTGCCGCCTCGATCCGCTCCACGGTCGACCTCATCTGAGCCGTTGGGAGACCGGCCCTACCGGCGAACTCCCTGGCGAGGTCGAGATAGGCCACTGCCCCACGTGATCCAGGCGCGTACGTCAAAATAGGCTGCCCATAGCTCGGCGCTTCGGCCAGGCGCACGCTCCTGGGAATGACCGTCTGAAAAACCTGGTCGCCAAAGTGCTGCCGCACCTCGGTGGCGACCTGATCGGAAAGCTTGATCCTCGAGTCGACCATGGTCAGGAGAACCCCGCCCACCTTCAACTCCGAATTCAGGTGGCGGAGAATCAAATTGACCGTGGTAAGGAGCGACGACAGGCCCTCCAGGGCGTAGTATTCGCACTGCATGGGGATCAGGCAGGCGTCGGCGGCCGTCAGGGCATTAATCGTCAGCAGACCCAAAGACGGCGGACAGTCAATGATCACGGCGTCGTAGTGCTCTTTGGCCTTCCTGAGCGCGGTTTTGAGCTTGGCCTCCCGTGCGATCGCGGCGACCAACTCCACCTCGGCGCCGGCTAGACGAACGTCGGACGGCAAAATGTCGAGACCGGATGTGGACGTCCGCCTGATGACGTGATCGGCAGGGTCCCCAGATATGATGACGTCGTAAACCGACATCGCCAGATCCCCTTTGGAGATGCCGACGCCGCTCGTGGAATTGCCCTGCGGGTCAAAATCGACCAGGAGAATTACGTATCCGAGCGAGGCAAGGGCGGCTGAAAGATTGACGGCAGTGGTGGTCTTCCCCACTCCGCCCTTTTGATTGACGATCGCGAACGTCTTCCCCGTGGGCTGCGACTCCGATCCGGTAAAATGCGAGAGGGGCCGACCGCAATCGAGCACCAGTTCCCTATGCCGAAGAGGAAATCCTCCACCGGAACTCCCTCCGCGCGGACCCCCTCGATGCCGAACGAACATTAATTACATTACAATGTAATGATACTTATCTATCATATAGCGGCGCCGAACTATTCGCCATGAACCGTGCGTGAAGACTCGAATGTGACTGTCGGCGCGGGCAAGCCAGGCCTTTCAGCTTCAGTTGCGTTGGACGCAGAGGAATTTGGAGCGGAAGTCACCCGGCCCACCGATTCTACAGGCCGGGAGGATCAACCGCCAGCGGACGCCTGGCCGGCACCCCGGGACGGCGAGGATAGCGCTCTGGGGTGGGCGCGACCTTCCGTAGAACCACGAGAGGACGAGGAGCGAGCACCGGGTCTTCGGCCTGGACCTCTCCCCCCAAAATCGCCACCGCCCCCGCGGCGCGTCGCGCCTGGACTGCGGCACCGCTCCCTTTGAGAAAAACCGCCACGCCGCCGATCCGAAGCAGGGGGAGCGCATACTCCGCCAGCACCGGGATACTGGCGAGCGCACGCGCGGTGACGGCGTCGTGACGCCCCCGGTGGGCGGGAGAGCGGCCCAAGGTTTCAGCGCGTGTCTGAAGCACCTCCGCGTTTGCCAGCTCGAGCTCGCGGAGGACGACCTCGAGAAACCCCGCCTTCTTCCTGGACGCCTCGACGAGCACGACGCAGACATCTGGGCGCGCCACGGCTATCGGAATCCCAGGTGTTCCGGCTCCGCTCCCAAGATCCACGATCGAGCCCCGCTGCGGGAGCGCGACGAGACAGCCGAACGCGTCGAGGACGAGCACGCGCGCTCCCTCCTCCTGGGTTCGAACTCCGGTGAGGTTCGCGCGGGCCCGCCAATCCAGAACCAACTCGACATATCGAGCGAGGATGTCCGACTGCTGGGAGGAAAGCGTGATCCCCACGGAAGCCCCGCCGGACTGGAGGATCCGGCCGACGGACACGTGGCCTACTGCCTGGCGTCGTCGGCGGGGTGGGCCCGGGACCGACCCGGTTGGACCGGCGAGGAGGATCCGCGTGGCGTGATCACCACGCAGCGATCCGGCTCTTCCCCTTCGCTGTGCGTGGTGACGCTCCCATCTTCGGAGAGCGTGGTGTGGATTATCCTCCGCTCGGCTGCCGACATCGGCTTCAGTGTCACCGGGCGGCTGGTCCGGCGCACGCGCTCGGCAAAGCGCCACGCTATGTCCTGCAGCACTTCCCGCCGCCGCTCCCGATACCGCTCGACATCGACGATCACCGGCACCCGTCTGCCGTAGCGGTGGGCCACGATCAGGTTGACGAGGAGATCCAGGGCCTCCAAGGTTTGTCCGCGCCGGCCGATCAGCGGGGCGAGATCCGGACCGGTGATCGAAACGTGGACGACCTCGCTTTCCTCACGCGCCTCGAGCGTCGCCCGGAAGCCCATCGCCTCCATCAGCGAGGAGACGATGCGCTCGGCAAGCTCCCCGCGTTCCCCGGGAGGAGCCGTCGGCGTCGGGGGCGCCACGGGGACCTCATCGTCACCCTCCTCCACCGCCGACAGCAGCGTGAGCCGAACGCGGGCGCTGCGCGATCCCAACCCCAGCACCCCACGGCTCCCCTCGTCGAGCACCATCAGATCGACGTCTTCCCGCCGCGCTCCGAGCACCCGAAGCGCGTCCCTGATCGCCTCTTCGACGGTCCGCCCCGAGCCCTCGGCCGATTTCACGCGCCCTTTGCCCCCTTCTTCCCCCGCGGCTCAGGTCCGGAAACCCGGCGCCCATCCCCCTTGGCGGTCTGCGCCACCGCCTGGGACTTCGGTGGGGCCGTCGAAGATGCCGGCGGAGCGCCCACCACCAGAAGGTACTCCCCAATATATGCAGTGGTCGACGTGATCATGTATACCGACACGCCGATCGGGTAAATGGTGGCGAAGTAGGCCATCATGATCGGCATGAAGATGAACATTCGAGCCTGCTGCGGATCGGTAATGCTCATCCGCTGCTGAAAGAACATCGTGACTCCCACGAGCACCGGAAAAATCAGCAGCACGAACTGCTCGGGATGCCCCGCCGCCGCGGCGGTGAGGATCTTCCCAAGGTTCGGGACTTCGTCCAACCGAATCCAGGGGATGCCAAAAACCGCCGCGTTCCCACCAAAGAGGCCACGCACGTAGAGCATTCGCCACAGCGCGATGAAGACCGGCATCTGGACGAGCATGGGCAGACAGCCCATCATAGGGTTGACGTTGTGTGCGCGGTAGAGCCCCATGATTTCCTGGTTGAGGGCCTTCGGATCATCTTTGTGCTTTCGCCGCAGCACTTCGATGTGGGGGGCGACGATCTGCATGCGCTTCATCGAGCGCAACTGTGTTCGGGTGAGGGGGTGCAGCACCAACTTGACCGCCAGGGTCAGGAGGATGATGGCAATCGTGTAGTCGTGGGAGAATCCATAGAACACCTGCAGGATGCGGTGAAGCGCCTCGGTGATCGCACTAAAAAGCGGGCCGAATACCTGGTTCACTCACCAAGCCTCCTCTATTCCCTCGGCACCGGATCGTACCCGCCCGGGTGGAACGGGTGACAGCGACAGAGCCGTCGGAGGGCCAACCAGCCGCCCCGAAACAAGCCGTACCGCTGTACCGCTTCCAGAGCGTATTCGGAGCAGGATGGGTAAAATCGGCACGCAGGGGGGGTGTACGGAGAGATCCACCGCCGATAGAAGCGGATCGCGCTGATCCACGCCGCTTCAGCGACCCGCTTCACCCGACTCCCCCGCAAGGACCCGCCCGGCGGCGCACAGTGCTTCGAGCTCTCCTACAATCTCTAAAAAAGGCGACGTGAGGACCGGCGGGCGGGCCACCAGCACAAATTCCCCCTGATCACAGAGGCGCCCTTCCAGCCGCCGGAAAGCCTCCCGCAACCGACGCTTGGCCCGATTTCGTGCGACCGCCCCACCAAACCGCCGGCCGGTGGTAATCCCGACCCTGCGGCCCCCTTCCGCGAGACGAACATAAAGCACGAGTCGCAGACCGGAAAACCGCCGACCCTCCCGGAAAACCCTGGAGAACTCCACCGGACGGGATGCTTGAAACGGCGCCCCTGGGCCTTTCAGCCGATCCGAATGTGCGGATCCTACGACGGCGCCAACCGATGCCGCCCCTTCGCTCGACGGCGCCGGAGTACGTTTCTCCCGCCCGGGGTGCGCATCCTGGCCCGAAACCCATGCGTTTTACTCCGATGACGTCTATTCGGCTGAAATGTCCGCTTCACCTGGCCGCCCCCCTATCCCAAACCTGCCCGTACACCCCTACCCATGGGGCGGACCGACACCTTTTCCCACTATAGCACACGCGCGACAACCCATTCAACGCGAGGCATGGCCCTAGCGGTCGACCCGCAGAAAAGCCCCGCGGCAGTGCCGCCCCTCATCGCCCTGCGAGGTTAACCAGGGTTGCACCGAGCGGTTGACCGCCCACTTAAGAAGTTGTTCTGGCGGGGCTGTTATTATGGCATGTTTTGTGGATAACCTGGTGGTAACTCCAGGGGTTATCCAGATTTTTCCGACCCCCACAAATCCAGAAAACTGGGATTCCGCCGAACTTCGCGATTGTAATAAAATCGTAATCCAACTGAAGGAGATTTCTCCAGATATCCACAATCTTTTCCACACCTGTGGATAATGCGGCCGGGGCATGTATTCTGCTACTTTTCGGATGAATGACCATCGTCGAGATGGGGACAGATGCCTCCGAAATCGGAGGAGGATGCCGGGCTTCTCTCCACAAAGATGACCGACCACCGATACGTCAGCGGCAGATAGGAAAACTCTACACCTGCAATTGCGCGGGGAGGAGGCCACTCCCTCACCGCCAATACTCACGCTACACATTCGGAGATACTCCATGCAGGATTTCTTCCTGCGGCTCATTGCGAAGCACAAGGGGACGCCGGAGGATATAAGCCAAGCGCCAGAGGTGCGCCTGGCGGTTTACGACACGCTGCTCTCGCCGCCCCAGATCATCTCTCTCTCCGCGGAGGATTTCAACGAGCTTGTGGGAGAGCTTGCAGCACGGACCTATAACTTCGCCCGCGAACGCGGGGGGCGGATCCCGTTTGTCGTCATCAGAGAGATTATGGAAAACCTGATCCATGCTTTCTTCGAGGATGCCGTCGTCACCGTGATGGACAACGGCAACACGATCCGCATCTCCGATCACGGCCCAGGCATCAAAGAAAAGGAACGCGCACTCTTACCGGGGTTCACCACCGCGACCAGGGAGATGCGGCAGTTCATCAAGGGTGTAGGATCCGGATTTCCTGTGGCGCGTGAACAACTCGCGTTTCTCGGCGGCGCCATCTCGATCGAGGATAATCTCGAACAGGGCACCGTGGTCACCCTTCACGTCGGACCCCCACAGGCCGCCGCCCAGACCGAACCTTCGCGCCCCGCGACCAAGCCCGACCCGATCCCGCCCAGAACCAGCGACCGCCAACGTAAAGTACTCCTCCTGATCAACGAACTGGGGTCGGCCGGCCCCTCAACCATCGCCAAG
Source organism: bacterium (assembly GCA_035307765.1). Lineage (NCBI taxonomy): Bacteria > bacterium. The sequence continues at coordinate 88,628 of DATGHU010000044.1, read as the reverse complement.
GAATTGGGCATTAGTGCCAGCACCGCCTACCGCGAACTCGACGCTCTCCAAACGCTCCAATTGGTGGCGATGCGCGGTCTCGGGAAACGCACCCTTACCGAACAAGGCATCGCGTACTTGGATAACGTGTTCAAGCCATAACACCCAGGGGCACCGAGCCCCAATCATGACGGAGGAACCACATGGAATCCCAGAACCTCGCTGCCAGTCAAGTCTGGCAGCAAGCACTGCCAAGAATCGAACGACAGCTCAACAGACCGAGCTTCGAAGCGTTCCTAAAGGCTATGCAGCCCATGATGCTGGACCAGGGCGTCTTCGTTTTCTCGGTCCCGAGCTTGTTCGCGAAGGAATGGGTGGAGGGCCGATACCGGCGGCTGATCTCGGACACCCTCCAGGAAGTACTCAGGCACGGCGTGGATGTGCAATTTATCATCGCCGAGGCCGACGCACAAGCTTCCCCTCCGCTTGTCCCGACCCCACCTCCGGTTTCGACCCGGTCGACTCCCGTAGACGCCCTAGCCATTAACCCCAAATATACGTTCGATACATTCGTTATCGGCAGCGGCAACCGCTTCGCGCACGCTGCCGCGCTCGCGGTTGCCGAAGCCCCCGCCAAAGCTTACAACCCCTTGTTCATCTACGGAGGAGTCGGACTGGGAAAAACCCATCTCCTCCAAGCGATCGGCAACTATGTCCTCACCCACAAGCAATTAGCGAAGGTCATGTACGTGTCGTCCGAAAAATTTACCAACGACCTCATCAATTCCATCAGAGACGACAAAACAGTCCAGTTCCGCAACAAGTACCGCACCGCCGACGTGCTGCTTATCGACGACATTCAATTCCTGGCGGGGAAAGAACGGACACAAGAAGAGTTCTTCCACACCTTCAACGCCCTCCACGAATCCAGCCGGCAGCTCATCATCAGCAGCGACCGGCCGCCACGGGAGATCCCGACGCTCGAAGATCGCCTGCGCTCAAGGTTCGAATGGGGGCTGATCGCCGATATCCACCCACCGGACTACGAAACGCGGATCGCGATCCTCAGGAAAAAAGCCGATCTGGACGCCATTACCCTCCCGGATGAAGTCGCCCAGTTCATTGCCCAGCGCATCTCCTCGAACATCCGCGAGCTCGAAGGAGCGCTGAGCCGCCTTCGCGCGCACGCACAAATGACGGGAACTTCATTGTCCATCGAACTCGCCACCGAAGTCCTGCGCGACCTCCTCCCACAGGCACGAATCCGGCCGGTGACCATCCCCGCGATCCAGCGGGCCGTGGCCGAGTTCTTTGGCATGCGGGTTGAAGAAATGAAAGCCAAGCGGCGCACGAAAGGGATCGCGTTTCCAAGACAGGTCGCCATGTACCTGTCGCGCGAGCTCACCGACGCCTCCCTTCCACGAATTGGCGAAGAGTTCGGCGGTCGAGATCACACCACCGTGATGCACGCCTGTGACCGGGTCAAGAGCGCGATCCTCCAGGATACGCACCTCGCGGCTGGCATCAAGGGTCTTGTTGATAACTTCCGCCTTGAGCGTCAAAACCCCGTGGACAAATGACAGGAATTGCTCGCCCAATCCGCGCAGTCGGCCCTGCCTATGGATATCACGAACAACTCTGCTTCGGTATAAACCAATTGTCCACACCAGCAAATACGTGCTGGAGCAGGGTTTTATGGGGATATGCACATAATCCACAGGTTCTACTACCATTATGACGAAATATTATATACATAGTACTCCCTAGGAGAGTTTAGAATGCGGGTCCAGTGTCTTCAGGATCACCTCCTCAGAGAAGTCCAAGTGGTGAGTAGAGCAATATCTAATCGAGCTAGTATGCCTATACTTAGTAATATCCTACTAGATGCGGGCGGGGGAAAATTAAAGGTCAGCGCCACTGATTTGGAATTGGGGATCGAGTCACAAATCAGTGCTGATGTTACAGAGAACGGGAGTATTACGCTTCCGGCAAGGATCTTTGGGGATATAGTTTCCAACCTTCCCGTGGCTTCGGTGAACATCGATGTGGGTGAGGGGGACACACGGGCCCGTATCAGCTGCGAGAATATCAAATTTGAGATTTTGGGACTTCCCGCTGCTGACTTCCCGGTGATGCCCCAAGATGGGGGAGAAATTATCGCGCAAATTGATGCCGGGTTGATGCGGACGATGATTCGGCAGACGAGTTTTGCTGTATCGACCGACGAGACCCGGCCGTTTCTCACCGGGGTGTACTTGGTGTTGGAGGACGGCGATGGCCGGTTGGTGGCAACGGACGGAGGACGGTTGGCGTTGAGGAAAATGAAACTTCCGGGAAAGGTCAAAGGCAAGATCTCGGCGATCGTCCCCAGCAAAACCATGGCGGAGCTCGTGCGCGTTTTGGGGGGCGCCGAGGATCAAGTTACCATCGCGTCGCACGAAAACCAGTTGTTGTTTACAGTGGGGGGAATGCGGTTTATCTCTCGGTTGATCGCCGGGCAGTTTCCGCCCTACGAGAAGGTGATTCCGTCCGAGTTTAAGCAGCGGATTAAGGTGGGGACCGAGCGATTGTTGCGTGCGGTGCGCCGCGCGAGCATTACGGCTCGCGATTCCGCCAACGTCGTTCGGTTGAGCGCTGCGGAGCGCACATTGACCGTCAGTTCCAACACTCCGGAGGTTGGGAAAGCACAAGAAGAAATTGATGTGCAAGCGGAGGGAGAGACGATGCAGGTGGCGTTTAACGCCAAGTTTCTCCTCGATGCTTTGATCAATATGGACGTTCCTGAAGTGATGTTCGAACTGACGGGATCACTGAGCCCTGGGGTGTTGCGGCCCGTCGATCATGCGGAGTACGTCTACGTGTTGGCTCCGGTGAGGGTTTACGGATAGCCGCGTCTTGTGGGACAGGTTCGCGCGCCGGTTTCGCTGAAGATCTCGACACCGACGATTACGCTGGGAGAGGCGCTGAAGTGGGCGGGAATTGCGGCGACCGGCGGGCAGGCTAAGCTGCTCATTCGCGGGGGACGTGTTCTGGTAAACGGGGCGGTCGAGCGGAGACGCGGTCGGCAGTTGTTGGTCGGAGACTGCATCGTGGTGGGCGGACAGGGGTACCGGGTTGTGGCTGGCTGATCTGCGACTGCGGGATTTTCGAAATTATCAAACGGTCGACCTGTCGTTTGAGCCGGGGACCGTGTTGCTCGTGGGTCCGAACGCTCAGGGAAAGACCAACCTGCTGGAAGCGATTTATACGGCGGCGCTCGGGCGAAGCCCGCGGGCCGGTCGAGACGTTGAGGTTATCCGGTTTGGCTGCGATCGGGCCTACGCGCGCGCCGTCGCCCAGGGGGCGCGGACCGACGTCCTGGAGGTGGCGATTGATCGGGCGACGGGGGGTCGGCGAAACAAGGTAAACGGCGTGGCGGTGGGCCGCGGGCAGTTGCTCGGTCGGTTGGTGGTGGTTCTGGCGGGCCCGCTGGACGATGAAGTGATCCGCGGGGCCCCGGCACACCGACGGCGGGTGATGGATGCGGCGTTGAGCCAGGTCAGCCCGTCGTATTTTTTTGCGTTGACGCGGTACATTCGCGTGGTGAAGCAGCGAAATCAGCTCCTGCGCGAGGCGTCGGCAGGAGCTGCGCTGGGTTCGTGGGACGACCAAGTTGTTGAGCTGGGAGCGGTGTTGATCGAGCGGCGTCGGCGGTTCGTGGAACGATTGGGCGAGCGGGCTGCGGTGCGGCACGCCCGGCTGGCAGGAGGCGCGGAGCGGCTGGGGATTACCTACCTGGGGGCCGTGGACGCGGGAGACGAACGGTCAGCGCTGGCGCGGGCGCTGGTCGCGCGCCGTGCCGAGGAGATCCGGCGCGGCACGAGCCTGGTTGGGCCGCACCGGGATGATCTGCGGCTCGAGATCAATGGTGTGGATGTTCGGACATACGGATCGCGCGGGCAGCACCATACGGCCGCTTTGAGCCTGCGGTTGGCAGAGGTGGATCTGTTGCGCGAAGAGCTGGGAGAATGGCCCGTGGTGCTGCTGGATGACGTGCTCGCGCATCTGGACGCGTCGCGGCAGGCGCTATTGCTGCGGGAGGTGGAGGGGCCGCAGGTGTTGTTGACGCACACGGAGTTCCCACCGGCAGAGGCTGTCGGGCTGCGCGAGCTGCGGGTTCGCGCCGGCGTGGTGGTCGAGGAGTCTCGTGTTTCCGCTCAAGGATCTTCTGACTGACGCGCTCAGCGCGCTGATGGGGCCGCGGCGGGCGCGGCAGGCCGCCGTGCTGGATGCGTGGCCGGAGGTGGTGGGTGAGATGCATGCCCGCCACGCGCACGCGGCGGGCATCCGGGGCAACGTGTTGGTGGTGGTCACCGATCTGCCGGCGCTTTCGTACGAGCTTGGTCTGCGTCGCGGGGACTTGGTTGACACGCTGAACGAGCGGGTGGGGGAGCGGGTGATTGAGGAAATTCACATTGTGATGCGCCCCTTGGGGGCGCCGCCGGGAGACGGTCACGGCGAAGCGGGGTGAGGCGGCGTGTATTTGCATTTGGGTGGGGACGTCGTGGTCCCGATCCGGGAGATCATCGGGATCTTCGACTCGCGGCTGCTGGAGGGTAACGAGGACAATCAGCGGTTCGTGGAGATCGCGCGCACGCAGGGGCGGATTCGATCCGAGGTTCCCCCGGAGGGGCGCAAAGCGGTGGTGGTCACGACGAGCGGAGTCTACACATCGGCCATCTCGTCCCTGACCCTCCAAAAGCGTGTTACCCACGTGCAGTGGGGTCTCCAGGATGGAGTCAGTGGGGGTTTGACCTAGCGGGCAATTTTTGGTAATGTATATTGAAGGAACTTTTATGGGCGTGGCTCAATCCACGCCCTGTCCCCATGCCCATTTGAGACAGTTTGAAGCCTACATCGGAGGATAGGTTGCCGCATGAGTGACGCCATTTACGACGCACAACAGATTCAGGTTCTCGAGGGGCTGGAGGGCGTCCGCAAGCGGCCCGGGATGTACGTTGGCAGTACCGGAAGTCGGGGTTTGCATCACCTGGTTTTTGAGGTCGTCGACAACAGCGTCGACGAGGCGCTCGCCGGATACTGCAAACGAATCGACGTCATCATCCACCAAGACAACAGTGTCACCGTCACCGACGACGGGCGAGGGATTCCTGTCGATGTCGTCCCCAAGGTTGGGAAACCCGGCGTCGAGGTTGTCATGACCATGCTGCATGCCGGGGGAAAGTTTGGGGGGGGCGGGTACAAGATTTCCGGCGGTCTGCACGGTGTTGGTGTGTCGGTCGTGAACGCGCTCTCCGAGTGGCTCGAGGTCGAGGTGCATCGGGATGGCAAGCGCTACGCGCAGCGCTTCGAGCGCGGGCAGCGGGCGAACGCGCTGCGGACGATCGGGAAAACCGATCGCACGGGAACGACGGTGACCTTTTCTCCGGACCGCAAGATCTTCGTCGAAACGGAGTACGACGCGAAAATCATCGCCGAGCGGTTGGACGAGTTGGCCTACCTCAACGCTGGGTTGATGTTGACGCTGCTGGATGAGCGCACCGGCGGGCGTGAGGAGTTTACGCACAAGGGCGGGATCACGGAGCTCGTCCGCCACCAGAACAAAAACAAGGGTGCGCTGGGTGATCCGATCACCGTGCACCGGGTGCGCGACGGGGTAGAGGTCGACGCCGCCGTTCAGTACAACACCGGGTATTTGGAGCATGTGTTCACATACGTCAACACGATCAACACCATAGAGGGGGGCACCCACCTAGTGGGTTTCCGGTCCGCCCTCACCCGGAGCATTAACGATTACGCCCGTCGGCAGGGGCTCCTCAAGAACGGTGATCCGAGCCTGCAGGGCGAGGACGTCCGTGAGGGGCTGACGGCCGTGATCTCGATCAAGCTCCCCGAGCCGCAGTTCGAGGGGCAAACGAAAACCAAACTCGGCAACCCCGAGATCAAGGGGTTGGTCGAGTCGGTCGTGGGGGAGGAACTCGCGGAGTACTTTGAGGCGCATCCGGGCGATGCGAAGAAGGTGGTCGCCAAGGCCCTCCAGGCGGCTCGCGCCAGGGAGGCGGCCCGCCAGGCGCGTGATCTGGTGCGGCGAAAGAATGCGCTCGATATCAGCACGCTGCCGGGCAAGCTTGCGGACTGCGCGGAAAAGGATCCGACGAAGTGTGAGATCTTTGTGGTCGAGGGGGAATCGGCGGGCGGCAGTGCCAAGGCGGGCCGGGACCGGCAGTTCCAGGCGATCCTGCCGATCCAAGGCAAGATCCTGAACGTCGAAAAGGCGCGGCAGGACAAAATGCTGGGGCACGAGGAGATCCGAGCGTTGATCACGGCGCTCGGTACGGGGATCTCCAACGAGTTCAACATCGATAAGCGACGATACGACCGTGTGATCCTGATGGCGGACGCCGATGTCGACGGCGCGCACATCCGGACGTTGCTGCTGACGTTCCTTTACCGGTACATGCCGCAGATGATTGAGCGCGGGAAGGTGTTCATCGCCCAACCCCCGCTGTACCTGATCAAGGCGGGGAAGAAGCACTTCTACGCCTACGCTGACGCCGAGCGCGACGAAATCACCGCCGATTTGACCAAGCACAACACCACTTTTGAGATTCAACGGTACAAAGGCCTGGCGGAGATGAACCCGGAACAGCTGTGGGAGACGACCATGAACCCGGCGAAGCGTACGCTGCTCCAGGTCGAGCTTGTGCGCAGTGAGTCCAACGGCGTAGACGAAGTTGACGAACTGTTCAAGACGCTGATGGGTGATGAGGTGGAGCCTCGCCGGCAGTTCATTCAGAAGTACGCAAAGGAAGTCCGCAACCTGGATATCTAACTCCTTGTCGTCCGGGACCCCCGCTTTCGGGACATGCATGCGGGCCGATAGCGGCGGGGCATCGGACAGACGTCCAACCTGAGGAGAGGCATGGCCGCCGAAGAGAGCATTATTACCCAACCGATCGATCGGGAGATGCGGACGTCGTATCTGGACTACGCGATGTCCGTCATCGTCAGCCGCGCGTTGCCGGACGTCCGGGACGGGCTCAAGCCGGTCCAACGCCGCATCCTCTACGGCGCCTCCGAGATGAGCCTGAGCCCCGACAGGCCGCACAAGAAGTGTGCCCGGGTCGTTGGCGACGTGATGGGCCGGTACCACCCGCACGGCGACGTCCCGGTCTACGAGGCCCTGGTGCGGATGGCGCAGGACTTCAGCTTCCGCTATCCGCTGATCGACGGGCAAGGTAACTTCGGCAGCGTGGACGGCGATCCGCCCGGGGCGATGCGCTACACCGAGGCCCGGCTCTCCCGGATGGCGATGGAGCTGCTGGCGGACATCGACAAAGAGACCGTCGCCTTCGTGCCGAACTTCGACCAGTCGCTCGAGCAGCCGGTCGTCCTCCCAAGCCGCGTGCCCAACCTCCTGATGAACGGCGCGGCCGGAATCGCCGTGGGAATGGCGACCAACATTCCCCCGCACAATCTCGGCGAATTGGTTGATGCGCTGATCACCCTGATCGGGAACCCGAAGCTCGAGATGGAGGAGCTCCTCAAGATCGTCAAGGGACCGGATTTCCCCACCGGCGGCCTGATCCTCGGCCGGGACGGGATACGCCAGGCCTACCTGGAGGGGCGGGGGAGCATTACCGTCCGTGCCAAGACCACCATCGAGGAGTTGCGGGGCGGGCGGGTCGCCATCATCGTCACCGAGCTGCCGTACATGGTGAACAAGGCGGCCCTGATCGAGCGGATCGCCCAGTTGGTGCGGGAGAAGAAACTGAACGGGGTCTCCGACCTCCGGGACGAAAGCGACCGACAAGGGATGCGCGTCGTCATCGAGCTGCGCCGCGACGTGAATCCCCAGATCCTGCAGAATCAGTTGTACAAGCACACGCAGATGCAGACGACCTTTGGCGCCATTATGCTGTCGCTCGTCGAAGGCGTGCCGCGGGTCCTTAACCTCAAGCAGATGCTCGTGTACTACCTGGAGCACCGCAAGGCCGTTGTCACCCGCCGCACTGAGTTCGAACTGCGCAAGGCCAAGGCGCGTGCGCATATCCTGGAAGGGCTGAAGATCGCCGTGAAGTCGCTCGATGAGGTGATCGCCCTGATCCGCCGGTCCAAGGATGTGCCGGCGGCGCAGGCGGGATTGATGAAGCAGTTCAAGCTCAGCCAGGCGCAGGCCGACGCGATCCTCGAGCTGCGGCTGCAGCGGCTGACTCAACTCGAGCGTGAGAAGCTCGATCAAGAGTACAAAGAACTGATCAAGGCGATTGCATACTTCGAGGACATCCTGGCGAACGAGCGCAAGATCTTCGGGATTATCGAGACCGAACTGCTCGACGTCAAGCAGCGATTTGGAGACCCGCGCCGGACCCGGATTATCGGCAAGGACGCGGAGCTGGAAGAGGAGGACTTGATTCCCGACCTCGAGGTCGTGATTACTCTGACCCACAACGGCTACATCAAGCGGCTTCCGCTCGAAACGTACCGCCGTCAGAATCGTGGCGGCCGCGGGGTCATGGGGATGGGGACTAAGGAGGAGGACTACGTCGAAGTCGCCACCGTGACCACCAATCATGCGTTCGTCTTGTTCTTCAGCAATCGGGGGAAGGTGTACCGGGTCAAGGCCTATGAGGTGCCGGAGGCCGGCCGTACGGCCAAGGGGACGAGCCTGGTAAACCTGATCAACGTTGCCCAGGGGGAGCAGGTCAACGCGATTATCCCGATCCGCTCGTTCGAGGACGCGGGCTACTTGCTCTTCGCCACCAGACACGGTTTCGTGAAGAAGACCGGGCTCATGGAATTCATCAACGCCAAGCGGGCAGGCATCGTGGCGATCTCCCTGGACAAAGACGACGAGTTGGACGCGGTGCGCTTCACGGACGGCAAGCAAGAGATCATCCTCGCGACCCGGAACGGCCAGGCGATCCGGTTCAAGGAAGCCAACGTGCGCGAGATGGGACGGTCGGCCCACGGTGTGATCGGCATCACGCTGCGCAAAGACGACGTGGTGGTGGGGATGGCGAAGAGCGGCGAGGGCACCGATCTCCTCGTCGCGACCGAACTCGGAATGGGGAAGCGCACTCCGCTCGGGCAATACCGCCTCCAGCGTCGCGGGGGATCGGGGGTGCGTAATATTCGTTTGACGCCCCGGACCGGCAAGGTGGCCGCGATCCGCGCGGTGGACGATGAAGACGAAGTCTTGGTCATCACCGCGCAGGGAATCGTGAGCCGGTTGCTCGTCAAGGAGATCTCCGAGCAAGGGCGTGAGGCGCAAGGAGTTCGGCTCCAGCGGCTTGACGAGGGCGACCGCGTCACGGCGATCGCGCCGATCGCCGCCCCTGATGAAGTTGCCGAAGAGTAGGGTCCGTTCCGGCTGCGATCGACTTTTGCCCCGCCGACCGTGATCTCGCAGGCTCCCTGCGCCACCGCGCCCGGCATCTCCGGCGGCGGCAGGGAGGGGCATTGCCACCCGGCGAATGGTCAGGGAGGGCCGCGTGCTCACCGGGCAGAATTCGTGTGAGGACAGCGGAAGGCGAATTCGCATTCGCTGTTCGAGCAAGGAGGCAGAGCTCGATGGAAGACGGTCTGCGGGGAATGCTGGCGCATCTAGAGGAGACCTGGGACGGGCTGCTCAAGGCGGTGGAAGGGGCGGACGACGAGGCGTTCTATTGGACCCCCGGTCCGGAGTTCAATTCCGTCGCGATCCTTCTCCGGCATCTCGCGGGAAGCGAGCGCTGGTGGATTGGTGAGGCGATCGGTGGGGTCCCGAGTCATCGTGTGCGCGATGCGGAGTTTACCCACGATCGGCCGCGTCGCGAAGATGTGCTGCGGGCCGTGGCGGAAGCGAGGCGGATCACGCGCCAGGCGATCGGCGCGGTGACGATGCAGGACCTGCACGCGGAGACTACCCCGGAGGTCACCTGGGGAAAGCCGCCAAGGCGGCCGACCAAGCTGTGGGCACTGCTTCACTACCTCGATCACTTGGGGTATCATCGCGGGCAGGCGCTGCTCCTCCTCAAGCTCGCGCGCGCGACCCCTCGCGAAGCACGGGCTCGCTGAGTCGATGCGCTGGGAGCTCTGTCGCAAGACCCATACCCGCGTGGAGCGGATTGCACGGGTGCTGGGGTTTAGCCACGTCGACCCCACCCGGATCTTTTGCGTTCGAGGGTATGGCTCGACGTCGGAAGCGTGGGCGAGGATTTGGGGGCTGCCGACGCTGTGGCAGCAGGTGCTGCACACCGGTCCGGCATACGTGCTGGAGATCATTGAGCCGGAGTTCAGTCGGTTACCTCAGGACGAGCAGGATCGCGTGTTGATCCATGAGCTGCTGCATATCCCACGAACGTTCAGTGGCGCTATCAGGCCGCACCGCACTCCGACGTTTCGGATTACGCGGCGGACCGTCGAACAATTTTACCGCCGGTTCCTGGAACACCGCCGTGGTGGCGTTCGTCGAGCAACGTTGGTGGGGGACGGGCGGGCGCTCGCGGGGAGAGATGTCCCGACGGTTGCGCCGCCGCGGCCGTCGGCCGCGGCGCACACGCGCAGGCTGCGGCGACGTCCGCGCCGCGCCTCTCACCGGTAGGTAGCGGAGTTTTCCGAGCAGCACGTTCCCCCCCGGGCTTTTGCGCGCCCCGGATCGTAGTGTAGAATACCCTATGGGTCCCCGTGAGCGGCGCGGTGTCGCCCCGGCCGAGGTGGTTGCGTGTTCGACAACCCAGAGAAGCTCTTCATCATCTTGGTGATCGCGCTCCTGGTTCTTGGCCCACAGAAACTGATGGGTCTGGGCGGATCGCTGGGCAAAGCGATCCGGGACTTTCGCGGTTCGATCAGGGATGCCCAGGACTCATTCCGAGATGCCATGGACGAGGCAAGCAAGCCTGAGGACGACCCCACGGCTCCCGCCCTGCCGGCGCCCGATCCTGCCGTTCCGTCGGTGATATTCCCCGAGACGCCCATGCCCGCCGCGGCGTCGGACGCGAATGCCCACGACCCTCTCTCCGAGGACGAGGAGCGTGACTCCTTAGCCTCAGAACCTTCCGCCCGGGCCGTCCAGGAACTCCTCCCGCGGAAAGAGTGACGCCGCGGCCCGCCCGGACCGCGCTGGGGTGGCCCGCATCGTGAGCGGTGGCACCCGTATCTACCTCATTCGCCACGGCCAGACCGTGTGGAACGCGGAAGGGCGCTTTCAGGGACAAACCGATAGTGCCCTCAGCGACCTCGGCCACCGCCAAGCGTCTCGGCTCGCGATCGTCCTCGCCCGGGTGCCTTTTTCGGCGATCTATAGCAGTCCGCTCTCCCGAGCGCGGCTGACCGCGGAAGTCATCGCGAACGCCCATCGTCTGCCGGTGGTGGAGGTCGCGGACCTGCGCGAGATCGGGATGGGTGTGTGGGAAGGGTTGACCGCGGCGGAAATCACTCAGCGCTTCGGTCCCGTGCTCGAACCGCGGCGGAGGAATCCAGAGTGGATCGCGCCGCAGGGAGGCGAGACGCTCGCCGACGTCCGCGCCCGCTCCATGCACGCGATGCTGGCCATCGCCGCGCGGCATGCGGGCACGACCGTGGCGGTCGTGGCGCACGGTGCCGTGATCAAGACGGTGATCTTGACCGCCCTCGATGCGCCGCTGACGTCCTACTGGCGGATCCGCCAGGAGAACGCGGCGATGAACATCCTGGATCTCGGCGGGGACCAGCCTCGGGTCAGGGTGATCAACGAAACGCTTCATCTGAGCGAGACCCCTTCCGAGCGACATCAGGCGGAATAGTCGCGGGTGATCCCACCGGGCGCCACACCGGCCAGGGGGGAGAGGAGGGACGGCATGCGATTGGAGGGCAAGGTCGCCGCCATCACGGGAGCCGCGGGCGACGGCTTGGGACGGGCGATTTCGCTGGCGTTCGCCCGGGAGGGGGCGGACGTCGCGGTGCTCGACATCCGCTCTGCCGAGGGGACGGTGGGTCCGATCGAAGATCTCGGTCGGCGCGCGCTGGGGATTCGCGTGGACATTGCCGATGCCGGTCGGACGGTCACCGCGCTCGAGCAGGTGACCGCGGTGCTTGGGCCGATCGACGTGCTGGTGAACGCCGCGGTGATTGTCACCCGCGGATCCGTGCTCGAGCTGACCCTTGAGGCTTGGGACCGCGTCTACCGCGTCAACTTACGCGGCTACTTCGTGACGAGCCAGTGGGTGGCCAAGGACATGATCCGCCGCGGGGCGGGGGGAAGCATCATTAACATCGCATCGATCAGCGGCACCAATGCGACCCGGAACCTCGCCCACTACTGCGCCGCCAAGGGCGGGGTGATCATGCTGACTCGGTGTATGGGTGTTGAACTCGCCCCGTACGGCATTCGGGTGAACGCGATCTCGCCGGGGGCGTTTGAAACCGACATCAACCGAGCGCTGATGGCTGACCCGGCGTTCCGAAAGTTGCGGAGCGATCCCGTACCGTTGGGACGGATCGGCCAGCCCCGCGAGGTCGCGGGGGCCGCTGTCCTGCTGGCGTGCGAGGAGAGCAAGCTTCATGGTCGGGGCCAACCTGATCATCGACGGCGGTCAAGTCGCGCAGTAGCGACGACTATTTGGTAAAGATCGGCAATTTCCCCAGCGCGATCAGATTGCTGTTCTCGTAGCCGCCCTCTTCGAGCAAGACCGTCGCCCGGGCCACAACGGTTGCCCCCACTTGGTCGAGCAGTTGTTCCACCGCCCGGAGGCTTCCGCCCGTGCTCACGACGTCATCGACGATCGCGACCCGGCTTCCCTGCAGCCGCTCCGCTTCGGGCCCGTCGAGGACCAGTGCCTGCACCGCGGCCGTGGTGATTGATTTGACTTGGACGGTGCGGGGGCGCTTCATGTAGCTTTTGACGCTCTTTCGAAAGACGATATAGGGGAAGAACCGCCCCGCGATCGGATCGGACAGATAGGTCGCCACCATGTGGACAAGAGGAAGCGCCTTGGCTTCGATCGAGACCAGGCAGTCGAATTCCATGGGTTGCAGCCGCGCAGAGATCGCCCGGGCGCAGGCGTTGGTGAGCTCGACGTCCCCCCACAGAACGAACGCGGCGATCCACAGCGAGTCACTCACGGAGACGACGGGCAATTTGCGGCGCAGCCCCGCGACTTCGATCTCATAAAACTCCCGCCCGTCGTATCGCATTCGCGCCCCCCCGGGTGCTGCCTCCGAGCCACCTGCCATTCTGGCACGAGGGTCCGCGGTCTGTCCAGGAGCACCGCGGCGCCGGTCGGGTCGTGCCGCACCGCCGGTGGGGAGCCTCTCGGGGGTGGCGGAGCGTGACGTGTTCCTTTTCACCCCTAGTCTTTCAAAATCGCGGAAAATCATTTAGGATAAAGCGGGTGACAACCGGCGTGGAGCCTTGATAAATAAGGCTTGTCGGGGGACCTGAGTCTTGCATGCGAGGAACAGGTTCGGAGGTCAACCGACGGGGATCGACGGGACGACAAGAGTGGTCGGCATCATCGGGGATGCGATTCGGGGAAGCCTCTCCCCACGGCTCCACAACGCCGCGTTCGCGGCGTTGGAGCTCAACTGGTGTTACGTCGCCTTCCCGGTCACGCGGGACCGTCTCGGCGCTGCGATACGCGGGCTGCCGGCGCTTGGGATCACCGGGGCAAACGTGACCGTCCCGCACAAGGAAGCCGTCCTCGCCTACCTCGATGACGCGACCGAAGATGCGCGCATCATCGGTGCGGTCAACACCATCGAAGTGGCCGGCGACCGGTCGGTCGGCCACAACACCGATACGGTCGGACTGGTGGACGCGCTCCGACGCGACGGGGGAGTGTCGCTGGAGGGGCAGCGGGCAGTCGTGGTCGGGGCGGGGGGGGCGGCTCGGGCCGCCGCGTTCGCGCTTGCCGGGGCGGGGGCCGCCAGCGTGACCATCGTTAACCGCAACTGGGATCGCGCCGCCGCGTTGAGCGCCGCCGTCCGGCGCATGTTCACGTGCGCGTGTGACGCGGTCCCGCTCGACGGACACGGGTTGGCATCGACGCTCGGCGAAGCCACTCTGCTCGTACAGGCGACGACGGTGGGGGGCGGCGGCCGGCGGGAGTCGGCGGTGCCGGGCGGGCTGCTGCACCCCGGTCTCTTCGTAATGGACATGATCTACGAACCGCAGGAGACGGTGTTGCTGCGAGAGGCACGCGCGCTGGGGTGCCGCACCCTCGGTGGGCTCGCCATGCTCGTGTACCAGGGGGCGCGGGCTTTCGAGATCTGGACCGGTCGCGACGCCCCCCTGCAGGTGATGCGCGATGCCGTGGGGTTGCCGCGGGAAGCGGCTCCCAAATCCTAGGGAAACGGTGGTGCGCCCGTGTTGCGATTTCTGACCTCAGGCGAATCTCACGGGCGGGGATTATTGGTGGTCATCGAGGGCATCCCGGCCGCCCTCCCGCTTGGCGAGGATGATATCAACGCCCAGCTGGCCCGTCGGCAGCGCGGCTACGGCCGCGGCGGCCGGATGCAGATCGAGCAGGACCGGGTGGAGATCTACGCCGGCGTGATGGGGGGCCTGACGATTGGCGCGCCGATTGGGATGCACATCGGCAACAAAGACTGGCGCAAGAGCGAGCCCCCGCTCACCCGGCCTCGTCCGGGACACGCCGACCTCGCGGGTGCGCTGAAATATCATTTCGATGACGTGCGCCGGGTGCTGGAGCGGTCGAGCGCGCGCGAGACGGTGTCCCGGGTCGCCGTGGGCGCGGTCTGCCGGACGCTCCTGAGGCAGTTCGGGATCAGCCTGGCCAGTCACGTCGTGGAGCTCGGCGGGATCGCGATCGGTCGCCGGCCCGCGCGTTACGAGGAGATCCCCCAACTCGCCGAGGAGTCGCCGCTGCGCTGCGTCGATCCGGAGGCGGAGGCACGGATGATCGCCGCGATCGACCGGGCCAAGGAGGCGGGCGACACCCTCGGCGGGGTGTTCGAGGTGGTCGCGACCGGCCTCCCGGTGGGATTGGGATCCTACGTCCACTGGGACCGGCGCCTGGACGGCCGGCTGGCGCAGGCGGTCATGTCGATCAACGCGATCAAGGGCGTCGAGGTCGGCGAGGGATTTCAGGAAGCGCGCCTGCCCGGGTCCTCCGCGCACGACGAGATCTTCTATGATGCGGGGCGCGGCTTCTACCGTGGAACGAATCGCGCCGGGGGCACCGAGGGCGGCATGACGACCGGGGATCCATTGGTCATCCGCGTGGCGATGAAGCCGCTCAGCACGCTGCGCAGCCCCCTCGCCTCGGTCGACATCGTGACCAAGGAGCGCGTGGAGGCCGCGGTGGTCCGAAGCGACGTCACGGCGGTGCCCGCGGCCGGCGTGATCGGGGAAGCGATGGTCGCGTTCGTCCTCGCCGACGCGCTGATCGAAAAGTTCGGTGGGGACAGCCTGGATCAGATGCGCGTCGCCTACGAGGCACACCAGCGCTGGGTTCGCTCCGGCCCTGGGGTGTAGGGCCCGCGTGCCGGCGAGCGTCATCCTCATCGGCTTCATGGGCACGGGCAAGACCGCGGTCGGGCGGGCGGTCGCGGCCCGGCTCGGCCGGCCCTTTGTGGATACCGACGCGCTGATCGAGACACGCGCCGGCCGTCCCATCCCGCGGATCTTCGCCGAGGACGGCGAGGAGGCGTTCAGGCGGCTGGAAGCCCAGGCGGTCGCGGATGCAGCCGATCAGAGCGGCGCCGTCATCGCGACGGGGGGCGGGGTCGTCCTCAGCCCCGCGAACATGGACCGGCTTCGACGCACCGGCATCGTCGTTGCGCTCCACGCCGATCCGAAGGCGATCCTGGCTCGGGTCGGGGGCGGCGGTGACCGCCCGCTCTTGGGCGGCGATCCCGAGCAGGGCATCCGCCGGCTCCTCGACGAGCGGAGTACGCTCTACGCGCAGGCCGATTTCACCGTGGAGACCTCGGCGCTGCCGCTCGACGCGGTGGTGGACCGTGTCGCGGCCATCGTCGCCGCCGCGGAGGCGTCCCCACGCTCCGCCGCCGGTTCCCCGCAGGTGGTTCGCGTGGATCTCGGTTCTCGGGGGTACGACGTCTGCATCGGCCGGGGGATCCTGGCGGATGCCGCCGCCTATATCGGCCGAGCCGTCCCGGCCGGCCGGCTGGCGCTGCTGACGCATCCCCGGATCGACGCGCTGTACGGACGCGCGCTCGCCGAGGCGCTCCGCCGCGCCGGGTACGACGTCGTGACGGTGATCGTGCCCCCTTCCGAGTCCAGCAAGAGCCTGCGTGTCGCGACCCGGGTCTTCGACGCCCTCGTTGACGCTCGGTGCGACCGGCGCAGCGCCCTGCTCGCGCTGGGCGGCGGGGTGGCCGGTGACCTCGGGGGGTTCGTCGCGGCGACCTTCCTGCGGGGAATTCCCTGGGTGTCGGTGCCGACGACCCTGCTCGCGCAGGTGGATGCCAGCCTGGGGGGGAAAACGGGGATCAATTTCCGCGCGAAAAACTTGATCGGCGTCGTGCATCAGCCCGCGCTCGTGCTCTCGGACATCGAGACGCTCGGCTCGCTGCCGCGGCGGGAGCTGCGATCGGGCATGGCCGAGGTGGTCAAGACCGGCGTGATCGGCGCCCCCGATCTCTTCGAGTACGTCGAGGGACACCTCGCCGCATGGCGCCGCCGCGATCCCGCTCTGCTCGCCTGGATCGTGGCTCGCTGCGCCGCCTACAAGGCCGGGGTCGTCGCGGGGGATGAACTGGAGGCCGGGCCGCGGATGGTGCTCAATTACGGGCACACCATCGGCCACGGGATCGAGGCGGCGGCGAGGTACCGCGGGCTCACCCACGGCGAGGCGATCGCCGTCGGAATGACGCTGGAGGCGCGGATCGCGGTGCGGATGGGTGTGTGCGACGAGGCGCTCCTTAATCGCCAGACCCGGCTGCTCGAGGCGCTGGGCCTCCCCGTCCGGCTCCGGGCCCTGCGCCGCGGCGGGGCGCCCGCGGGCCGGGAGATACAGGCGGCGATGGGCCACGACAAAAAGGCCGCGGCGGGGCGGTTGCGCTTCGTGCTCCCCGAGGCGTTGGGGCGAACGGCGATCCGGGACGATGTGTCCCCCGCGCTCATCGAGGAGGTGCTCGTCGATGATTAAGGTGCTCGTGGTGCACGGACCCAACTTGAATCTCCTCGGGCAGCGCCAACCGGAGATCTACGGCACGACGACCCTCGCCGAGATCGACCGGCAGCTCCATGCGCTCGCCCGCGCGGAGGGGGCCGCCGTCGAAACATTCCAGACCAACCACGAAGGGGCGATCATCGACCGGCTGCACGGGGCGCAGGGGCGTTACGGGGCGATCGTGTTGAACGCCGGCGCCTTGACCCACTACAGCTACGCCATCCGCGACGCGATCGCCTCAATCTCGGTGCCGGTGGTCGAAGTCCACCTCTCGAATATCCATGCCCGCGAACCGTTTCGGATCTCGGTGATCGCCCCGGTCGCCCGGGGGCAGATCGCGGGGTTCGGCGCGCACAGCTACCTGCTCGGGCTCCGGGCCGCGCTGGCGATCGCGGCGGACGGGGCGAGACGAGCGCGGAGGAAGCCCTAACCCCCCGTCGAAGCAACAGCCAGCCTCAGCGCCGCAGACCACGACCTGCGCCTCGGGCCGGCAGGAGGAGACGATGCGGTTCCGCGGGGTTCGGGGAGCGATCACCGTCGAGGCGAACACCGAGCAGGCGATCCTCGATGCGACGTACGAGCTGTTGAAGGAAATGGTGCGCGCGAACGAGGTGGACGCCGACGACATCGCGGGCGTGATGTTCACGGTGACCCCCGACTTGAACGCGGCCTTTCCCGCGGAAGCCGGCCGTCGGCTGCCGGGGTGGACGCACGTCCCGTTGATGTGCGCGCAGGAGGTGCCCGTGCCCGGCGCCCTGTCGCGGTGCGTGCGGATCCTCATGCTCGTGAACACCACCCGGACCGCAACCGAGGTTCGCCACGTCTACCTCCACGGCGCGGAGCGGCTGCGGCCGGACCTGACGCCCCGCTCGTGACCCCGTTGGTCGTTTCCCCGGGGCCTCCGCTCCGGGGCGTTATGCGCGTGCCCGGAGACAAGTCGATCTCCCACCGCGCGGCCATTCTCGGCGCGATGGCGCGGGGGACCACGCGCGTGTCGGGGTTCCTTGAGGCCGAGGATTGCCGGTCGACGCTGCGGTGCCTGCGCGCCCTCGGCGCGGCGATCGAGGAACGTGATGGGGAGCTCGAGATCCGCGGCGGATCGCTTCGTGAGCCGGACGACGTGCTGGATGTCGGCAACTCCGGCACGACGATCCGGCTCCTCGCGGGGGTGCTGGCGGGCCAGGGGTTTCACGCCGTGCTGACGGGGGACGCCTCGATCCGCCGCCGCCCGATGGATCGCGTCACCGACCCGCTGCGGCGAATGGGGGCCCGGATCACCGGACGCCAAAGCGGCCGGCTGGCCCCGCTGACAATCGAAGGGGGGGGGCTGCGCGGGATCGCGTACACGACACCGGTCGCCAGCGCGCAGGTGAAGTCGGCGGTGTTGCTCGCCGGGGTGTTCGCCGACGGCGCCACGTCGGTTCGCGAACCCGCTCAGAGCCGGGACCATACCGAGCGCATGCTGGAGGCGTTCGGGGCGGGCGTGGAACGCGAAGATCTGCTCACCCGCCTGTGGGGACCCGTGGCGTTGCGGGGCGCGCGGGTGCGGGTGCCGGGAGATCTCTCCTCGGCCGCCTACTTGCTGGTGGCGGCGGCGCTGGTGCCGGGATCCGAGGTCGCGGTCGCCGATGTCGGGCTGAATCCCACGCGAACCGGGATCCTCGACATCCTGAAGATGATGGGGGCGGCGGTGGAGGTGCGCGATCGGCGGGAGGAGGGCGGGGAGCCCGTCGGGACGATCGCCGTTCGGGCGAGCCAACTCCACGGGGTGACGATCGGCGGAGACCTCGTGCCCCGGGCGATCGACGAGCTCCCCGTCGTCGCGGTGGCGGCGTGCCTCGCCGAAGGCGAAACGCTGATCCGGGACGCGGCCGAGCTCAGGGTGAAGGAGTCCAACCGCATCGACGCCCTGACGAGAGAGCTGGGGCGCCTCGGCGCCCAGATCGAGTCCCAATCGGACGGGCTGGCGGTGGTGGGCACCCGGCGGCTGCGGGGGGGCCACGTCGCGAGCGGCGGGGATCACCGCATCGCGATGAGCCTGGCCGTGGCCGGCTTGTGCGCCGACGGCCCCGTCACGATCGATGATCCCGACTGCATCGAAACATCGTTCCCGGGCTTCGCCGCGACCCTCCGCCGGGCCACCGGCGGATGACCTATAGCCCCCTTCAGCTCGCCGTCGCCGCGCTGGTCGTGTGCGCCGCTTCCATGATCAAGGGCGCGATCGGATTTGGGTTCCCGCTGGTTGCGGTGCCCCTGTTGTCCACGATCTTCGGCCCGCGGGTGGCCATCCCGGTCATCGCCATCCCCACGCTGCTCAGCAATCTCATCGTCGTCAGCCGGACCGGACGGAGCGGGTTTGTCCGGCCGCTCGTTCTGTTGCTGGCGGGCCTGATCGTGGGGACGGGGATCGGGGCCCTGCTGATCACGTCCCTCGACCCCCACGTGCTGGCCGCGCTGGTCGGCGCGGTGGCGGTGCTGTACGTGGCCGCGACGGCGTTCCGGTTGACGCTCAAGATTCCAATCGGCGCCGAGCAGCGGGTGGCCTCGATCGTCGGCGTGTTCGCCGGCCTGATGGGCGGATCGACCGGGATTTTCGCCCCGGTGCTCGCGAGCTACATGCACTTTCTCCAACTGTCGAAGCGGGAGTTCGTGTTCGGGATCACGCTGCTGTTTTTTGTCGGCAACCTGGTTCAGGTCTCGAGCTATTTCCGGCTGGGGCTCTACGCCGGCCCGGTCCTGCACGCGGCGCTCCTGGCCTGTCTGCCGATGGCCGTAGGGACCTGGGGCGGGCTGCTCCTGCAGGACCGGTTGTCGCCCGCCGTGTTTGAGCGGGTGGTGCTCGGCGTCGTCTTCCTCGCCTCACTCAACCTGCTGTTCCGAGGGCTGTTCCGATGACACGGCGGCGGTCCGGTGGGGATGGCGGTACCGGTACCGGTCCAGCTTGATGAGCTGCTGGTAACTGCCAAACCGCCCCGGGTCCGCCGCGGCGCGATCGAGGGCCTCGGGGTGATCCTCGTCCTCGCGGTCGAAGACGCGGCGCAGCGCGTACAGCGTCGACCGCTCCGCCGGAACCCGCCCCGCGTCCCTGACCAGCCGCCGCAGTTCGATCGGCGGCACCAGCTGCCCGTAGCCCGCGCCGGCCGCCGTCGAGATGCTCTCGTTGATCAGCGTCCCGCCAAGGTCGTTGGCGCCGGCCGTGAGCAGGAGCTGGGCGAGCCGCTGGCCTTCCTTGACCCAGGAAACCTGGAGGTTCGGGATCGTCCGGTTGAGGACGATGCGTGCGGTGGCGTGCACCCGAACCACCTCCAAACCCGTCGGCCCCGGTCGCAGGCCGGGCACGAGGGAGCGCCGCCACATCGGCGCCTCGGTGTGGACGAAGCTCAGCGGGACGAACTCGGTAAACCCTCCGGAGCGGCGCTGCAAGTCGCGGAGCAGGACGAGGTGACGGGCCTGGTGTCCCCGCGTCTCCGCGTGGCCAAACATCATCGTGGAGGTCGTCGGGATCCCCAGCTCGTGCGCCGTCGTGATCACGTCGATCCACTGCGCCGTCCGGATCCGTCCGGGCGCGATGCGGTCACGGAGCTCGTCGTCGAGGATTTCCGCGGCGGTCCCCGGGAGGCTCCCCACCCCGGCGGCCTTGAGCTCGGCGAGGTACTCCCGGATCGTCCGCCCCGACCGGACCGAGCCGTAGAGCACCTCTTCCGGCGAGAACCCGTGGATGTGGATGTCCGGAATCGCGCGCTTGAGGGTGTGGGTGAGCCGAATGTAGAGGTCGCCGTCCATCTTGGGCGGCAGCCCAGCCTGAACGCACACCTCGGTGGCGCCCAGGTCCCACGCCTCGCGTGCCCGCCGCACGATCTCATCCTCCGGGAGGAAGTACCCTTCCTCTTCCCTGAAGTCGCGGCTGAACGCGCAGAACCCGCACCCTTTGATGCACACGTTGGTGAAATTGATGTTCCGGTTGACCACATAGGTGACGATGTCGCCCACGGACTCCCTGCGCAGCTGGTCGGCGGCGGCGAGGGTCGCGGTCAGCTCGCGCCCCGAAGCGCCGAGCAGCATCTCCGCCTCCTCCGCCGTCACATCCCCCCCGGACAGCGCGCGATCGAGGGCGCGGGCGACCGGCGGATCGATCTCCCGGAGCAGGCGGTTGAGTGCGGCCCCGGGTCCAGCCTCATGTGCCTCCATGGCGAGCCAGACCTCCTTTGGCGTACCCTTCGGCATCCGCGGCGGCGAACAGCCGGTCCCGCGGGGCCGGGGCGAAGAACTCCTGGTGGTGGAGCAGATATTCGGGGTAGGCGGGGAGCCGGGGCCTGAGGTCCAGTCCCGCCGCCGTCGTGGCCGCAGCCAAGGCGTCGATCTGCGGCCACGGCGCCTCGGGGTTGACGTAGTCGATCGTGAGGGGCGAGATCCCCCCCCAGTCGTTGATGCCCGCCTCGAGGTAGATGGGGAAGTCGACCGCGCTGAGGTTGGGGGGGACTTGGATGTTTGCCTCGGGCCCGAGCACGAGCCGCGCCACCGCGGCCGTGCGGACGACGTCCAGGATCCCCGGTTCCGCCGCGCCCGCCATGGCCGTGTGCGGTTTGGCGCGGAAGTTTTGCACGATCACTTCCTGGACGTGCCCCCACCGGGCATGCGACTCGCGGATGGCCAGGAGGGCGTCCACGCGCTCCTGGGGAGTCTCCCCAATCCCGATCAAGATCCCGGTCGTAAACGGCACACGGAGCGCTCCGGCCGCCTCCAGCGTGGCCAGGCGCGCCCGCGGGCGCTTGCTGGGTGCGTTCGCGTGCGGGCCTCCGGGCCGGCACAGGCGCTCGCTCACGCTCTCCAGCATCAGCCCCATGGAGGCGCTGACCTCCCGCAGCCCGGCCATCTCCGTGCGGGTCATCGTGCCGGGATTGAGGTGGGGCCCCAGCCCGGTCTCGCGCAGCACGAGCGCGGCCACTTCGCCAAGGTAGGAGAGCGTGCTGCGGTGGCCGCGGTGGGCGAGCCACCGCCGCGCCTCCGGAAAACGCTGCTCGGGTCGCTCGCCCAGGGTGAACAGCGCCTCGGTGCACCCCAGCCGCTCTCCCCCGCGGGCTACCGCCAGGACGTCCTCGGGGGTCATGTAGAGCCCGGGATCGTTCTCGGGGTCGGTGCGGAAGGTGCAGTATCCACACGTGTCGCGGCACAGCCGCGTCAGGGGGATGAACACCTTGGGCGAAAAGCTGACCGTCCGCCCCTTGCCCAGGGTGCGCAGCGCGCGCGCGGCGGCGCAGACGGCCGGGAGGTCCGCCTCCGGGCACGCCATCAGGAGCGCGGCGTCCTCGCCCCCCGCCGCGCCGCGGCCCAGGGCGCGATCGAGCGCGGCCGCGACGGCCGGCGTCCGGGCCAGACGGAGAGGGTCGGAGGCGGTACCATCGGACCCTCGGAGAAAAAGGCGCTTCGCGGGGGAGATCATCGCTCTAGAGCTTCGCGATCCCATCGCCCATCACCCTGCCGGCTCGTTCCCCCGCAGGCCGATGTAGAGGCCCCGGCCCATCAGCCCGTCGTGCTCGTAGCGGACCGTCAGATCGGCCGCACGGAACGCCGCCAGATATTCGTCGTGGGAGAACAGGGCGAGTTCGTGGCGCTCCACGAAGTGCTCCACCCCGCTCGGCGTCGCGACGAGATAGTGGAACGGCAGGACCGCGAGGCCTCGATCGGCCGCGCTGATGTGCAGCCGGGCGATCTTCAGGTCGGGCCGGTCGACGAAGATCGCGCCCAGCCGGCCGGGCTGGAAGTCCTCCGGGCGGACGAACGGCTCGACGATGACCAGCCCCCCCGCGCGGACGTGCCGGCGCATGCTGCCCACGGCTTCGTGAAGCTTCGCAACCGTCCCGGCGTACGCGATCGAGGCAAACAGGCAGGTCACGACATCGAACCGGCGGGGGAGGTCGAACCGCACCATGTCCGCGTGATGAAATACGACATCCGGGTGTCGCCGGCGAGCGGTGGCCAGGATCTCCGGGTTGAGGTCGAGCCCCTCCACCGCGAAGTGCGGCTTGAGGTGGACGAGATGCTGGCCGGTTCCGCAGGCGACGTCGAGCAGGGTCTCGACGGGCCGCCGGGCGTGGGTCTGGATCACGGTGCGCAGCCGCTCCGCCTCCGCGCGGTAATCCTTCCACTCGTAGATCGCGTCGTAGAATTCGACGGATTTCGTGAACATGAGGATGCTCCTCGGTGGGACGCGCGACGTGTCTTCACTATCCGCCGTGTGGCCGAAAAGGCCCTTCGTGCCTAGCGTCTTGACGGAGTGTGCTATAGTGGAGGGTACCAAACCCGATGACCGGGACGAGTACCTCCGGCGGATCTACAGAGCGACCCGTGCGCAGGGTGCGAGCACGGGAGGCCGCCGGGGCGGAATGGACCCGCGAGGGGCGGGACGAACGGCGCACGTGCGCTGAGTAGTCCCCGCCGGGTTCCTCCACCGTGGGCGGAGGTGGGACGGAGCAGAGCAACGGCTTCGTTCCCTGGCGAGCGTCCCGGCCGTACGGCCGGGAAAATGGGGTGGTACCGCGGGTGGCGCATCAAGCCTCCCGTCCCGAGCGGACGGGGGGCTCTTATGTTTTTGCAGGGGTGAGGAGGACAGCGGAATGATCGTCGTGATGGGTCCCGGTCACACCCGCCCGCAGATGGACGCGGTCATCCAGAAGATCGAGGAGGCCGGTCTGCGCGTGCAGATCAACGAAGGGGTGGAGCGAATCGTGATCGGCGTGGTGGGCGACAGCCACACAAAGGAGCTCCTGCGCGAGAACATTGGGGCCATGGCCGGCGTCGAGAACGTCGTCCGCATCCTCCAGCCGTACAAACTCGTCAGCCGCGAGTTTCACGGCGGCCGCGACACGACGGTGTGGGTGAAGGATGTGGCCATCGGGGGCGGCCGGGTGATCGTCATCGCCGGCCCCTGCTCGGTGGAGACGAGGGAGCAGGCGCTCGAGACCGCCCATGCGGTGAAGGAGGCCGGCGCCCAACTGCTTCGCGGCGGAGCCTTCAAGCCGCGGACCTCCCCCTACTCGTTCCAGGGCCTCGAGGAGGAGGCGCTCAAGATTCTGGCGGAGGCCCGCGAGATCACCGGGCTGCCGGTGGTGACGGAGGCGATGGACCCCCGACAGCTCGAGATGGTCATGCGGTACGCGGACATGATTCAGATCGGCGCGCGGAACATGCAGAACTACCCGCTGCTGCGGGAGGTCGGACGGGTGAGCCATCCCGTGATGCTCAAACGCGGGCCCAGCGCGACGATTGAGGAGCTGTTGCTCGCCGCCGAGTACATCATGGCCGAGGGGAACGTCAACGTGGTTCTGTGCGAACGCGGCATCCGCACGTTCGAGAACTACACGCGGTTCACGCTCGACCTCAACGCGGTCCCGGTCCTCAAGCACCTCACGCATCTTCCCGTGATCGTCGATCCCTGCCACGGGACGGGGAAGTGGGAGCTCGTCACCCCGATGGCGCGGGCGTCGGTGGCCGCCGGCGCCGACGGGCTTCTGGTAGAGGTCCATCCCGATCCAGGCCGGGCGCTCAGCGACGGGCCGCAGCAGCTGACCCCCGTGAACTTCGCCCTGATGATGCAGGAGCTGGACGCGGTCGCCCTCGCCGTGGGACGCCGCGTGTGAGCGCCGGATGGAGACGTTCCGCCGGGTCGCGATCGTCGGGGTTGGCCTGATCGGGGGGTCGCTCGGGATGGCGCTGCGGGCCCGCGGGCTGGCCCGCGAGGTCGTGGGGGTGCCCCGGTCGCTGGCGACGATCGGCCAGGCGTGCCGGCGCGGGGCGATCGATCGGGGCACGATCGATCCGGCGGAAGGGGTGGACGGCGCCGATCTGGTCGTCCTGGCCGTTCCGCCTGACCAGATCGTCCCGATGGCGCGGCGGGTGGCGCCGCACCTCCCGGCGGGCGCTCTGCTCACTGACGTGGCGAGCGTCAAGGCGGCGATCGTCTCCGGGATCGAGGCGGGCGTCGGAACCCGCGGCGAGGTGGCGTTTGTCGGCGGCCATCCGATGGCCGGCAACGAGGGGCGGGGGGTCGACGCGGCGGAGCCCGGGCTGTTCGCCGGCACCGCCTATCTCCTGACACCCACATCGCGGACGCCGCGCGCGGGCGTGGAGCGCTTGGCTCAGTTGGCCAGGGCGCTGGGTGCGGTCCCGATGGAGATGAGCCCGGAGGAGCACGACCGGACCGTGGCGCGGGTGAGCCACCTTCCTTATCTAGTTGCCGCCGCCCTGATGGGCGCCGTGGGCGGGGCCGGTCCCGCCGCGGGCCCCTCGCTGCGGGGGGCCACGCGGGTGGCGGCGAGTCCGGTCGCGATGTGGGCCCAGATCTGCCGGCTGAACCGTGCGCCGATCCAGGAAGCGCTGCGCGTTTTTCGGCAGGAGCTCGACCGCCTGGAGGCCGCGCTCGCCGACGAACGCCGCCTGGACACCCTCCTCGAGGCCGCCCGGGAGACGCGGCTCAGGTTGGGGGGAAGCGCCGGGGACCCGGAGAGAGGATAGCGGATGGCGAAGGCGCTGGTGTTGGAACCCGGGACCCAAGAGTTCGACCGCAGGGCGCGCGAGGGCAATCTCGTGCCGGTCTCCTGCGAGGTGATCGCGGATCTGGAGACGCCGATCTCCGCGTACCTGCGCCTGCGCGATCTCCCGCACCCGTTCCTCCTCGAGAGCGTCGAGGGGGGAGCCAAGGTCGCACGATACTCCTTCCTCGGCGCTCAGCCGCGGTTGACCCTCACCGCGGACCCTTCCGGGGTGGAGATCGTCGAAGGGGGGAGCTCGCGCCGAGTGGCGGAGGATCCGCTGGTTGCGGCGCGAGCGGTGCTGGCGCGCTACCGGCCGGTCGTGGATCCCTCGCTCCCGCGATTTTACGGCGGGCTCGTGGGCTCGTTCGGCTATGATCTGATCCGGACGATCGAGCATCTCCCGCACCGCCCCCCCGACGACCGCAACTTCCCGATCATGAGCCTGGCCCTGGCCGACACCGTGATGATCTTCGACCACCTTCGCCACCGCATCCGGATTGTCGCGAACGCCTGCGTGGATGACGGGGCGGAGCGCGCCTACCGGGGGGCGCGTGCCCGGATCGAGGAGTGGCTCGAACGGCTGCACCGGCCTTTACCCGCCCCGCCGGCTTCCACCGGTGTGCCGTCGCTCCGGGTGCGCTCGAACATGACCCGCGAGCAGTACATCGCGGCCGTTCGACGATGCAAAGAATACATTTACGCCGGCGACGCGTTCCAGATCGTCTTCTCGCAGCGATTCGCGACGGAGATCGGCGCCCTCGACCCGTTTGCGATCTACCGGGCGCTGCGGATGATCAATCCGTCCCCGTTCATGTTCTTCCTCGAGGGGCGAGGCGCGACGCTGGTCGGCGCGTCTCCCGAGCTGCTCGTCCGCCTGGAGGGCGATCTGGTGGAGATGCGGCCGATCGCGGGGACCCGGCGGCGCGGTCTCAGCGAGGACGAGGATCGCGCGCTCGCCGAGGAGCTGTTGGGCGATGAGAAGGAGCGGGCGGAGCACGTCATGCTGGTGGACCTCACCCGGAACGACGTCGGACGGATCGCGCGATACGGCACGGTGCGGGTCTCGGAGCTGATGACCGTGGAGCGCTACTCGCACGTCATGCACATTGTGAGCAACGTGCAGGGGCGGCTCGGTCCCGGACGGGACGCCTTCGATGTGCTCCGGGCCGTGTTTCCGCACGGCACGGTCAGCGGGGCGCCCAAGGTGCGGGCGATGGAGATCCTGGACGAACTGGAGCCGACCGCCCGCGGGCCGTATGCCGGGGCGGTCGGGTACGTGGGGTTCGGCGGCGCGCTCGACACCTGCATCGGCATCCGGACGCTGGCGATCAAGGACGGCGTGGCCTACGCCCAGGCCGGGGGCGGGATCGTCGCCGACTCTGATCCGGCCTTCGAGTACGACGAAACGATCAATAAGGCCAAGGTGCTGATCCGAGCGATCGAGACGGCGGGGCGAGGGCTGTAGCGGCGGGCCGGAGGCGAACCGATGATCCTGGTCATCGACAACTATGACTCATTCACCTACAACCTGGTGCAGTACCTCGGAGAGCTGGGGGAAACGCCGCAGGTCTTTCGGAACGACGCGATCAGCGTCGAGGAAATCGTCGCCCTGGCCCCCGAGGCGATCGTGATCTCGCCGGGCCCCTGCACGCCGGCGGAGGCCGGGGTAAGCACGCCCGGGGTCGCTCGGCTGATCGGCCGCATCCCGATCCTGGGGGTGTGCTTGGGCCACCAGTGCATCGGCGCCGCGCTCGGCGCCCGGGTGGTGCGCGGCCGCGCGCCCGTGCACGGGAAGACTTCGCGGGTCCACCACGACGGCCGGACGATCTTTCGGGGGTTGCCGAGCCCGCTGGTGGGCACCCGTTACCACTCGCTGGTCATCGATGAAGCGGGGCTGCCGGACTGCCTCGAGGTGTCGGCCCGCACGGAAGACGGCGTCGTCATGGGCGTCCGCCACCGCGCGGCGCCGCTGGAGGGGGTGCAGTTCCACCCCGAGTCGGTCCTGACCGAGCACGGCCACGCGCTGCTGAGGAACTTTTTGGAGCTCGCCCGGGCCGGTGCGGCCCCGGCGCAGTCCGCCGGGGTGGGGGAGGGATAGGGATGCCGCTCAAACCGGCGATCGCCAAGGTCGCGGCGCACCACACGCTTACCGAAACCGAGGCCCATGCGGCGATGGGGATCATCATGGACGGGGAAGCCACCCCGGCCCAAATCGCCTCATTCATTACCGCGCTGGCGGTGCGCGGCGAGACGGTAGAGGAGATCACGGGGTTCGCCCGGGCGATGCGCGAACACGCCGTCATGATCTCTCCCCAGGCCGACCACATCGTCGACATCGTGGGGACGGGCGGAGATCGGCTCAATACGTTCAACATTTCCACCGTCACGGCGTTCGTGGTCGCGGGGGCGGGCGGACACGTCGCCAAGCACGGCAACCGGGCGGCGAGCAGCAAGTGCGGGGCGGCCGACGTGCTCGAGGCCCTCGGCATCAACCTGGGAGTCCCTCCCGAGGTGGTCCAGGCGTGCGTGGAGGAGGTGGGGTTCGGGTTCATGTTCGCGCCCCACTTTCACCCGGCGTTCAAGCACGCGCTCGCCCCGCGCCGCGAGATCGGCATCCGCACGGTGTTCAACATCCTCGGCCCGCTGACCAATCCCGCCCGTGCGCGCCGCTACCTGCAGGGCGCCCCCACCGCGGTGCACACCGAGCTGATGGCCCAGGTGCACGCCGCGCTCGGCGTCGACCGGGCGTTCGTCGTGCACGGCCAGGACGGGATGGACGAGATCTCGCTGTGCGCGGCCACCCAGGTGTCCGAGGTGTCGGACGGCGCCGTCCGGACCTATACCATCGCCCCCGAGGAGTTCGGGTTCCGGCGCGCCCCCCTCGAGGCGCTTCTCGGGGGATCCTCTCAGGAGAACGCCGAGATCTGCGTCGGCGTCCTGCGCGGTGACGGGGGGCCGCGGCGCGACGTTGTCCTCCTGAACGCCGGCGTCGCCCTGGTCGCCGCGGGGCTGGCTGAGGCGATCGGGGACGGGATCGGCCTCGCGGCTCACAGCATCGATTCGGGCGCCGCGTACGCCAAGCTCGAAGCGCTGCGGCTCAAGACCAAGTTTGCATGAGATTCCTCTGCGTACTCGGTCGGCCCCGCCCCGCGCGTGGGGTGCGTGAGTGACGGGCGCCCTGGGCGCGATCGTCGAGCACAAGCGCCGAGAACTGGCGGATCGCCGGCGCCGCATCCCGCTGGACGATCTGCGCCGGCGGACGGCGGACGCCGAGCCGCCCCGGGGATTCCTCCGGGCGCTCCGGGGGCCGCGGATTCAGCTGATCGCCGAGGTGAAAGGGGCTTCGCCGTCCGCCGGCACGATTCGGGCGGGCTTTGATCCGGCCGCGGTGGCGCGCGGGTACGAGGCGGCGGGGGCCGCGGCGATCTCGGTGCTGACCGACGCTCGGTACTTCCACGGAGCGGACGCGCACCTGGCGGAGGCCCGCCGGGCGGTCGGGATCCCGGTCCTCCGCAAGGACTTTGTCGTGGACCCGTACCAGGTCTACGAAGCCCGGGCGATCGGCGCGGACGCGGTGCTCTTGATCGCGGCGATCCTGTCCCTGGAGGAGCTTGCGGAGTTGCAGAGCCTGGCGGAGGAACTGGCGATGGCCGCGCTCGTCGAGGTGCACGACGAGGTGGAGCTGGAGCGGGCCAGCGCGGTCCGCGCCTCTCTGGTTGGAATCAACAACCGCAACCTCGATACGCTCGAGACCTCGCTGGAGGTCTCGAGGCGGCTGCGTCCCCGCACCACGGAGGAGGCGACGGTCGTCGCCGAAAGCGGGATCGAAACACGCGCGCAGGTCGAGGAGATGGAGCGGCTCGGAATGCACGCGGTGCTCGTCGGCACCGCGTTGATGCGAGCGCCGGACCCGGCGGCCCGCGTGCGGGAGTTGTTGGGCATCGCGCGATGACGCGGCCGGCCCGAGCGGCCGGCGGGAGGGGATATGACTGGCACCCAGACCACAGCCACACACGCCGAGCGGCCCGGCGGCCGCAAGAAAGGCCGCCTTCTAACCGGAGACCGTCCGACGGGCCGGCTGCACGTTGGTCACTACGTGGGCTCGCTCGAGAACCGCCTCCGGCTGCAGGAAGAGTACGAGTGCTTCTTCCTGATCGCCGACTATCACGTGCTGACGACCGGCGCGGATCGGACGCGGGAGGTGGCCGGCCACATCCGGGAGCTCGTGCTCGACTACCTGAGCGTCGGGATCGACCCGCAGAAGAGCACCATCTACCTCCAATCGCTCGTGCCCGAAGTGGCGGTCCTGCACCTCATTTTTTCCATGCTCACGGCGGTCCCGCGCCTCCAGCGCGTCCCGACCCTCAAGGAGGTGATGCGGGATCTGAAGCTCGAGACCGCCTCCCTGGGCCTGCTGTCGTATCCGGTGCTGCAGGCCGCCGACATTTTGATGGTGCGGGCCGATGTCGTGCCGGTGGGGAAGGACCAATCGAGCCACCTGGAGGTCACCCGGGAGATCGCCCGCCGGTTCAACGAGCTGTACGGGCCGGTCTTTCCGGAGCCCCAAACCCTCACCGGGCGGGTCGGGACGCTGGTGGGGACCGACGGACAGGCGAAGATGAGCAAGTCCCTCGACAACGCGATCTACCTCTCCGACGACGCCGCGACCGTCGAGCGGAAGGTGAGCAGGATGTTCACGGACCCCACGCGGATCCACCCGACCGATCCCGGCCACGTGGAGGGCAACCCCGTGTTTATCTATCACGACGCGTTCAACAAGGACCGAGCGGAGGTGGAGGATCTCAAGGCGCGCTACCGTGCCGGGACCGTGGGCGACGTCGAGGTGAAGAAGCGGCTGGCACGCGCGCTGAACGAATTTCTCGAACCGATCCGAGCCCGGCGCGCCACGTTTGCCGCGGAGCCGAAACGGCTGGAGGAGATGATCATCGCCGGCAGCCGGACGGCACGCCGGGAGGCCCAGGAGACGCTGCACCTGTGCCTGGAGCGCATGGGGATGGATTATTTCCGGGCGGTCCGCCAGGAAGCGTAGGTTCCGGCGGCCGGGAGAGGCGGAACGGAGTTCCGACGATGGTGCGCGTGAAGATCTGCGGGATCCGTGGGCTGGAGGAAGCGCTGGCGGCCGTGGACGCCGGGGCGGATGCGATCGGCCTCAATTTCTGGCGGCCGGGGCGCCGATACGTCCCGCCTGAGATCGCCCGAGCGATCGCCCGGGCGCTCCCGCCGTTCGTGGCACGGGTGGGGGTGTTCGTGGACGAGGAGCCGGAGACGATCCGGGCGATCGCCGCCCTCTGCGGCCTGGACGCCCTGCAGCTTCACGGATCGGAGAGTCCGGAGTTCTGCCGGCAGTTTGACCGCCCGGTGATCAAGGGGGTGAAGGTCCGCAGCGCTCAGAGCGTGGATGGCCTCGCCCGCTTCGGCGCCGCCGCGCTGCTGCTGGACGCGCACGTGCCCGGGGAGATGGGGGGGACGGGGCGGACGTTCGACTGGTCCCTGGCCGTCCGGGCGAAGGAGGCCGGGCCGGTGATCCTGTCCGGCGGGCTCACCCCGGAGAACGTGGAGGAGGCGATCCGGGCGGCGGTCCCCTACGCCGTGGACGTCGCCAGCGGCGTGGAGACCGACGGGCGGAAGGACCCCGTCAAGATTCGCGCGTTTGTCACTCGAGTACAGGCGTGGAATGCTGCGGAGGTGCGATGATGACCGCCAGACCAGTCGCCGAGATCCGGTCGCGAGGCCGCTTCGGGGCATACGGGGGACGCTACGTTCCCGAAACGCTGATCCCGGTGCTCGATCAGTTGGAGGCGGCGTACGCGGCGGCGGCCCGCGATCCCGCGTTTGCCGCCGAGGTCAACCGGTACCTGGCGACGTTTTGCGGTCGGCCGACCCCACTGTACTTCGCCCGGCGCCTCACCGAGGCACTGGGCGGGGCGCGGATCTACCTGAAGCGGGAGGATCTCCTCCACACCGGGGCCCACAAGATCAACAACACGATCGGCCAGGTGCTGCTGGCGATCCGCATGGGCAAGCGCCGCATTATCGCCGAGACCGGGGCGGGCCAGCACGGCGTGGCCACCGCCACCGCGGCGGCCGCGTTCGGGCTCCCCTGCGACGTCTACATGGGCACGGAGGACATGGAGCGGCAGGCCCTCAACGTTTTCCGGATGCAGCTGCTGGGGGCTCGGGTCATTCCGGTCGACTCGGGCACCCGGACGCTGAAGGACGCGATCAATGAAGCGCTGCGGGACTGGGTGACGAACGTCGAGACGACGCTCTACGTCATCGGGTCGGTGGTGGGCCCTCATCCGTACCCTACGCTCGTTCGCGACTTTCAGTCCGTGATCGGCCGGGAGACGCGCGCGCAGATGCAGGCGGCGGAGGGGCGGCTGCCCGATTGTCTGGTCGCGTGCGTCGGCGGGGGCAGCAACTCGATGGGCCTGTTTCATCCATTTAAGGATGACCCGCAGGTGTCGTTCATCGGCGTCGAGGCGGGGGGACTCGGCCTCGCCACCGGACGGCACGCCGCGACCCTGTGTGCCGGAAGCCCTGGGGTGCTCCACGGCGCGCTGAGCTACCTGCTGCAGAACGCGGACGGCCAGGTGCTGCCCACGCACTCCATTTCCGCCGGCCTCGACTACCCCGGCGTCGGCCCCGAGCACGCCTACTTCAAAGATCTCGGCCGCGCGGCATACGTGTCGGTGACCGACGCCGAGGCCCGCGACGCGTTCCACTTCCTTTCGCGGACGGAAGGGATCATTCCGGCGCTCGAACCGGCTCACGCGGTGGCCTACCTGCGCACGCTCGTTCCGCGGCTGGGCCGCGAGAAGATCATTGTCCTGGGTCTCAGCGGGCGCGGCGACAAGGATGTCGACACGATCGCCAAGGCGATGGAGCCCCCTCTGTGACGGCGAACCGGCTTATCGACACTCTGGCCGCGCTGAAGGCGCAGGGCCGTCGGGCGCTCATCCCCTACGTCATGGCGGGGGATCCGGATCTCGGCGCGACCGAACGGCTCGTCGCCATAATGGAGGCCGCGGGGGCCGATGCGGTGGAGTTGGGGATCCCGTTCAGCGATCCGATCGCCGACGGCCCCATCAACCAGCGGGCGGGGCTCCGGGCGATGGCCCGCGGTGCGGGAGTTCGTCCGGCGATGGACCTGGTCGCCCGCCTCCGCGAGCGGACCCAGGTGCCGCTCGCCTTCATGACCTACTACAACCTCATCCTCCGCCACGGGCTGGAGGCGTTCTGCCGGGACGCGGCGGCGGCGGGTCTCGACGGCCTGATCGTCGCCGACCTCCCGCCCGAAGAGGGCGGGGAGCTCATCGCCGCGGCACGGCGGCAGAAAATGGCGACAATTTTCCTCCTGGCCCCCACGAGCACCGAGGCGCGCATTCGGG
Source organism: bacterium (assembly GCA_035307765.1). Classification (NCBI taxonomy): domain Bacteria; species bacterium. Next base: position 55,589 of record DATGHU010000044.1, on the reverse strand, counting down.
CGGTCGCCGCGGTGTCGACCGGGTTCGTTTACTGCGTGTCCAGAACCGGGGTCACCGGCATCCGCGACGAGCTGCCGGCGGGCGTGCGGGAGTTGGTGCTGCGAATCCGGGAGCAGACCCAGACGCCGATCTGCGTCGGGTTCGGCATCAGCCGCCCGGCTCAGGCGCACGAAGTGGCGGCGGTGGCCGACGGGGTGATCGTCGGCAGTGCCATCGTCAAGATGATTGAGGAGGCTCCCGCCAAGCTCGACGCCGTCGGCACCTTTGTGCGGGAACTCAAGGCTGCGGTGGCAGGGTGAGATCGAGCGGTCCGGGGAGTCGGCCGGGCCGCGCCGCCCCCCCGACCCCCGCGCACACTCGGTAGGGGCGGGCGCGGCCCTCAGGGAGGAATTTATCGATGGGAGCGTTCGGCCTCACCCTTCCCAACCGAGGCGTGCTGCTCGGCACGATCACGCCGGATGAGCTGTTGGCCCTCGGAGAGCTGGCCGACCGCTCGGGCGCGTTTCAGTCGCTCTGGGTCGGCGACAGCATCCTGGCCAAACCGCGATTGGAGTCGGTGGTTCTCTTGGGCGGGCTGGCCGGGCGCACGCATCGTGCCCGGCTGGGGGTGGCGTGCATGTCCACCTTCGCCCACCGCCATCCCATCTTGCTCGCGCTGCAGTGGTCGAGCCTTGATGTGCTGTGCAACGGGCGGGCACTGCTCATCGCCTGCCTCGGCGGATCGGACGAGATGAGCGCGGCGCAGGCGCTGGAGCATCTGACGATGGGAATCACCTCGAGTGAGCGGATTGGGCGGTTGGAGGAGGGGATCGTCCTGCTCCGTCGGTTGTTCACCGAGGAGCGCGTCACCCACCAGGGACGGTTCTATCACGCGGAGGGCGTAACGATCGAACCGCGGCCGGTGCAGCACCCACTCCCGATCTGGATCGCCAGCAATCCCACGACCGTCACCTACAAAGTCGGGCAGCCGGTCAGTGGGCGGAATGTGGAACGGTCGTTCCGCCGGGTGGCCCGCCTCGCCGATGGTTGGATGACGAACAAGATTTCCCCGCAGATCTTTGCGGAGCAATGGGCGATCATCCGGCGGATGGCCATAGAGGAGGGGCGCGACCCGAACCCCCTGGGCAACGTCCTCTACCACAACATCAATATCAACCCGGACCGGGAGCAGGCCCTCGATGAGAGCCGGCGTTTCCTCAACGCGTACTACACCGCTAACTTCTCGCGGGGGTTCGTGGAAGCATGGACGGCCGTGGGAACGCCTGCCCAGTGCATCGACCAGTTCAAGGCGTACTTCGCTGCCGGTGTCGAGGAGATCGCGGTCCGGATGACCTCTTGGGACCAGCGGGGTCAGCTCGATCTCTTCCTCCGAGAGGTGGCCCCGGCCTTCGCGCCGGGTGCGGGAAGGCCTGCCTGACGGGAAGGCCGGCCGGTAGGGATCGCAAGGCGCGCGGCCGCCGGCCGAGGCACGAAGTGCCTCAAAATTATCGACACCGAAGAGAGACCTGTTGCCTCAAAATGCGGGTCACCGGCGCCCAGGAGGCAACGTGGGTCCTCTCAGTGTACGCGAATACGCCGCATCCCTTCGTCCGCGCGATCGCCTCGCCTCACGTCGCGACAAGAGTCGTCTCTTGGATGAGTTTTGCCGGGTCACCAAACGGGACCGCAAGGTGGCGATCCGTCTGCTGCGACACTCCCCCAAACGCCCGCGCCGCCGGGCCGGCCGCCCCCGAGAGTATCAGCGCACCTTGCGGCCGGCGTTGGAACAGGTGTGGGAAGCCAGCGACTATCTCTGCTCCAAGCGCTTGGCGCCCTTTCTGCCGGCACTGCTCGAGGCCCTGGAGCGGCATGACGAGGTGACGCTCCCGGCTGAGCACCGCATCGCCCTGCTGCGGATCAGCCCGGCCACCATCGATCGGCTCTTGCGCCCCGTGCGCCGGCTGTACCGGCGCCACGGCCTCGCGACGACCAGCCCGAGCCTCACCGCCCTGCGGGCCCAAGTCCCGCTCCGGACCTTCGGGGAGTGGACCCATGTGCCCCCCGGCCACTTGCAGGCCGATCTGCTCGCGCACTGCGGGGAAAGCGAATCCGGCTTCTATCTCACCTCGCTCCTCGCCATCGACGTCGCCACCGGCTGGACCGAGCGGCAGGCCGTCTGGGGCAAGGGCCACAAGCGCGTGGGCAGCGCCGTGCACTTCGCCCGTCAGGCCCTGCCCATGCCCCTGCTCAGCCTGCCTACCGACAACGGCGGGGAGTGCCTCAACCAGATCCTCGTGCCGTGGTGTCGTGGGGAGCGCATCACCTTCACCCGCGGCCGACCCTATCGCAAGAACGACCAGGCGTATGCCGAGCAACGCAACGGCGCCGTGCTGCGCCGGTACATCGGCTACGAGCGCTACGCCAGCCGTGCCGCGTTCGCCGCGCTGAAGGCCGTGCACGAATTGCTACGGCTGTACGTGAACTTCTTTCAATCCCTCCGCAAATTGGTGTCCAAAGAACGCCACGGCGCCCGCGTAATCACACGCTACGATCGCGCGCAGACGCCCTACCGCCGGGTGCTCGCCAGCGGCGTCCTCAGCCCAGCAGGCAGCGCCGCGCTCACCGCTCAGTATCAGCAGCTCAACCCACTCCGGTTGCGTGCGGATCTTCAAACTCGCCTCGATAACCTCTGGACCCTCGCGGACGGCAGGAGGACCGCCCCATGAGCCTCTTGAGGGCGAGACAGCGACGCATGGACGCGCGGCCACCCCGTAAAAGAGACCCACGAGGGCATCAAGGCCGCACGCGGGGTAACCCCCAGTATGAGGCATCACCCCCTACTTCGGTGACGAGGACTTTTGAGGCAACACGAGGCATTGACAAGCGGCGGGATCGGCGCCTAGGGTGTAGGTAGAGCGTGATCGGTCGAACAGGGAGGCAGGGGTCCGTGCAGCAGGGATCGGCAGGTTCAGTTCAGGTCGCGGAGGGTCTCGAGGGGATCGTCGTTTCGGAGAGCCGCATCTGCTTCGTGGACGGCATCCAGGGACGGCTGATCTACCAAGGGTACGATATCCACGATCTCGCCCAGCACGCGAGTTTCGAAGAGGTGGCATACCTCCTCTGGCACGGAGAGCTCCCCACCCGCACTCAGCTCGACCGGCTCAATCGGGATCTCGCTCAGGCGCGGGCACTGCCTGGTGCCGTGCTGGAGATGCTGCGGACGTCTCCGCGCGACGCGCTCCCGATGGACGTTCTGCGCAGCGCGGTCTCAACCCTCGGGCTCTACGATCCGGACTCCAAAGATCACTCGCCCGACGCCAACGTGCGGAAGTCGATCCGCCTGACCGCGCAGATCGGCACGATCGTTGCGGCGATCGGACGCCTCCGCGCGGGGAGCGCTCCGGTGCCCCCCGACCCCCAACTTACCCACGCGGCGAACTTTCTCTATATGCTTGGCGGGAAGCCGGCGGACCTGGAGAGCGTGCACGCCGTCGACATCGCGCTCGTGCTGCATGCTGACCACGAGCTCAACGCGAGCACGTTTTCAGCCCGGGTCACCGCCGCGACCCTAGCCGACATGCACTCCGCCATCACCTCCGCCATCGGCACGCTGAAGGGCCCGCTGCACGGCGGGGCCAACGAGGCGGTGATGCGGCTCCTCTTGAAGATCGGTCGACCGGCGGAGGCGGTTCCCACCGTGGCGGCGATGCTGGCGGCGAAGCAGAAGGTTCCCGGGTTTGGCCACCGGGTGTACAAAACCGAGGACCCCCGCGCCACGCATCTGCGCCGCATGTCCGAGACCCTCTGCCGCCAGCACGGCCAGCCCCAATGGTTTGAGATGTCGCGGGAGATCGAGCAGTACATTCTGCGCGAAAAACACCTACATGCGAACGTCGACTTCTATTCGGCGTCGACCTATTACGCGCTGGGCATCCCGCTCGAACTGTTCACCCCGGTTTTCGCGGTGAGCCGGATCAGCGGCTGGTCGGCCCACGTACTGGAGCAGTACGCCGACAACCGGCTGATCCGCCCGCGCGCGGAATACGTGGGGCCGACCAACCGGACGTTTGTGCCGATCGACCAGCGAACCTAAATTAGCCCGAGCGGAAATCCGTCCGCAACATCGAGGAAGTCTCCCCCGGAACGATCTGCCAGCTCAGAACCCTCCACCGGGGGCGACAACGTGATGAGGTCGTCGGGGGTCAACCGATGATGTCTTCCCCGCCGTCGATCCCGATGACGTTCCCGGTGATCCACTCCGTTCCAGGGCGACAGAGGGCGGCGAGCGCGCGCGCCACATCGCTCGGAGTGGTGAGCCTCCCGGAGGGGTTCCGGCGGAGAGCGGCGTCGACGATCGCCTCGTGCCCGGGGATCTTGCGCAGCGCTGGCGTGTCGGTGACCCCCGCCCGAACCGCATTGATCGTGATCCCGCGGGAGGCCAGCTCCATCGCTAGTTGGCGAATGTGCGATTCGAGCGCCGCCTTGGCCGCGGAAACCGCCCCGTAGTTCGGCAGCACCCGGCTTCCGCCCGCGCTCGTCATGGCAAAGATCTTCCCCCCCTTGCGCATCAGGCTTCGGTGAACGAGGTCCTGCACCCAATAGACCAGGCTGTGCGCCATCACGCTGAGGGTCATGTCCATCTGGGCTGGGGTGATCGCTTCTTGGGGGGAATCGGCGGTGTACGGGCGGAGATTCCCGAAGGCGAGGGAGTGGAGGAGCACTGCCACCGTACCCGACGGACCGATCTCTTCGGCCGCGCGAAACAGCACTTCCTCCCGGCGCTCCGGGTCAGCGGCATTCACGTTGAAGAACAGTGCTCGACGGCCCGTGGTGAGGATGCCGTTAATCACTTGCTCGACGTGGGCCTGCGTGGCTTTGCGGTCGAGGTGGACGCCGATGATGTCAAAGCCGCTTCGAGCGAACTCCAGGCTCGCCGCTTCCCCGAAGCCGCTGCTGGCTCCTAGGATCAACGCCCATCCGTGTTCTGGCATCACGTCCTCCGATCTACGTGATAGACGGCCACCGGACGGCCCGAGGCCTGCGCGCGCCGATCGAAGCGGAGCGTCATCACTGTTCGCGTTGCCTCCGGAGATCCCCTCGGCGGCACGAGTTCCCCATCACCTCTGGATGATGAAGTGGTGGCTTCTCTTCCGGTTCTTCAATTTATGCTTGCCAACCCGAAGATGGCTGGGGCCCGCCTTCCCAAGAAGTCGCCGCGCCGAAATCAAAACGGTGGGAATCACCGGTGCGAAGCGGGGGTTCGGAGTGAGCCGACCCGCCGCCCAGCAGTGTATCGCTCAATAACCATTCCCTGCCAAGCCTTGCAGCAGACAACGCGGTCTGGGGACCGGATCGGCGGCCTTCATTGGACACCTTCCAATGCCTTGCGCTCCGCAGTGGTATCGCCGCTCCCACGTTGGTGGCTGGTGATCCTGGTTATAGCCGATGGGATGAGGGAGGAATCCATCATCTGGATGATAGTCCTGGTTTTTAGCAAGCGGTAATGTAAATGATAGTTACATTTCCTCCTATCATCGGGGCCTTGAATGCAGCCAACTTTCTCAGATCGAGATTCTACTGCCGGGTTCAAACTGCCCGACCGGTTCTTTCCTGTTACTATCCATGCCGGTTTAATCCACGTCCGAAGGATTCCATTCGCCGGACCCTGGAACTACGCCCAACTTGAATGGAGGGACGAAGCTGAGGTCGAGTATTTCGTCGATGGTGGCGGAGAGCGCCAGAAGATTCGCACCCGCGAAGAATTGAACGCGATCGTTCTGTTGTCACAGATCGCTGGCACTTGGGAGGTCTGGATCCACGGACGCCTCGTGGACGAGGCCCGTCGATTATGGGAGGATGCGCGCCGCGTTGCGAGGATTCGCCGGCGTAGCTAGATCGACCACACCTCTTACCTGCTTTTCCTTCCGTCTCGTTCCGAAGCCGCTGGAATTGGTCTTAATTGGAAATGCTCGAAATAGTTGACGCGGGGCATCGCGTCAAGGACCTCGTATGGAGCGACCGCTTGTGCCATATGCTAAAATGCCGAGTGTGGGCCGTTAGCTCAGTGGGTAGAGCGCCGGGCTTTTAACCCGGGCGTCGCGGGTTCGAGTCCTGCACGGCCCACCACGGAAAACCGCACAGGACGCGGCTTCCAGAAGGTTGTCCCCCCGAGAGGGGTCCTCCGAGCAGCCTGTTTTGCAAACGCCTGCAAACGCGAGACTCCTTTCCTCTGCGAGGCCATCACTCTCGACGTACGGCGCAGCTATAATAAGGGCCAGATAGCATCATCCAGAATCGAGAATAATCGTTACGCACCGACATCGCAGGCCGCAGGTGGGGGGGGGCGCATGACGATTATCGCGAGCGGACGTAGGTTCGACCTGAACAAGTATGGCGTCGAGAAGGACTTCGAAGAGGATATCCGCGACTCTTCCAGCGTCCTCTTCGGTAAGGCCACAATCTACATCGATGCCAAGAAGAAGATCGAATCCAAAACCTTAGGTGCCACGGTCCCAGATGGTTTCTTCTTCGATTTCAAAGACCCTACCGACCCGCAATTTTACATCGTCGAGGTCGAGTTGTCGCGGCATGGATTCTACGATCACATTTTCCCACAGATCACGAAGTTCTTTGCCTTTTTCAAGAACACAGGGCTTCAGAAGCGCCTCGTGGATAAGCTCTTCTCGGTCGTCGACAGCGACCCCCAGCTGAAGTCGGAATTCCGAAAGTACATAGGGCACACAGAGATCTACAAGTTCTTGAGCGACATCATCGAGACGAGCCAGAATATTCTCTTGGTCACCGATGGCGGCATTGCTGAGCTCCCTGAGATCATGGCGACTTATACTGACACATGGGGGAAGATGGTCAAGTGCCTCGAGGTCAGAAAGTACATGAGTGGTAACGACGTCGCATACTCCGTCTCCCCGGATGTCGAGACATTGCAGTACGCAGAGACGGAAGAAGCGCCTAATGACGAAGGAAGCGGGGAGCAGGGCCCCTACAGTGAGCAATTCCATCTTGAAGACGTGCCGCAATCGATCAGAGACGTTTACGCGAAGATCAAGCAAGCTGCGACGCTCATCGACGGAAGCGTCATCTTCAATCCGCAGAAATATTACATTTCCATCAAAGCCCCAACGAATGTGGCGTTCCTCAAGATCCGGAAGAAGAAGGTGCGCTTCATCGCGATGCTGCCCGAAGTACGCATCCGTGATCTGATCAAAATACACGCTGTCGCATCACTCTCGCAGCCGGTTCAGGACTTCTACAATGGGCCGTGCGCCGCCATCGACATTCCCGATGCCGCCAATTTCGCAGAGATCGAAACGCTTCTGCGGGATCTGCTCGCCCATAAGCCAGCCGGCAGCTGATTTCGCTCATCCTTGAGACCATTTGGGACCTTGGTGGACTTCCAAAATAGCAGGGGCTCCTAAACAATGCCTCTTTTAACCCGGCTCGTCCCTTTGGTATTCTCAGCCTCTCGGACCCGACAGTTCAGGGAGGCATGAAACGGCGGGTCGGTCTCTTGGCACCCCGCTCGCTTTCCGTACTCGGGCCTTTCTAGACAAGAGAAACGACGGGAGAAGCGCGCTTCGATCTCGCCTTGGCAGCGTTTTGCCTCGCCGCCTCCCGCTGGGTGTCCGTCACCCGCCGGCGACCCCTGCGGATGTGAACGCACTCAAGGGGCAGCTCGAATTCCATCGCCGTGACCTTCTCGGTATCATCCCTGTGCGTCTCCACGAGCTTGGCCCGAGGATGCTTCGCCAGCTTCCGCATCATGGGACCCTGACAGCTGTAGACGTGCGCGATTCCCTGGTCGGCATCGGACCACTGGATAACCGTTTCCCGTTCTGCGGCATCAATCTTCATCTCGATCGCCTCCCATCATCTGCTCCCAACTTCGTGCTCTTAGGCTGGTGGTTGGTCAGTCTTCTCACTCTGGCTTTTCGCGGAGTGCCTGATCCAGGCGCCTCACAACCTCCTCTTGCATCCCGGGCAGAACGTGACTGTACACGTGCAGCGTAAACGCGGGTGAACTGTGACCGAGCCGCTCTTGGACCACCTTCGGGTGGATGCCCTGGCGGAGCAAAAGGGTGGCATGGCAGTGGCGGAGGTCGTGGAACCGAATGGTGGGCAACTTGGCCTTCTTGAGCACGCGCCTGAGGTCTCGTCGGGCGATATTGTTTGCGTGGAGCGGGCGTCCGTCGGGCTGGCAGAAAACGAGATCGCGGTCCTTGTAGGCATCGCCGAGCGCACCGTGACGTACGCGCTGCTCGCCCCGGAGGCTCAGGAGCTCCTGCACCAGGACCGAGAGCAGGGCGACGGTGCGCCGGGCGGTCGCGGTCTTGGGCTCCTTGAAGAGCATCCGCTTCCCCAGGCGGTAGAACGTTTGCTGGACCGATGCTACGCCGAGGCTTAGATCCACATCCCTCCATCGCAACCCGAGGAGTTCGCCTTGCCGCATCCCGGTCGTGAGGGCGGCCAAGTATAGACGGTAGTGCACTGACGATCTCCTTGCTTCCGCGAGGAACAATCGCACCTGCTCCTCGTCCAGCACCCGGATCTCCGAGCGGCATCGGCGCGGCGGGTCCACCATGTCCGCGGGGTTCCTGGCCAGCAGCCCCCACTTCACCGCGTGTCGCAGCGCCCCGTGAAGGAGCGTCGCGTGGTGGCGCACGGTCGTCGACGAGAGACCGGACGCAAGTTTCGCCGTAAAGTAGCCCTGGATCGCCTGGGGCGAGAGCTTCTGCAACGGAATGAACCCGAGGGCGGACGTCAAGTGCAGGCTCACGATTTCCTGGTACCGCGCGAACGTGGTGGGCGCGACGGCGCCCCCTGCGTAGTCGTGCAGCCACTTCTCCAGGTACTCCCCGGTCCGGAGCTTCGTTGAGGGCAAAGCCCCGCCGCCGTGGAGCTGGGTCAGGATGTGGGAGAGCTGGGCCTGCGCCTCCCCCCGGGTCGGGTACGTGTACCACTTCCGCCGAGCCCTGCCGGTCGCCGGGTCCTGGCCGAGGTACACGACCACGGCCCAAGAGTTTCCGCGTTTGCGGATGTGGCCCCTCACGCGTCACCGGCAGCGAAGGCGGTCAACGGTGTCCCCCAATCCAAACCACCCTTTCCATTCCCAAAAAACCACGGCGCGATAGGCTCGCACAAGATTCCTCCATTCCGAAGACCGCAGATCTTTGTAGCCAGTCCATCGTCCCGGTCCAGCCAATGCCCGCGCTGCGGCCCCCGGTCCTTTCGGCAGTTTGCCAACAGGTTTCAGGCCTTGGAGGTGGAGAGGAGGGGGGCCTAGGTGGCCGCGCCGGCTAGCTCTCCGGTCCCCTGGTCACGGGGCCTTCGTCTTTGGATTCTCTCCCTAGCCAGGCAAGAAGTCGGGGCCGGGACACGCGCACCGACCGACCGAATCGGATGGCCATACCGGGAGGGAGAGCTCCTCGCGCCGCGAGATCGTACAGCCGCCGCGGCGATATGCCAATGATCCTTGCGGCCTCCGCGACCTTGATCAGCAGAGGCTCACTAGCATCCCTCGTCATCTTGCTCTCCCGTCGGCACGTCGGATCCACCCTGAGCCGGCATGCCCTTAACCGATACATCGACCCACTCCGCCACGAGGCTGGCACGCGCGGGCGGATGGCAAATAGCGCAGATCAACGTAGAGCTGTTCCGAGACCGCCAGTATCGCGTGCCCTTGCACCAGTGGCAGGGCCTCGCCTGCTGCGGATCTTCGCACGAAGCCTCGGGGATATCCCGATTAGTGAACAGCGGCAAGGAAGCGTCATTATCGTCACGAGCGTCACTCCGCGGCTTCCGGGGCGGTGACTGTCCAGGTGTGGGCGGCGTCACGCCCGCCTCCCCCCTCGTCACGGCTCCGTTTCGATCGTCATCGCGGGCAACGGGCGTTTGGGCCGCCATGGCTGGGGTGACGCTCGTGACGCTCTCTTCCGCGATCTTCCGCACGGTGATCGACCGCCTGCGGGCTGCCCGGGAGAACGCCACGCTCACGCCGACCGCGCGGAGGTTCGGGGCCAGGCGGCCAAGGGTGTTGGAGAGGGCGTGAGCGGCCTTGGGCCACCCCTTCTGGCGGGTGACGGCCTCGTCGACGAGTTTCTGGAGCCTCTCGAGGAGCTCGGTCGCCGTCCCCGCCCACTCGCTCTGCTGTTCGGCGAAGGTCCGCATCGCCTCCGCCACCGGGGACGCCTCGAGCGGGAGCTCGTTTGCCGCTTCCCGGTTCTCTGCGTACGCGGCGAGGAACGCACCTGTCGGCCATCCGAGGGCCGGCTCAGCCGCCACCACGCGGCAAGCGAAGTCGGCCATTCGGGGCATTGCTTCGAGCGCCACCCCTGGGAGTGCCCGCAGGGTGGCGGAAACCGCATCGTACAACGCCCCCTGGATCGAGGGCCGGGCCGCCTCGAACTCGCGCCAGAACTCCGTCTCGGCCCTCCGACGTTCGTCCGGGATGGTAGGGAGGTACACGATAATCGAGCGGTCCAGCAGGTCGCTCCGGGTCGCCAGCTCTTCGATCCCGTTGAGGATGACCGGCCGTTGCGCCTCGAACAAAGCTTCCTCGGCGTCAGTGTAAAGCTCGCGAGTGGCGAACCCGCCGCCGGTAGCCAGGCGGCACAGCGCGTCGGACATCCGCCCAGAGAGGCGGGACAGGTTGTCCAGATTGACGATCCAACTGTTCGTTGCGGCGATCATCAGGTCGCGGTCCTCGCGGGATTCACTCCGGAGCGGGACCGCGTTCGGGTCGAGGAGGGCGCGCAGCACGCGGGCGGTGGTGGATTTGGCTGACCCCTGCTCCCCGTGGAGGACCAGGATCGGGTACGGGCCGCTTGGCCACGCCGCCCCCAGGAGCCACCCCACGATCAACATCCAATTGCGATCGTCGGCCACGTTGACGAATTGGCGTAAGGCGTTCAGACTGCCGCCGGGGACGGGGGTCGCGAGGGCTCTCATGCCCCGTGCCCTGCGGAACATTACCGGTGGGTCGGGAACGACGCGCCAGTCTGTCGATGTGATCTCGACGGTCTCCCACCCTCCGTTCACGAGGTCCACGTAAACGGCGCCGCCGTGCTCCCCGACGCGCGTGTACACGAGGCGTTCGGGGCCATCCACCCACGCCCGGGCCTCGAGCGTGCCCACAGCGTCCACTATGGCTTGGCTCCCCGGTGCCGTCTGATACTCGCGGTAGTAACCCCGCCTCAGCCAGAGCCGGAATCCGAGCGATTTTACCGCCCAGGTCTCTCGATGGTCCCCAACTCCGACCGTAGCGTACGCGGTGGCCCTCGGCCTCGCTCGCGTCATTGAGAGGGCACCTTTACCTGAGCGCATCAAGGGCGAAGCGGCCCATGAGAAAGCGCTTGTTCCTTATGTCCAGCGCTACGTGCGTTCGAAGCTGAATCTCCTCGACGCCGATCTCTATGATGTGCTCTACTATCATGGGAACCCCAACTGGGGCAAGTCCAAGAGCCTTCAGCACGTAGCAATTCTGGGGCGCTATGCTAGCGACGATATCTTTGTCTGTCACGAGAGAATTGGGCGTGTGCTGATCGAACTGAAATTCGCCAAGTTGCGGAAACCACGTGGCGCCGACTCGCTACCCGGAGGCCTACAGCGGTCCCTCGGGCAATCGCTAATCTTCTCGATGCGGCATCCCTACACAAGGTTCGCCCGCCAAGAAGTGCTACGATAAAACGCGGAAGCTGACGCAGAAGCTTTGGAAGGAGCGGCGGATCAAACTCATCCTTCGTCACAGGGCCTGACACAACGTTCTCTAACTTGTCCTTTCGCGCTGGCCGATTGGTGCCATATCTTACTCAGCGCGATCTCAGATGGCCAGTCGTCCTGAGCACGTTCTCCACACTGATCCTCAATAGGGTCCTCGCTGGATCACATCCGCATCTTCATTTGATCGAATAAAGTTTCTGGTAGTTTATACTTTCCTTGTCGAGCGCCTGGCCTTGGACGCGAGGCTTTGGTCCCAGATTCTTCATTTGCCTAGCTACGAACATGCTTGAGGAATGTCTAATGCCTCCCATTCTATGGGCACTAAAGGAGATAGCCTTCGATGCAACAGACGGACGCGCGCCATGGGATGGCGGGGAGTCACCGCTAGGTAACTCACTCGCGAAACGTTCCCGAAATTGGCCGGCTCCTTTGAGGAGAAGGCATCAGTTAGATATGTTGATTCCGCCGAGAGGTCGATAACGTTTGGCCGCATACTCGCCCGCGAATAGAACCGCCTGTCGTTGGCTTCTCTGCAGCAGGCGGTGTACGAACAAGCCTAGCGACTAGGGGACGTTGGTGTCCGACTTAGCGGCATCCTTTATAGGTTGGTTGGACTACTCGGAGCACGAGCGCCGGAAGATGCTCGACGTGATCGGTGTGTTTGCTGAGCGAGATACCCGCGACGAATTGGGTATTGGGACCGTGCGTGATGCGTTCGCTGACATCTTTTTCCCGGGAACGAGCACCCTCCAACGTCGAGCCCGGTATTTCCTGTTCATCCCGTGGATGTACTTAGACTTGGAACGGCGCCATATCTCCTCGCGCGAGATTGCTGCGAAGGCACGGCGTGAGGAAACCGCACTCATCGATGTCCTGGCCAAATCTACCGACCACGATGGAACAATCGGCATTCAGGCGCGGTCATCGCTCAAGCGGTTAGCGAGCAATATCTACTGGCAGGGGCTGGGGGTCTGGGGCATCCGGCTGTTTCCCGGATCTCAGGAACAGTACCAGCGGTTGATCGAGCGGTATCCCGGAACGACTTCCAACGGGACCCGCGATGATGATGGCGAGCGGGCTGAGGGTGCGGTTCGACCCAACTGGCATTTAGGAATTCCATCTGCGCCAGGTGGGTTTCCGACAGTCGCATCGTTTAACCTCAAACGGCCGGAGGCGGAGTACCTTCGTGAACGCATTCTCTCGTGCCTTCAGGGGACGTTGCTTGCGTTTCTCGTCGACCACGGACGCATCTGGCAGCCAGTGGACTTTCCTTGGGAGCACCCCCAGGTTGGGGAATTCCCCGTCCGCATCCGAGATCAGCTGGCACACGCGCGGAACTTTTCCGAGTCGATCTGGGGTACGGCCCTCCTCTATAACCTCATGTTGGCGGAGCTGGGCGGGCATCGTGAGACGATTGCAGATTACCAAGAGCGGTTGCGATCCTGGGCGGCTCTGCTAGAAGCTCGTAAGGATGCCCTGACGAGATGGGACCAGCGCGGGTTCTGGGGGATAGCTCACTCGGGCAGCGGGCACATCCCCATCACGACGAAATCGTTCATCGACACGTGGTTAGGGATGGCATTGTCCCCAGAGGCCCCCCGCATCGGGGCGAATCAGCGCGCCCGTCAATTGATTCACGACCGAGAGGTCGTCTTGAAGCGAGCGCTGGCTCGGCTGGATAATTTCCGCGCGCGGGAACTCTGGAATGGCGAAGCTGGTACTGCGCAGCTTTCGTATCGTTGGCCCATCGCCCAGACCATGGTGCTCGACATTCTCCGGGCCGTGGAGCGCGAGGAGCCGGATGCTTGATCCGCAGGACCGGCGCCTGTTGCTGGAGGCGTTACGCCCTCCGGAAGGCCACACGCTCGACTGCGCTATCGGCACCACCTACTCTCTCGATCTGCTTGCCGCATTGACCGCACCTCTGGCGTTCACCCTCTTCGATTTGGGGGATGAGGAGGGACGCCCGGTCGCGGACCCGCTGGCAATGCTTGAGGCCCTGCGGCGTCACGCGGAGCATGTCAGCATCTTCTGCCATGCCGGTGGCATCGCGATCCCTAAGCGGCATGAGACGCTGTTCGGGTATCTTGAAGATTCCATCGTACAGGTCGTGCCGCCGAATCCCCAAGGTGTGTTCCATCCAAAAATCTGGGCCCTTCGCTTCACCGCCCCGGATGGGCGGGTATTCTACCGGTTAGTATGTCTGACGAGAAACCTCACCTTTGATCGCTCATGGGACACAATCTTGGTCCTGAACGGCGAACTCGCACAACGGCGGAACGCGTTCGCCGACAACCACCCGCTCGGTGATTTCTTTGCGGCGTTGCCGGGCTTGGCCATCCGTCGGCCCATTCCCGACAGGATTCAGCGAGATGTCGACCGCCTCCAGGACGAGGTGCGTCGCGTCCGCTTCGATCTCCCAGACGGGTTCGCGGCCATAACCTTCTGGCCGCTTGGCATCGATGGTGCGCGCCGCTGGCCGTTTGTGGGCCGCATCGACCGCATGCTCGTGATTTCACCCTTTTTGTCGCCACGACTTCTCTCTCGCCTCGCGAAGGACGGTGACAAGCACGTCCTTGTCTCCAGGTTGGAGAGCCTGGAGGCGCTGGATGATCCTGCCGCGCTCGGGCAGTTCGAGCGCGTATTCTTCATGAATCCTTCGGCCGATGCTCCCAACGAGATCGACGAAGAGACCAATGCGGGAGGCGAGCGTTCCCTCTCGGGTCTTCACGCGAAGTTGTACGTCGCCGACGCGGGATGGGATGCCCGGGTGTGGGTCGGTTCGGCCAATGCCACCGAGCGGGCCTTTGGCGCGAACGTGGAGTTTCTCATTGAACTCGTTGGGGCCAAGAGCCGGTGCGGCGTGGATGCGGTACTCGGAGGGGATGAATCAGTACCCTTTGCCGGTCTTCTCCAGCTCTTCGAGCCAGGGAATCAGGCGCCCGGCGCCGAGCCGATCTCGGAACAACTTGAACGCCACCTCGAGCTGGCGCGGCGGGCCGTAGCCTCGGCGCCCCTGTATCTTCGGGTTGACCCAGGCGATGGCCCAGAGCAGATCCGGCTCGGACTCTTCGGCCGGGGTGCGGAAGCGGTGAACCTGCCGTCTGACCTTGACATCCGATGCTGGCCCATCACGCTCAAGGAGGACGTCGCTGCGTTATCGCTGTCCGCTGGGACCGGCCTCCTGGCGGACTTCGGGCTGCTGTCGTTTGAAGCTCTAACGTCGTTCCTGGCCTTCGAGATCGCCGGGACGGTCGATGGCGTGCCGGGAGCCGTCCGATTCGTCCTGAACCTGCCCATCGAAGGGGCCCCGGCGGATCGGCGGGACAGAATCCTCCGTTCACTGCTCCGGGACCCTGACCGCGTCCTGCGCTTCCTTTTTCTCCTTCTTTCGGAAGACGAGATTGAGGCGAGAGACGCGCTGTTCTCCGGAAACGGTCAGGGTCCGGGGACTAAGGGCTTGTTCGGGCCCGAGGATGGGTCGGCACTTTTCGAGGTCCTAGTCAGCACGCTCGACCGCAACCCGGCAAAGCTGGACGAAGTCGCTCGCCTCATAGACGATCTGCGGAAATCGCCCGAGGGGGAGGCCCTCCTCCCCCCCGGGTTTAACTCCGTCTGGCAACCGATCTGGACTGCGCGGCAGAGGCTGAAGGATGAGTACGCCGGCCCGACGCCCTGACGTCCCCACCGTCCTCAGCGGCCTCAAGGATTTCCAGCGCCGGTCGGTCGAGTATGTCTTCCGCAGGCTCTTCCTCGACGTTGACTCCCCCCGCCGCTTCCTGTTGGCGGATGAGGTCGGCCTGGGCAAGACATTGGTCGCGCGCGGCGTGATCGCCAAGGCGATCGACCATCTGTGGGGGCGGGTTCCCCGTATCGATATCGTGTACATTTGCTCGAGCGCGGAAATCGCGCGGCAAAACATTAACCGCTTAAACGTGACCGGCCAGGAGGACCTCCCCTTAGCTTCACGGATTACGCTGCTCCCCATCACCCTACGAGACTTGAAGACCAACTCGGTGAACTTCGTGTCCTTCACGCCGGGCACGTCGTTCAGCTTAAAGTCGAACTTGGGAACGGCCGAAGAGCGCGCGCTGCTGTACTGGCTGCTCAGCGAGGCTTGGGATCTGCGCGGAACAGGCCCACTGAACGTCCTACGGGGCCACGTCCAGACTGGGAATTTCAGGGACCGGGTGCGCTATTTCCGCGACAGCCGAGAGATCGATAAATCTCTGGCCGAGGAGTTTGTTCTCGCGGTTGGGCGGCAAATCGCCTCCGATCAGCAGAAGGGCCAACCCGACCTGCGGTCGCGGTTTGATGACCTCTGCACCCGGTTCAGCAAGGATAAGAAGAACATCCCGCAAGAGGACGCCACCGACCGTAGCCGGCTAATTGGCGAGTTGCGGAGTCTCCTGGCCGCAACCTGCCTTCAGGCGCTTCAGCCGGATCTCATCATCCTGGACGAGTTCCAGCGATTCAAGCACTTGCTCGACGGGGACGATGAGGCGAGCCAGCTTGCCCGTCGTTTGTTCGAGTACGCGGATGACGTTTCAACCGCGCGCGTCCTGTTACTGTCGGCAACCCCCTACCGAATGTACACAACCTCCTCCGAGATGAGCGAGGACGATCACTATAACGATTTTGTACGGACCCTCGGGTTTCTGCTTGGCGACGAAACCAAGAAAGCTGCGCTAGCGGGGCTCCTCAAGGAGTACCGCCGTGAACTCTTCAGGCTGGACGGCGGTGGGACTGGCCGGCTCGTGGAGCTCAAGCATCAACTGGAGTTCCATCTGCGAAGCGTGATGCTACGGACCGAGCGGCTCGCCGCCTCCGAGGATCGTAACGGAATGCTCGTTGAGGCCCCGATGCTGGGAGTTACCCTCGAGCCTCAGGACCTCGAGGCCTTCGTGGCGTTGCAGAGGGTCGCCCGCTTGCTCGAGACGAACGGTACCCTCGAGTATTGGAAGTCGGCGCCCTACCTCTTGAACTTCATGGACAACTATGATCTCAAGCGCGCGTTAAAAGAGGCCGTCGGAGATCCGAACGAGCACAGCGCGCTCGAGGCCGCGCTTTCGGGTGCAGGATCGCTCCTGCTGCCCTGGCCCGCCATCCGGGCCTATGGGGAAATCGATCCTGGCAACGCGAGACTGAGGGGCATGTTGACCGAGACGGTGAGGAATGGGGCGTGGCGTTTGTTGTGGATTCCGCCCTCCTTGCCTTACTATCGGCTCGGTGGGCCGTTTGATGATCAGGTGCTGGAGCGCTTCACAAAACGGTTAGTGTTCTCATCGTGGCTGGTGGCGCCCAAGGTGATCGCGGCGATTCTGAGCTACGAGTCTGAGCGCTTGATGATGACCTCGGGGGCTGATACGGTGCTGGAGAACACCGTCGAGGCGCGGCGACGCCGGAGTCCGCTGCTCAGATTCGCGCGCGACAGCGAAGGGCGTCTCACAGGGATGCCCGTGCTGGGGCTCATCTACCCGAGCATGGCGCTGGGTCGGTTGGGAGACCCGCTCGAGTTCTTCCGCGAACGAGGCGCGGACGGGGCGGCGCCGCTCATTTCGGAGATGCTCAAGTGGGTCGGGAGCCGCCTGGAGGGGCTATTGCCCGCGATCGGGGCGACCCTCGGCGGCACGGGGCCGGTGGACGAAACGTGGTACTGGGCCGCACCGATTCTGCTCGATGTTCTGACTGAACCCGCCGCTGCGCGCAGGTGGCTTTCGCAAGGCAATCTGGACTGGATTTGGTCGAGCGCCGGGGAATCGCGTCGGGACCAGAGCGAAGATACGATTTGGGCTGAGCACGTGAAACGGGCTAGAGACCTTGTTGCGGACCGCCCGCCACTAGGGCGCCCTCCTGATGATCTGGTGAGCGTCCTCGCCGAGATGGCGCTAGCGGGGCCGGCTGTCGCCGCGATGCGCGCGCTCGCGCGCATCGCAGGAGGCCCGGCACGGTTTCCGGAAGACTGGCTACGGAATCACGCCGGACAGGTGGCCTGGGCGTTCCGAAGCCTGTTCAACCTCCCTGAGGTCATGGCGTTGATTCGCGGAATGAACCCCGAGGAGCCCTACTGGCGCCGAGTGCTGGACTACTGTGTGAACGGCGGCCTTCAAGCGACGCTCGACGAGTTTGCCCATATGCTGCGAGAGATGCTGGGCCTCTTCGACAAAAAACCCGATGAGGTGTCCGCAGCCGTTTCTGGCGCCATGGACTTCGCGCTCGGTCTGCGCGCATCGACGACGCGGGTTGACGAAATCGTTGTGAACAATGATTCGCACGCCATCGCGATCGAGGACCAAGGCATGCGCGCCCGGTTTGCCATGCGGTTCGGAGATGACGATGCAGACGGCGGAGCCGAGGTCACACGCAAGGACCAGGTCCGAGCTGCCTTTAATTCGCCTTTTTGGCCCTTTGTGGTCGCCACCACATCTATCGGGCAGGAAGGCCTCGATTTCCACCCCTACTGCCACGCAGTTGTGCACTGGAATCTCCCTTCCAATCCGGTAGACCTCGAGCAACGCGAAGGCCGGATCCATCGGTACAAGGGCCATGCTGTTCGCAGGAACCTCGCTTTGCGTTACGGGGCCTCAGCGCTCTCAACAGGGTGCAACGATCCCTGGGATTCGGCATTTGAGCAGGGCAGCCGCGATCGCGCTGAGGGCGTTTCGGACCTCGTGCCATTTTGGGTGTACCAGATTGACGGTGGAGCAAAGATCGAACGACACGTCCCCGCCTTGGCGATGAGCCGGGATCTCAACCGTTTGGCTGCTCTCCGGCGGGCTCTGACCCTTTACCGCATGGTCTTCGGCCAGCCGCGGCAGGAAGATTTGCTCGCCTATCTCACGTCTCGCTCGCCCGAACCCGAAGTTGCACGGGCCCTGAGCAATCTACGAATAGATCTGAGTCCGCCAGAGATCTAGCGACAGGCTCACTATATTGACGCAAACTTACTACGTCGGTACCTTCCAGCCCCACCTCGAGGATGCGTTCTCCGAGGCTGTCGCCGCCATTCGCCGGCGCGATCCGCTAGGCTCCATCGTTGTGCTCGTGCCCACGCATGTCCTCGGTCGGCACCTCATGCGGCTGTTGGCCCAACGTCATGGCGTGTGCTTCAATGTGCGGTTCCAGACCTTTCCGGATTTCGCGGAATCTGTTGGACTCGAGGCCCTTGTGGCATCAGGGCGCATTCCTGTGTCGCCCCTTGGAGCGTTCCTGATTGCGCGCAAGGCCATTAACGCCAAGGTGACGTCCGATGGCTACTTCGCCCCCATTCGGGAATCGCCCGGCACCCCTCGCGCCGTTCTTATCACCCTGACCGATCTCAAGAAGGCCGGCGTCACGCCCGATCGGCTCGAGGAGTTCTCCGGGGCAATGCGCTCGAAGAAGCTCGAGGAAGTCGCGGCGATCTACCGCGAAGTTGAACGCCTGCAGGCGGAGGCAGGCTACTTTGACACGAGCGAGTGCTTGGCCATCGCCTCCCAAGCGGCCCGGTCGAGCTCATCGCTAGGTTCGGCGCTCGCTGTTTGTCTTTACGGATTCTCCGACCTTAACCACCTGGAGCGCACCCTCTTTGAAGCGTGTGTGGCGGACCGTCCCGGGTATGCATTTATCCCAGAGGATGTCGGTGGATACACGCAGCCACTGCTCGATTGGTTGAGGTCGAAGGGGTTTGCCACGCCGGCGAGCCCCGGTGCCCCGATCGTCTCGGGCCCAAAGGCTCTGGCCCACGAGGTCTTCAACGACAGATCCGGGGGCTTGCCCGTTTCTTGCGACGTCGGGATCGTCTCCGCGCCCGGCGCGGCTCCGGAAATCCAGGAAGTGGCTCGCCACGTCCTCGCTTATGCTGCGACGCCCGGCGCCTCGTTCTCCGACGTCGCCGTCCTACTCCGTCAGCCCGGGGTCTACGAACGGACCCTCCGGGACGTGTTTGCGGCGGCTGGGATCCCGCACGTCTTTCTCGACGGGATTCCCATGAACAATACGCCGGCGGGGCGTCTTCTCCAACTGTTGGTCCGGATCCGGCGCGGCGACTACCCACGGGCGGATGTGATGGAGTTTCTTGGGTCCGCCCCTCTGCGAGTTCAGTTGCTTGGGGGACCCCCCGAGGCTTCGCCCGCGGATTGGGACCGCTACAGCCGGGAGGCCGGAATCGTGGGGGGACGCGAGCAATGGAAGAGCCGGGTCTCGGCCATGCGCCGGCGGGTCGAGTCTCGCGTCGGTCGCCTGCGACGCGGGACCGCAGGGCCGGATGATCCGCGCTTGGCCCAACTCGACCGGAACGCCAAGTCGCTCCGCGCCTTCGAGCACGTGATCAACATCTTGCTCAAACGACTGGAGGGAATTCCGCCCCGCGGCGCGATCGGAGAGTTGATGGGCGACCTGCTTCGGGCCCTCCTCTCGGTGGCCACCCTGACCGGCCAAGATCGCGGCGTCGTGAAGGCACTGGCCGTCCTGGCGCGCCGGAACGTGGCGGACGAAGAGGTCACGTTTGACAACTTTGCTAGACTGCTTGAGGATCTGCTCGCCGAGCGGCTGCCGCCGAGCGATGTTTACCGAACCGGACGGGTGGTCGTCTCGTCATTGAGCAGCGCCACCGGGTTGCCCTATAAGCTGGTCCTCATCCCCGGGATGGTCGAGCGGTCGTTCCCCCCCGTCGCCAAACAGGATCCCATTTTGCTCGACCAGGAGCGGGAGGCCCTAAACACCCGACATGGCAGGGCGCTCGCGGTCCGGGCGGATCGTGCCGTCGAAGAGCGATTCTCCTTCCGGCACGCGCTGGCGGCGGCCGAGGCGCAAGTGGTGTTTACGTTCCCGCGGCTGGATGCAGCGACCGGCCAAGTCCGCGTTCCGTCCCATTACCTGCTGCGGGTGGCCGAGGCGGTGACGGGTCAGCCGACAGGCTATGACGAGCTGGGTACCCTGACCGACCGGATCCCCGCTGGCCGACTGGCCCGCGACGACGCCCCGCTGAACTCGAGTGAATGGGACTTGGCCACGGTCTCCCGCGCGCTAACCTCTAGCGAGACTGCCTCACTGAACGGTCTTCCCGGGTTCGCGGCTATGGCACGCGGGACACGGGCCGAAGGGAGTCGGTGGGGGCGCCCCCGGTTCACGGAATTTGACGGGGTACTGGGGATCCCCGTCCTCCTGCCGCAGACCATGGCGGCGACCCAGATGGAGACCTACGGACTGTGTCCGTTCAAGTTCTTCGGCGAGCGGATCCTCCGCGTGTTCGAGATCGATGAGCCGGAAGCGGTGGAGACGATCAGCCCACTCGACCGCGGCTCGCTCATCCACGATATCCTCGACCAGTTTCTCTCCGGGCTGGTGAAGGATGATCTCGTGCCGATGCGCACTTCATGCATCAAGGAATATCGGGAACGTCTGCACGCGATCGCGGCTCAGCTATTCCAAGAGTTCGAGAAGAGCGGTGCCGTGGGTTACCCGTTCATGTGGGACGTGGAACAGGCCCGGATCCTGACGGACCTCGAAGGGTTTGTGGGATTCGAATGCACCGATGAAACTGGGTACGTTCCCGCATACTTCGAAGCCAGGTTCGGCCCGACGCCTTCGTGGGCGACGGCGCCTCCGGGGTCGATGCCGCACCCTCTGGAGCTCCCGACCGATGGCGGGACGCTTCGACTGACGGGTTATGTCGACCGCATCGACGTGAGCCCGGCGGGGAGCGCGCGGGTGATCGACTACAAGACCGGAGCCGCCTACGAGGAGAAGGACAACAGATTTCGAGGAGGCCAGAGCCTTCAGCTCCCGATCTACCTCCAAGCGGCGGATGCGATGCTTGCCCACAACGGCGTGGCGGCCCGGACGACCGAGGCCCTCTACTACTATGCGACTGCGAAGGGCGGGTTCAAACAAGTCCGCTTCACCCGCAAAGCCTTCGACCGCCGATCTGCGGAGTTCGCGACCATGCTCAAGACGATGTCCGATGGGATTGCTGAAGGCACGTTCCCGCAGCACCCCGGGAAGAGCGGAGAGAACTGCAAGTGGTGTTCCTTTCAGTCAGCCTGCGGCCATGGGCGGGCCCGGCTCGCCGAACGGAAACGGGCCGACCCAGCCATCGCCGCCATCACGAGAATGTGGGAAATCGAATGACGGCACGGATGCTGCCCGACGCAAAGGCCCGTCGGAGGGTCCGGACGGAGCTGGATCAGACCTTTATCGTCGAGGCCGGGGCCGGGACCGGGAAGACGCACCTCCTGGTCGATCGCATCGAGGCGCTCGTGGAATCCGGGAAAGCTCGCCTGCGCGATATCGTCGCGATCACGTTCACGGAGAAAGCTGCCGCCGAGCTGCGGATCCGGATCCGGCAACGGATCCAATCGCACTTGGAGGCCGCCTCCAGCCACGCGGCCGACCGGTTCCGGACGGCGCTGGAGGACCTCGAGATCGCCCCCGTCTCAACGATCCACGCGTTTGCAGCCGACCTACTTCGGGAGCGGCCAGTCGAAGCCGGAGTGGACCCCGCATTCACGGTTGCAGACGAACTGACCGCGTCCCTCCTGCGGACGCAGGCCTGGGACCGCTGGCTGGAGCGGCAGAAGGATAACGAGCACGGGGCGCTGCGCGAGGTAATCGAGTTCGGCATTTCGCTGAAGCCCCTGCGCGCCCTCGCGGATGCGGTCCTGCGGTACCGGGATGTGGTGAGTGAGGCCCTGGATCGTGGGCCGGTTCCCCAGGATCCTATACCCTGGCTCGCCTCGGCAGAGCCCAAGATTCGGTCCTGCATCGCGAGGATCGGGACTGACTGTTTGGACCATGCCGACAAAGCGGTGGCCCAGCTGGAACGGCTAGGACAGCGTCTGGATGTCCTTGCCCGGCTTGGCCCAGCTGAGGTCCGCCGTGGAATTCTGAGCGGCTTGAAGCTCACGGTAGGCGGGAATCAGCAGAACTGGGCTCGAGGAGCGCTGGTCGAGGTTAGGCGGCGCCTTGAGCCGCTTCAGGACAAGCTCGAAGAACTGCAGGCCGCACACGCGCATTACCTGGCTGCCGGGGCGGTCAACTGGCTCCGTGGCTACGTCGTTGAGTACCAAACGCTAAAGGCACGCGAAGGGCTCCTCGATTTCGACGACCTCCTGTTGATCGCACGCGACCTCCTCCGCGCGCGCTCCGACGTGCGAGCGTACTTTCAAAAGCGCTTCGACGCCATTCTAGTCGATGAGTTCCAGGATACGGACCCGCTTCAGGCCGAGATCGTCTTCTTCCTGGCCGAGGATGGCCCTCGGGCACGGTCATGGGATCAGGTGCGGCTACGGCCAGGGAAGTTGTTCATCGTAGGCGACCCCAAGCAATCCATCTATGCGTTTCGTCGCGCCGACATCGAAACGTATCAGCGGGCGAAGGCGGTTCTCATGAATTCGGGCGTCCTCCTATACGTCACCACCAACTTCCGGTCGGTCGAGCCGATCCTGACAGCCGTCAATGAAACCTTCCAGGGGAGGATGCGGTCGCCCGACGACGGGGCGTATCAGCCGGAATACGTCGCCTTGCACCCCGCCCCAGCAACGAAATCGTTCGACGATTCATCTACGTTGACGCTTCTCTACCCGGGACCGCCGGCTGGAGAGGACGTGGACGCCGCCACCCTCCGTCAAAGAGAGGCAGAAGTCCTCGCCGCGTTCCTACGCCACAGCATCGAAGGCCAGACGTGGAGGGTCGCAGGCGACCGCCGAGCCTCCCGGTACGGAGACGTGGCGATGCTCTTTCGCGGGATGAGTGACGTACCTATCTACGAGGAGGCTTTGAAGCGCTACGGTGTTCCCTACCGAGTGACGAGCAGTCGCACATTCTACAAGCGTGAGGAGGTTGGGTGGCTGCTCAATGTCCTGCACGCAGTAGAGCACCCGACCGATCCCGTGGCGGTGTGGGGTGCGCTTCGGTCGCCCATCTTCGGCTGCTCGGACCGAGAAATCTATGACTTTGTTGTGGGACAGGGAGGTGCTCTTGACTACCGGTCCCCCAGTGTCCAGAGTCCCGAAAGTGTCAAGGCCGCATATGCGGCCCTCCGCGAGCTACACGAGGCCAGGTTGCAGCTGAGCGTCCCGCAGACGGTGGAGATGGTCATCGCCCGCACCCAAGCGCTTCCGACATTCTTGCTCATGCCGCAGGGGGAGCAGCGAGCCGCCAACCTCACGAAGGTGGTGACGCTGGCCCGGGCACTCGAGGAGAGCGGGATTCTCACGTTCCGCGCGTTCGTCCACTGGTTGAAGGACATGGAAGAACAGGCGGTGGACGAGGCCGAATCGCCGACGGTCGAAGAGGGCGATAACGTCGTGCGGATCATGTCGATTCACGCCGCCAAAGGACTGGAGTTCCCGATCGTGGTCATTCCTGACCTGGGGCGCGGCCCTGGGGGCGGCGCCGAGCATCTGCTTGTACAACACACAGGCAGCGTATACGCTGCCCTCGTGGGCAAGGTTGAGGAGTGGCCGATCCGGACGTGCGAGTACGAGACGCTGAAGGTCCATCATGCGAACCGCGAGGCCGCGGAGCGCCTTCGGGTGTTGTACGTCGCCATGACTCGAGCGAAGAACGCCCTCGTCCTGCCCGTGTTTCCAAAGCCTGGGAAGGGCAGCATACAGGAGGATCTTTGCCTCCTCATCCCCGCAGTTCCGAAGTTCGGAAGGGCGGACAACGGATGGTTGTTGGTCGATGGCGAGCAGATCCCCAAGGTTCCAACTGACCCGCCACCAATCCGGCTAAGCCTTGCGGACGGTCCCACGCCCGAAGGGGAAGCGGTGGCTCGGGCACGTCAGGCCTGGCTCCACGCACGCGAGGTCACCGTCGGGGCAGCGGGCACTGCAGATCCCGTGCGGAACCCTTCCGGTCTAGCGGATCACAAAGCCCTCAAAGCGCTGCAGCGCAAGGGTGCCTCTCTCGAGTCCGAACCCGGTGGGCGAGCACTGGGGACACTGGTTCACGCCGTCCTGGCGAATCTCCCGGCCTCCCGAGCAGACTTGGTCGAGGGCTTCGTCAGGTACTTCGCGGATCAGCAGGACCTGGGTGCCTCTATTCGCCGCCGTGCGGTTGAATTGGTACAGGCGGCCTTGGCTATGGATACAGTTCGTGCCACCGTTTCTGGTCGTTTGTGGCGAGAAGTTCCTTTCGCGAAGTCCGATCCAAAAGGGACGATCGAGGGCGCCATCGATATGATCCTGGAAGACACCGGCGGTGTGACCGTTCTCGACTTTAAGACCGATGCCACTGGGACAGCAGACACAAAGGCACTTGAGGCCGTCTACTCGACCCAACTGAAAGAGTACGTCGATGTGGTGGCGCACGCTGGATCAAAGAAAGCGAATGGGAAATTGATCTTTCTTTGCGATATAGGCGGACGCCATGTCAGTAAATAGGCAGAGGCGCAAGGTTTTGTAAGCTCATTACGCCGCATTGGGAATCCATGCGAGAAGACCGATGAGAAAACTGCTGGGGTTGAGAGGGGACCGCGGCAGCTGCCGTGTGTATTGGGCTGCTCAAAAACGCGCAGGAGAGGTTAGCAGAAAACCACTCCCCATCCTTATGCAAGACAATCGAGTTAGTTTAAGACACGAGATCTGCGTCGAGACGGTCACAAAGTCTCACCTCCGCACGGATGGTGGAGCGCGGCGTTCGACACTCCCCCACCGCGAGTCTGATCGTCGCCGGGGCTCTTGGCCCCCCACGCGAGGAGTCCCACGACCGTACCGTCTGAATCGTCGATAACCGGGCTGCCACTCGCCCCTGGCCGGGGAGGGTTAGAGTAGAACATCCCGAACAGTGGCGACCCATCGGCCCCAGTAAATGTCTGCTCGACGCTCCCTTTTCCCGTAAATAGCCCAGGGATCGGCGAGATATGGCTGTACCCCGGTACGTGGATACGTTCCCCCACGTGGGGATTGTAGTTGGCGAGCCGAATGGGGGCGAAGGCTGGAAGCGCGTCCGTATGGGCCACATAACTGTACTGTAGCCCGCCGGGAAGGGGGAGGGAAATCTCCTGCGGCCAGCGCGGCCAAAATGGCACCGGCTCCAATGGCACCGGTTCAATCTGAACCACGGCGAGGTCCTTCGTATACGCGGAGATAGGCCCGGCCTTCTCGGGGTCGTAGGGCAAGGGCTGCGAGCAGACGACGGTCCCGAGGAAATACTCCCGCTCTCCCTGAAAGTTGACCCAGATAACCACTAGCCGATAATGCGTCGGTTTCTGAGCGAGCCGGTACACGGCGTGAGCCGCCGTGAGGACAAGTCCCTCCGACGACACGACAAAGCCAGTCGCGGGAAAACTGCCATGTCCTGACCGATCGAACGGGATGAGGCCGACGATACTGGCGTACTCGCTATGATCCGAAACAGGGGACTGCCCCGAGGCGATGCGCATGGGGGTCAGGAGCAGGAGAACCAGCAAGCCGGACATGGTAATGTATCGCATGGCTACCCCGATTTGGTCACGCGCTAAGAATCTCGGGTATGTGTTGCAAACTAGCCCTTAACACCCATCGCGAGAACCCGCCTCCTGCAGCATTGAGCGGAGAACTTGTGATCACGGAGCCATCAAAAGCCGCTCGGGGCCTGACAAGGTGCAACCCTTCGACAAGTCCCAAGGGTCCGAAGGTAACTCGCCTTCTCGTCCCGAAACCGGGTCAGCAATGATGTCGTTGTCTTGACATCCGCGTTTTCGTCGCCCCGTGGGTCCCTAGGAGTATAGGGGTGCCATATGGGGTGTATTTGCCCGATTCGTATCTCATGTCTATCCCCCTACCTCCCAGTTTCCTCGTCCGTTTGTGGCCCGCTTGCAAGGCCGACGCGAAATCGCTCCAGTGCGGTCGCTAGATGGCGTTTTTATCGCCCGTTGGGTCCCCAGGAATATAGGGGTATATTTGCCTGATTCGTAGCTCATGTCTACTTCCCCATCCCCTCTCCAGGCACTGCATCCAAGCCATGGATGATCCCCAACGCGGCCTCCTACTGCTACCCTCAGAACCACGAGATGCGCAACTCCCCTCCCGGTAGCACTGGGCCGACGGGCGCGAGGGCATCGGCACGGTCTGGCGACCGGCGCAGCCTCTCCTTGAACTTCTCTTTGGGCTCCACTTTGATGCGCCCGCGGAGATCGAACGCGTAGGTCGCCACCAACTCCACCAATGCGCCCTGAGGTTCTTGTCGAGAAGGGACTGTCCGAGGGAATGCTAGCCTGTGATGATTCGCTTGAGGCTGATCACGGACTGCTCAAGGGCAGTGAGCGTATCGAAGACCTGGGCACGACGGTCGAGCGCTTTGAGCTCGGGAAGGACGAAGATTCGCTCGAAGAATCCCTCGAGGATATCAGCCGGTTTGGTGATCCGATCGTGAATGCCGGTCCCCCATGTCAGATCGGTGATCGGGTCTCCTGTGTAGGTCCCCATCGGCAGCGGATTCTTCGCAAAGTTGAAGCACTCGCTCCAGATATCCGGCATCAGTTTCCATCGCGGTCCGAAGTCGGCACCCAACGGGACGTTCCAGCGTGTGTTAATGCTCTTTATAATGGCCGTGTGATCAAATACGGTGTGGCACGATGGCCCTTTCGGGTAAGGACTGATGACGAGGGCAGGGACACGGAAGCCCAGTGGCGTGTCGTCGGTGGGTGGCGGTTCGAAGGCCGCCGGCGGCGCGATATGGTCATAGAACCCTCCATTTTCATCATAGAGGATGACGAGTGCGCTTGTGCGCCAGCTCTCGCTGTGTGTGAGCGCATCCACGATCAGCCCGATGAATTTTTCCCCAAGCCGGGGGTTGTGAGCGGGATGATCGTCGGCCAGGCTGAACGCAGGATCGATGATGCTGACCGTGGGGAGGCGGTCTTCACGGCAGTCGGTCACGAATTCGGCGACGTGGGTGAAGTTTGTGACGGCATGGTATGCGGCAAACTTGTACCAGAATGCCAGGAAGGGAAGGTCGGTAAAGTAGCACTTCCACGTGAGCCGACCGCCGGGTACATCGGGATTGGGGCGATCCTCCAGCACATTGTACACTGGGACCGTCTCGAAGCCTGGAAACGGCGGGACTGTTTGGGTGTCGTTGTCCTGATCACGTTTCCCGGAATGGAGGTATTTGCGATTTGGCCACGTGGAGCTCAGGACGGATCCGAACCAATGATCACAGATGGTGAACTGATCCGCCAGCGCGTAGAGCACAGGCAGGGTCTTTCTCGTATAGAAGCCCATCGGGATTCGGATGTCGACAGCGGGGATGTGGCCCTCGTACTGTGACTCGTACTGCAGCACAAATCCGTCATTCTTACCGTCATTCCAATCCGCGTGGGCGTTCTTCCATCCATGCGGCGGGTCGGGAACTTCGAGCACTGGAGGGGACCCCGCATCCATCTGCCAGCTTTGGACTTCTTGCCCAGCTCGGTTCTTTACGACCGGCAGGGGGTTAGGCAGTCCCTCAATATCCGTTCGGCCTTCGAGCGTGAGGCTACCAAGATAATGGTCAAACGACCGATTTTCCATCATCAGGACAACGAGGTGCTTGATTGGATTCTCGTTAGGGCTCACGGTTCGATCCCCCAAAGGAACCCGCGATCGGCCTCGGCGGGCGGTTCGTTCGTGAGGCGACCAGCGGGAAATTCCCCCATGGGGTCCTCAGCACCTTCCGTTGGAGAATTCCGCCTGCTGCTTCGCGGAAGAATATGCCCGGTGACCCCGGAACGTTTTGTCGCCCTGGCAGGGGACCCAGAATTAGGGGTACTATATGGCGTATATTTTCGTGATCGTGTCTCATGTCTGCTCCCCCCATCTCCTGTTTCCTCGTCCGTTTGCATCCCGTTTGCAATGCCGACGCGGACCTGCATCCAGCGCGGTCCCTCGATTGATCCACGGGGTGGCAACCCGGGCGTCACCTTCTGCGCCGGGCGTCATTTGATCGTCATCGTATGGCTCGATCGTCACCGGCAAGAGACGACTTCGGGCGTCCTTGGCGGCGTGACGCCCGCCGTCAGGTTCTACTACGCGACGGGCATGGATCCCGGGGATCTTTATGGGATGTCTCCACCTTCATGTGGTGTGTCGGAGATTAGGCGTGAGATGCCGCGTCTGGGCTTGTCTCCTCCGGCATCCACCCTGCCCCGAGCGAGTGTTGAATCCCGGGAAAATACCCAACTAGGGAAACCAACCCACAAGCCGGACCATGATTTCCCCACGCATAGGTGTAGATTTCATTTGCGGTGGGCTTCCACGACGGCAGCATTCAATCGCGCCCCCAGTCCAGGCGTATGGGGAATCCGCATGGCACCTTCCTTACTTGTCCGCTCTTGCGGTTCGAGGAGCTCGGCGCGCCACGACACTTCCGCTGTAGCAAATTCCAGCCAGACGGCATTTGACATTGTCGCTAAGATATGCGCGCTTACTAACGTACTAATGGGGCCGCTAGGATTGTGCGGAGCTATGCCTATCCCCGCTATGCTCGCTGCATGTCCAATTTCAAGCATGGACCCTACACCGCCACAATGTTTAACATCAGGCAACAAATAATCGACAAGGTGTTCGCGCAACAATGGCCAATATGAGCGTGCTTGGTGCAATTGCTCGCCTGTGGCGAGGGGGATATCCGCACGAGTTCGAACAAGCCGAAGTCCATCGAGGTCATCACACATGACGGGATCCTCAAGCCAAGCTAAGCGCAATGGTTTCAGAGCAGTCGCAACTTGCAACGCTAAAAGTCCGTCAAATCTATAGAGGCAGTCTACCATTAGTTCCACTTCGGTTCCGATCGCATCACGAACAGCACTTGCGCGTTCAATCCCCAGAGCTATCTTTGCCCAAGCTCCTGGCTCCCGACAGCTGGTGAATTCAACGCCATCAAAAGGGCTACACTTGATTGCCCGAAAGCCCGCATGTACCGCCCGCTTGGCGCTTGCAGCGAATCCGTCCGGACTACGATCAACCGTCCCACGGTTGATGTTAGCATACACACTTACTTCGGGATGATGGCTACCGCCCAAGAGCTCCGCCAATGGGAGCCCTGCAACTTGCCCAGCGACGTCCCATAAGGCTTGCTCGATACCACTCAAAGCTACAGCAGCAAAATGATCGTGCGCCGAAGCCCGCAATTCCTCGACGATTGAGGGGATATTTTCGATTTTGCGATTTTGGAGTACTCGGCCAAACTCATAGACGCAAGCAGACGTCGCCTGATCATTGGTGCTCTGAGAAGCCTCGCCAAGGCCCACCATTCCATTCGCCGTATGTAACAGTACTATGAGCCAATCGCCACGCTGACCGACTTTCAGGATGATTGCTTCAGCCGACGAAATCTGGGTCGACACTTATTGCTCCTTGTGCAGTAGGGCGTGACCGTCAGGGGAAGCGGTCCAAAACCTCAGGGTCGTGACCGAGTAGGATAGTGGCTGCGCCCCAAGCAGAGCACGTCAACTGAATAGGTTGGCACAGCATGTTGCCCCCTTCAGAATAACCCCGATTCTTCGTTATCGCGTTCTGACCGTGTATTCAAGTGCACATTTAACGATCTCGGCGGGAGATCAAGGAACCTAGCAAATTATGGATGGATTCTCAGAATGCTGTCTTCCCTCCGTCGACAATTACATTTGTGCCCGTCATGAAGCTGCCCTCTTCCGAAGCCAGCAGCACCGCCGCCCCCGCTACCTCATTGGGCTGTCCCACCCGACCCAGGGGAATAGGGTCGGTTCGCATAGCCCGGAACTCCATGTTAGCAAGTAAGTTTCGATTTATGTCGGTTTCTATAGTGCCAGGGGAAATGGCATTTACGCGAATCCCTAATGAGGCCAGCTCAATAGCCATACAGCGTGTCAGCATAATCACGCCGCCCTTCGCAGCGCAGTAATGAGTCTGCTCACGAGTAGCGATCAAACCACCGATAGAGGCGATGTTGATGATGCTACCACCTTTACCTCGCCGTGCCATGTCTTTTGCGACCCACTGACATGTTACGAAGTAGGCTCTTAGGTTAATGGCGTGCACGCTGTCCCAATCTTCAAGCGTCAGACCGAAAAATGGCTTGCGATGGATAATGGCGGCTGCGTTAACTAACACATCGATCGGGCCAAGTGTCGCAGTTACCTTTTCAAACGCGGCCTCAACCCGGTCCGGCTGACCAATATCCACTTGTATCCCCAAAGATCGGCGGCCCCCCGCATCAACGAGGGCCAAAGTCTCATTGGCAGGTTTGATATCGAGGACCGCCACATCCGCCCCCTCTCTAGCGAATGCCACCGCTATCGCTCGGCCAATACCATTACTGGCCGCTCCTGTAAGCGCGGCTATCTTTCCTGTCAATCGCATTTCTGAATGCACCTCCCTCCCTAATCGGTTCGCCGCATATTCAGGCCTATGAACTCGGCTTTGCGCTCCAAGTATTAATTCCTGCACCTTTCTCTCAGTATCCTGCGGCCGCTACAATCGAATATTTTTGCAGTTGCTACGAGTATTGGAGCATTCAATCGCTTGCCCATCCTAACGACCAAGCTCAATTCTTTTCGGCCCAATCGAAATCCGAAACTAGGCTTGAAGTCACCTTGAGCGCCTTCGGCTGCACGGGGGGCTCAACGGGTAAACACCATCCGAATGGCTGCGCGGAACTCCTTCAGCTTAGTTGTCACAGATGAATCCTAAACCTCATTTATTTGACGCGAACAGCGCGATTGGAATAAAATCATACCCGACTAATTCTTTGACACTCGATGTAACATGATCAAGGTGACGACCCAATTCACTAGGGCAGGCCTCCTGGAAAATCCCTCCTCGCGATGCGAGCGCAGATTAGGAGTTCATTCGAATTCACTACGAAGCTATAGGAGGGCGTTTTATCGGACCATCCATGTGCTGGTCCAGCGTTCGCGACAGGGAAATCCAGAACCCCCCGTTATGACTGCTAGACAAGTTAAAGATGGCTCCCGTCCCACGAGCGATTTGTGAGATTGCTCCTCGAAGCACTATATCCCTTTGAAGCGATATGTCCAACAGGTCGACCTTGAGTGAAAGCAGTAAGAATAGTACCAATAACCAACATTACGAATCCACGCGCAGGTCGGCGGGCGAGCGGGTGGATGAACCAAATCAGCGAGCTCTAGACCAATGCACGTCATATAAAGCGATTTCACTCGTCCATCAAGAAAGGAGTAGTTTCTTGTGGAAGTGGTAGCGGGAATTCACCGAATCGAAACCACTACCTCAGATGGGCGATTGCTATGTTGCTATCTCATATCCGGTGATATCTGCGTATTAGTCGACGCTGGTGAAGCAAGAACGCCAGTGGAGGCAATCTGGCCCTATCTTGCTTCCCGCGGGATTGACCTTAATACGATACGCTTGATATTTATCACACATGCTGATACGGATCACTTTGGTGGTACGAGTGCTGTACTCGAGCGAACCTCCGCGCTAGTAGCAGCGCACGAACCAGATGCCGCATGGGTCTCAGATCCCCAGCGGGTACTTACAGAGCGCTATGGGCAACTCAAGCCATCGCACAATATTTCTTACGACTCGCTAACCGAGCAACGTTTGCGTGGACAATTGGGCGCCCGGGTGCCTGTTTCTTTGTGGCTCGGGGAGGGCTGTTCCCTGGGAGTGGGACCAGATCGACAGTTACATGTCTTGCATCTCCCGGGACATACGCTCGGCCATTTGGGGCTATACGACACGGTGTCGGGTGTTGCACTGATAGGAGACGCTGCGCTTGGTGACGGTTTGCGTAACCGCGATGGGCGGGTCGTAATTCCCCCGTCCTATTATGCCCCCTCACAATACCTACAGACTCTAGCCAAACTTGAAAAACTGTCCCCGCGAGTTGTTCTAACCGGTCACCTCCCGATCCTGTCGGGAGAAGCAATTGCAGAATTACTTGCTGTCAGCCGAGGCTTCGTCCTCCGTGTGGAGGAAGCCGTCGCGACTGCCATAATGCGGAAGTCCGGGCCATGGACTCTCCTAAGTATTTCTGAAGAACTGCGCGAGTCCCTAGGACCGTGGCCTCCAAGCTGCCTTCCTGGATTTGCACGTTCAGTTCTTGGACACTTGCATGAGTTTGAGACAAGAGGGGAAATCGTTCGGGAAGAAGGGCGAACTCGCCCTCAGGCTTGGCGTCATCATTTATGAGAACAATGAACGCACCCGCACACGTGGACGCTACCGAAGGCCAGGCCTGGTCTTGGCTAGTCTTGATATAAGCGGTCGTCTAAGTGCTGCAGAGATCGCTCGAAAAGTTCGACCAGGTTTTGAGGACTTTCAATGAGCCGCAGCAAAATGAGTATGCAGTTCTTCGTGGTAAGCGAACCGCGCCGGCGTTCCACCAGTGTTGAAAAATCACAGTATCTCCCTTGGCCGGAGACGCTTCTCTCCTATTCAGTAAATGCCCGAGTTCCAAATATAACGCCTACCAGATGTGTAGAATCAGGGAAGGTGCCTCGAACTAAGGGCATCCCAGCGCAGGCGTTCCATGGGTATCATAAGCATCCAAATTGGGATTTGAACGGTTAGCAGACTAGGAGGAACTCAACTCCCACGAAACGAATCCTCGCACCGTAAAGATGGTCTTCCGAATCGGCAGGGGTACTGTCGCTTGGAACAAAGGGGGGGGGCGGTAGATGAAGTCACGAATTTTAGCTCTTGCGCTATGGTTTATCATGATGCCGACGCTTGCCATTAGCATGATGATGGGACAGACAAACAACGCTCTCGCCCAACTCTCCGTAAACCGATTAGTGGTCGCCTGGGGTGAGAATCCTAACCCCACTGCAATTCTCAAAGAGGAAGGCTGGCTTGAGCAGGCATTCGGCAAAGTGCCGGTGACCTGGAAGCCGATGGCCTCAGGTCACGATATGATTACGGCCATAGCATCGCATTCCATAGATCTCGCCTGTGAAGTGGGATCTCCTCCCGCGGCGCTTTCAGCGGCCCAAGGGATTCCCATTAGAATCATCTGGATAAACGAGAATGCTGCAGAGGCCCTGGCTGTAAATCCACAACGCATCAAAGCATTCGCGGATCTCCCAGGCAAGAAAATTGGGACCATAGTGGGGTCTACGATGTATTTCTCACTAGTGGCCGCCCTCAGAGCCAACAAGATCGCGCTCAAGGATGTTCAAGTTCTCGATGGTCCCCAACAGGATATCGCTGCGGCATATAAGCGGGGGGACCTTGATGGTGTCTACCTTTCCAACCCTTGGCTGACTCAGGTTCAGGACTCTGGGGCGAAAATTCTAATAACTAGCGATCAAGTAGCTGAGCGTTACCATTTAGGCACATTTGATTCGTGCGTTGGCGCAGATTCCTGGCTAAAGACTCATAAGGACGCAGCTATGAAATTTGTGCAGGGCATGGATCGTGCCACTCACTTTTTGTATGATCAACCGCAGCCGGCGTATGCGGCCTTAGCAAAGGCACTCAATATTTCTGTAGAGCAGGCGAAGATACAGGCAACCCTGGGCTCACATCCAACAGCAGCGCAACAGTCAAAAGCAGCTTGGTTGGGTACCCCATCCACTGTGGGGAAGTCTGGCGTGACATCTGCAATGAAACTAACAGTAGATTTTGCTGTGGAATTGGGAAGGCTGAGCAAAGCTCAATTGGCACCCAATTGGAATCCAGCTGCTGTTGGTGACCCT
This sequence comes from bacterium, assembly GCA_035307765.1. NCBI lineage: Bacteria > bacterium. The sequence goes on along the minus strand of DATGHU010000044.1, from coordinate 21,268 downwards.
ACTTTTGTAAATGAAGTTGCAGGGGTGCGATGATTAGAAAAGCCCGAATGTGTCAGCGATCCACATCACTTTTTTGTGGTGGATCGCAATAGGGTGAGCCCATCTCCTTCCGGTTTAGAATGATAAGAAAAGCGAAGGCGAGGGCACGAGGATTGTGTGTCGGAGGATTGGGCTGATCTTCAGGTGTGCCTGGGGAGTGGGTTGCCAGCCTAATTCGTGGTTTTGCGAAATGACTTTCCCCCGATCGCGGACTTTGAAGGTGCTTGCTCGTGTTCAAGCTAACTTGCCTATTGTTAAAAGACCCCAACCCCGCCGCGCTCAGTCATGATCTTACACCTCTCACGTAGCCGTTCTAGTCAAACCCCGAGTCTCGCACGACCTCTTGCCTTTGCGACATGAGTAGAATGTGCGATTTCTTCGCTGTGCCCGTTTGGCATCGCTACGAAAGGGACGGGTGAGTGAGCCGCCTGTTTCACACATGCAGGCCCGAGAGCTACCGAGGAGGTAATTTGGTGTGAGCGGGAGCATCCGGCTCTCGACAATATGGCCGAGAGTTGCTTCCAATTCCCTCATCATTGTTGGCTTCATCGCTGTGTGGCAGATACTGGTCGCGACTTTGAAACTGCCCACAGCTCTTTTCCCATCGCCCTATGCTGTTTGGATTGCTCTCGTACAGTTAGCCGCTGTGGGCTTCAGCAATACTCCACTTTCTACTCACATACTGGTGAGTATGGTCCGTATATTGAGTGGGTATCTCTTGGGTTTCGTAGTAGGAGTCCCCTTCGGGTTCCTCATGGGCTACTCTCCCGTCATGCAACGCGCAATTACGCCTTTCATCGCTCTCATGAGACCGCTGCCTGCGTTTGCATACGTCGCAGTCCTCATAGTTTGGTTTGGGATAGGCGAAATCGCGAAAGTTCTAATCGTGTTTGTGGGCGCCTCAACAATTCTAGCGCTCAGCACAACGGATGGAGTACTACGAGTACCTCCTGTGTATCGCGACGCCGGTCGGGCACTTGGAGCTAATTGGATGCAAGTATTGATCAACATCACGCTACCCGCCGCTCTACCCCAGATTCTTGACGGAGCCCGGGTCGCATTGGCGCAATCCTGGACTTGCGTAATAGCGGCCGAATTTGTCGCGGCGTCTGCGGGCATCGGAGTCATAGTTCTCCAATCTGCAGACTACATGAGAACCGATCAGACGGTGGCGGGATTAATATTGCTAGGAATCATAGGCGGTGTTACTGATAGGCTTCTTGCCATTGCGCAACATCCCGTAGCAGCATGGAGAATTCGATAATGGGGGATCAATTTTCTGATTCCTTTGACCAGAAGGCTCAAACCCGAAGGCACCTGACAACTTTGGAACAAACTCTGAGACGTCTTGTCACTACTCTTGGACCAACGCTCTCAAGCTTGCTTGCTCTCCTGGGGGTGTGGTGGTTTTTAACCTCGCGAGGACTCGTACCGCCTGAGACTCTTCCGTCTCCTGGTCTTGTATACTACACCGCCTTCACGTTACTTGGGCAACCGTATGGCCCGGATACGTTACTGGGCCACGCTTCGATCACATGTTTTCGTGTCTTAGCAGGATTTGGACTAGGAGTAGCGTGTGGACTGCTTTTTGGGATTCTCTTGAAATTTCTACCGCGGGTTCATGTGCTTGTTGATCCTCTGTTTTCTTTTCTCCGACCCATTCCTGCATTTGCATTCATTACGCTGCTACTCCTGACCCTTGGCGTGGGCGAGGGATCAAAGATCGCTCTCCTCTTCATCGCGGTCTTCCCGGCTATGACGATCTACACTGACGCTGCGATGAACGCGCTACCTATTGAACTGGAGGAATCTGCGCGTATGCTGGGGTCTCGTGGGGCCGGGCTATTTGTCCATGTGCGTTTTCCCGCGGCGCTTCCTGATCTGCTAGCGGGGTCTCGTGTCCTGCTGGCAGTGTCGTGGACCGCGATGATGGGCGCAGAACTAGTTGCTGCCGAGAGTGGCCTCGGTTGGATGATATGGAGCGCACTCAAACATAGTAGGACGGATGTCGTGTTTGTTGGCGTCATCATGATCGCCGTCATCGCAGCCCTGATGGATTACTGTATTGTTTTAGGGTCAGAGGCGTTAACAGGGGGCTGGCGCGCTCATGTGAGAGGACAGTGGTGACCAATAGCCTGAGGCAAGGCATTCCTGTTGAGATCGAGTCTGTCGCGAAGCAGTTTCGTGTTCGCGGTCAAGAACTTCCTGCACTGATCGATGTCTCCATGTCCATTAGACCTGGCCAATTTGTTAGTTTAGTAGGCCCTTCCGGTTGTGGGAAGTCAACGTTGCTCCGCCTGGTCGCTGGGCTTGACTCCCCATCGTCCGGACAGATCAGGGTAAATGACATACCGGTGGTCGGTCCGAGCCAGACATGCGGAGTGGTGTTTCAACGTCCGGCGTTGTTCCCATGGTTTGATGTCACTGGCAACGTTACGTTCGGTCCGAGGATGCAACGTCGAGACAGACGCGAGACCCAAAGACTTGCGAAAGCCTACCTAGAGGCTGTGGGTTTGCAAGGATTCGAGCACCATAAGGTATACGAGCTGTCAGGCGGTATGCAGCACAGAGTCGCGTTGGCTCGTGTGTTGATAAATCGCCCGACACTTCTCTTGATGGACGAGCCATTTGGGGCTCTCGATGCTCAAACGCGTTTGATTATGCAGGAACTCTTACTCCATATATGGGAGGCAGACAGGTCCACGGTCCTCTTCATTACGCACGATGTTGACGAGGCTTTGCTCCTCTCCGACAGGGTTGTTTTAATGACCGCTCGCCCGGGCCGAATCAAGGCAGACTATCAAGTAAATCTTCCCCGCCCTCGTAGTTTGTCCCTCATTACGTCAGCGGAGTTTGTAACATCGAAAGCCGAAATACTTCACTCGATAAGAGAAGAGATTTTGAAAACCAGTGATATTGAGCAACGATTTCTGCTCGGAGCGCCTCCGAGGCCGAATGAGACACTAGAACTCCCTTAGTAGATTTGCCTCTGTTCCCCTGAAGATCATCGCGGTGGCGTCACCCGTTCATGCTCACGGCGCCACGCGAGTGGTCTTCATCGCCATCCCCACGTCCCTCGTTCATGGTGTCGCCGCAGGGCGGTTCGATGACGAGAGTCGTTGTCCTGCCTCGCCCGATCGGACGGCGTGGGCCGCTCCGAACTTGCTTCGGTTTCCTCTCGCGTTGATCGTCCGCGCGAGCGGACCTAGACTCGAGGCGCTGATGGGTAAGGCCGAACCTATTCGTGGAATCGGAGCCAGCGGCTACCGGCGGGGCACTTCGTCTGCATCCCAAAGGGCAGTGTCCATACCTTTCACACCAAGGGAAGCGGAGTCAGCCGATTGCTGGAGATTGTGGCACCGTCCGGTGATTTGAAGGCTTTGTCGAGAGATCCGGACCATGTTGCGGCCATATTCAAACAGACCCCGCTTCGGGTGGCTGGCAGTGGCACTGATATTTCAGCGACCAAAGCAGGCTTTGGGTAGTCATGAGGGCGACCACTGGGTCGCAACAGATCGCGCGGCACTTGCTAACGTCTTGCAAACGCGCGGTTTGACACGGGGCATCACGGAATGTCACTCGGTGGCAATCCGTACGGTCAAGAGCCGCACAGGATCGTATTCGGCGACACATGACGGTACTGAGCGACAATCATATGTGCGGGCTTTTAACCCGGGCGTCGCGGGTTCGAGTCCTGCACGGTCCACCACGGAAAACCGCACAGGACACGGCTCACAGAAGAGACTGTCTCGAGAGGGTGCCCTCCCGGATCCCCGTTCTGCAAACGCCTGCAAACGCGCGGTCCTTCCGTTGCTGAACTCGCTCCGGGGTCTGACTCTCCAACAGTCGGCCCTTGTCGTCTCGAAGGCTGCCTGCGTCATCTTCCTATGCTCCCGCAACCGTGAGTCCGGAGGTGACTTCTCACCTGGGAGGGAGGGATGAATTCAATCAGAAGACTTTGGGATTCTTGAAACGGCACACTGGCTAGAGCGAGAGATAGAGACCGTTTCGACAGCAACATGCCAGTCAATTCGTTCCCCCGCTGGACTAATTCGACGGACTGCTGTCAAGAACTCCAACTGGTTCCTTGGGTCGGCGGCGACCCGGTGTTCGTTTCCAGTCCGTTTGGGACGCCGGTGCAGAACCGCACCGCGCCCAGTTGCTCGAGGTGGCTAACGGGGTAGGAACCCGGGCGTCACCACTGCGCCGGGCGTCATCCGATCGTCACGACTTGTTGCTGATCGTCATCGGCAGCATAGGGCCCGTCGTTTTCGGCGTCAGGCGTGACGCCCGTGACGCTCGCGTCCGGGTTAGTCGCCAAAATGCCTCCCACCGTGTTTCTGTGGCCACGATGTCAACAAAAGCTGGTCCCCTTCTGTCGAGAACCCTCCAAGGTGCGGCAGGACCGACCATGCCCAACGCCCTGAGGATGACCCCTCCATGCTCCTTCACGGCCTTCCCAGCCACCGCTCCAACGCGGGTGTCAGGGGAAGCAGTTCTTGCGCTGAACCTGGGTCCCCTTGCCATAAGAGTACTATGGGGGTATATTTGCCTGATCCGTATCTCGTAGCTATTCCCCCCTATCCCCACCGTGGTTCTTAATTCCTCCCAGTATCAGCGGGCATAGACCCGGGGGATCTCTATGGGATGTCTCCACCTTTATGCGGTTGTGCATGCGTTCTTGTCGCTCTTGTGGGCGGGTACAGTACGCCCTCCATCGAGACGTCCCTTTATGAGGTGTTTTCATATTTTTGAGGGCTTTCGCCCGGGGGGCGAAGGCTTCGTGGCCCCGACGCCTTCCCGGATGGAATCGTGATGCCTCAGGTCAAGCAACACGAAAATGTTGAACGAGATCCTCCGGAAGGTCTATGCCCAGACCTGGTGCGGTGGGGAAGCCGATGGCGCCGTTGACGACGGTAAAGCCGCAATCCTGAATCGCCTTGCGAAGAGGCGAGCTGTAGATCTCAGCAGGCGTGTACTCAAAAATAGGTGTGATGGGAGACATGGCAGAAAAATGCACTGTTGCAGCGCCCAATACTTGGGTGCCCCACCCGCCAGGGATAACGAGCACTCCTCGCGGTAGCGCCATTTCAAGCACCCGCCTGGCTTCGGTGAATCCACCGACAGTTGTGATATAGGGTTGAACCACCTGAATGCCACCAACATCCATTAGCGCGAGGAACTCCCAACGAGAGACTGTATGCTCGCCTGCGGCAATTCGAACTCGGCATTTAGAAGTGAGCCGTGCGTAGGCATTCAGGGACTCGGGAGGAAAGGGGGTTTCAAAGAAAAACAACCCGAACTCCCCGAGACGATCGATAACCTCAAGGGCCATGCCGACATCGTTCCAGAGGCATCCAACATCAACACACAGAATTCCCTGAGGCCCTAATGCTTCGCGCGCTCTGCGGGTCAGTTCTATAATGGTCTCGGGCGTCGATCGCATGGGCTCGATCTTTATCCCTCTGAAGCCCAAGTCGCGCAGATAAACCAATTTATCAATCTGCTGTGTCAAGACGCTATCTCTGTCCCAATCGCGCGAGATGATTGTGCAGTACGGAACAACTTCACGCTTTTCTTCCACATCCCGCAACACCTGATGGCTGGCACGCTCTGCCCCACCCAACAACTGGTACACCGGTCGTTTGAGCACCTTACCGAAGATATCCCAAATGGCAACGTCGATTGCACCGATACAAATGAGTTCCCATCCCCGACGATTGCTGTGTAAGACGGTGTTGTACAAGTGAGCCCAGAGACGCTCGGGGGGTATGGGATCCTCACCCATGAGATGGCGGCCGAGGAACGAATTCGGTCCATCGAGGACAGACTTGGCAACACCGGGCGGCACGGAAAAAATTTCTGAGATACCCGTGATGCCTTCGTCCGTATGGATGCGGACAAACGGCAGTCCTTGAATTCGGACTCCCCATGCCCCGGGGGATGGCATGGAAAAGACCTCCTCGCCTGCGATTGGGGGAGGGTCACCAAGTACAAAAACTTCGATCTTCGTTATCTTCATATCTTGCTCCAGCGACCTGGGCTCACTTTAGTCATAGTTATTGTCCCTAGCATCGCGTCTGTCTCGCCCGCCTCCCCCGTCCAATTGGGCATGCGCGACTTGCGGCTCTGGGACCGGAAGCGCAGCCGTGGACTCTCCTACAAGTAGTTCCGCTCCCTGGAGAACTATGTGTCGGGTTGGGGGGGCGTGGCCTGTTAGGACTCCGATTAGAAGGTCAGCTGCCTGCCGGCCCATGGCTTCGAGAGGCATACGCACTGTTGTGATTGTCGGACCCACCTGTTCAGCAGCTAGGATCTCATGGAATCCCACAATCGAGATATCCGCTGGCACTGCCAAGCCGGCGCCCTTTACGGCACGTAGCGCACCCAACGCAGCAACGATGTTGGCGACAAAAACGGCGGTGGGGTGGGGGTCGGAACAGAGCAGTCGCTGCATGGCCGCGAAACCGGAATTGTACCGAAAACCTCCTTCGACGACCATCTCCTCGTTTTGGCTGGTGGTGTGGAGTGCACGGCGATAACCTTCTAAGCGTCGTTGTGCTGTGTCTGTCCTGAGTGCTCCAGTGATATGTGCGATCCGCCTATGGCCCAGAGCAATGAGATATTCTACTCCCAATTGGGCTCCAGTGGCGTCGTCTGTTGTGACCGAGAAGGCGGCGTCCTGCGTTCGACGATTGACTAGCACGCACGGGAGGTTGAGTGTTTTCAGTGTGGTCGTGAGATCGTCTTCGTGCCGGGCGGTGGCTATCAGCACTCCGTCTACCCGTTTTTCCGCCACAGATCGAATCGCGTCGATCTCGCGTTCGGTGACATCGCCCGTATTGCAGATGAAAAGATTGTACCCATATGCCAGGGTTGCTTGTTCAGCCCCTCTGATTATCGTCGCGTAAATGGGATTCGTGATATCTGGAATGAGCATGGCAAGGGTCTTAGTCCGTTGCAGGCGGAGCCCGCGAGCCAGCCCGTTCGGTTGGTAGTCAAGTCCTCGAGCTGCATCAAGGATGCGCGTACGAGTCGCAGCCCGGACTGACAACCTTGGGTCCTGATTCAAAACACGGGATACAACCGATGGATCCACTCGGGCTAATCGGGCAACGTCCCGAAGCGTAGATTTACGCAAACGCTTGTTCTGCACAGTCGTCATCATCATTATATATTTGGTCTACACTTCGCATACTCCTTTAGTTTCTCAAATTTCCTTATCACCCAGCGGATTGGCAGGAGGAAGTTTCGCTAGCATGCGGAATTCAAGTACGCAAACGTTTGTCGAGGATGTTCGAATGCCGCCCAAACCAACTTTGACCGACTTGTACCGTACAATGGTTCTCGTCCGTCGCTTCGAGGAACGCTGCGAGACGCTGTATGCGCGCGGGGAAATCTACGGGTCGTTGCATCTTTGCATCGGGCAGGAGGGCACCGCGGCCGGCGCCTGCGCCGCGCTCCTGGCGGATGATCGCATTGTGTGCACCTACCGTGGACACGGGGCCGCTCTCGCGAAGGGCGTGTCAACCCGGGCGTGCATGGCAGAACTTTACGGTCGGCAAGCAGGTTGTTGTCGAGGCCGCGGAGGCTCGATGCACTTCACAGACGTCGGCGTGGGCCATCTTGGGGCCAAGTCGATCGTCGCGGCAGGGCCACCAATTGCAGTGGGCGCAGCTCTCGCGGCCCGCCTCGAGGGGAGTAAGCATGTTGTGCTCACATTCTTTGGAGAGGGAGCCACAAATCAGGGCGTTTTCCACGAGGCCCTAAACCTCGCCACGGTGTGGAATGTTCCCTGCATCTTCTTCTGTGAGAACAACCAATACGCTGAGATGACGCCGTTCACGAAGACGACCCGCGTGCCTGTTGCGCAGCGGGGCGCCTCCCACGGCGTTCCTGGTGTCGTCGTCGACGGCAATGACGTCGAGGCCGTGTATCTGGTGACCGCTGAGGCCGTAACTCGTACGCGGCAGGGAGGTGGGCCGATCCTTATCGAGGCGCAAACCTACCGATTTTGCGGGCACATGTACGGGGATACTGGATCCTATCGACCGATCGGGGAGCTCGAAATCTGGCGGAAACGTGATCCCCTCGTGATCGCCCGACAGCGGCTGTTATCGCAAGGCGCGCCGGAGATTGAGATCTATGCTATAGAGGCGGCAGTGGAAGTGGAAATCGATGATGCCGTTATGTTCGCACGACAGAGTCCCGAACCAGCGCCGGAGGAGGTTATGGTCGGTGTCTACGCCTAGCGCGCGCGCTCCGCACCCCCCGGATACGGCGGTTCGAACAATAACATACGCCGAAGCCATAAACGAAGGTTTGCGGGAAGCAATGCGCCGCGATCCTATGATCGTCCTCCTCGGTGAAGACATAGGCCACCACGGTGGCGTCTACACCGTAACCCGAGGGCTTCTTGAAGAGTTTGGTGTAGAGCGTGTGCGCGACACGCCGATATCAGAAGCTGGATTCCTGGGCGCGGCGCTGGGCCTTGCCCAGTGTGGCTTTCGCCCTATCGTGGAACTGATGTTCGTCGATTTTGCATTTGTCGCGGCCGATATGCTCTTCAATCAAATCCCTAAACTACGATATATATCTGGTAATCGTACAAATATCCCAATTATCGTCCGGACGCAACAGGGGAGTGGAGGCGGGAAAGGCTCGCAGCATTCGCAATGTTTGGAAACATTTTTCTGCCACACGCCTGGCTGGCGGGTCGTGGTGCCCGCGACTCCAGCCGATGCCAAGGGGTTGTTATTGCAGGCCGCGCAGGAAGCAGACCCGGTTGTGTTCCTCGAACACAAGGCACTATATTTTACTAAGGGCCCGGTCTCCGCAGGGGTTTATACCGTCCCATTCGGCTACGCTCGAATCCTTCGTGGCGGTGGGCACGTAACCCTGGTCACCTACTCGCGGACCTTCATTCCGGCTCTGGAAGCCGCCGAACAAGTTGCGGCAGATGGCATCGAGACCGAGGTAATCGAACTACGCACGCTGAACCCACTCGACCTAGACACGCTTCTAGCGAGTGTGAGGAAAACTGGGCGCGTTGTGATTGCTCACGAGGCGGTGCGTACTGGCGGATTTGGGTCCGAATTGGCCGCGCTTATCGGTGAGCATGCCTTCTTCGACCTAGACGCTCCGATCCGTCGGGTGGCGGGTCTCGATGTACCTCTCCCCTTCAGCCGACCTCTAGAGGTCGCAGCGCTCCCCTCCGCTACTACCATCGCGGCGGCCCTTCGCGCCGTAATGAATTGACTGGCGATCAGATGAGTCACTTGCTAGATTCGCGTATCTACCGGGACATGTTTGGGACCACCGAGATGCGCGACATCTTTACGGACCGGTCACTCGTTCAGACGTGGCTTGACGTTGAAGTCGCATTGGCGCGCGCGGGAGCTGTCGCAGACGTCATCCCCTTGTGGGCAGCAGAAGAGATCGCCTGCAAGGCCCGGATCGAGAGTATCGACTTCGAGGCGCTAGGACGGCAAACTGAAGTGGTCGGATATCCGATTCTCCCCCTGATCCGGATTCTCGCCGCGCAGTGTGAGAAGGGGGCTGGCGAGTATGTACATTGGGGGGCCACCACGCAAGATATTATGGATACAGCAGTGGTGTTGCAGTTGCGACGTGTCCATGGCATTCTTACCCGCGATCTTCAGTTCCTAATCGATATAGCGGCGGACCTTGCAAAGCGATACCGAGATACCCTCATGGCCGGCCGCACCCATGGGCAGCACGCGTTACCCATCACCTTTGGCTTTAAGGTCGCGGTATGGATCGCAGAACTGGCTCGGCATCGGGAGCGGTTGCAATCAATTGCGGCCCGCCTGTTTGTCGGGCAATTTGCTGGCGCAGCAGGCACGCTTGCGTCGCTGGGCGCCCAGGGCTTGGTAGTGCAGAGAGAAATGATGAGGGAACTCGGTCTTGGAGTGCCGAGTATCGCTTGGCATGTAGCACGAGACGTATTCGTGGAGTTCGTAACTCTGCTGGCGCTAATCTCCGGGACGATAGCAAAGATTGGTCAGGAAATTGCCCTCCTGCAGAAGACTGAGGTCAGTGAAGTAGAAGAGGGGTACGTGGAAGGCAGAGGTGGATCATCCACCATGCCACAAAAGCGCAATCCCATTACCTGTGAAGTGTTGATGGCGTTAGGTGCGATTGTAGCACACGATGCAGCGCTCATGTACACTGCAATGCACCCCGATCACGAACGTGCAACGGGACCTTGGCATGTGGAGTGGGAGGTTATTCCGGAGGCTTGTATCCTTGCTGGTGGGGCATTGCATCAAGCGATTGCACTACTGCGCAACCTCATCGTGCGGTCCGATCGCATGATCCTCAACCTAAATCTTACTAAAGGCCTTATCGGTTCGGAAGCAGTTCTGATGGCCCTTGCGCCTACTGTGGGGCGACAGCGAGCGCACGGCATTATCTACCGTGCCGCAATGACTGCTGTAGAGTCTGGTCGTTCCCTCGAGATGATCCTAGGAGACGATCAGGAAGTGAGAGCTCACCTGTCCCTGGAGCGGATCCGAATCGCACTCGACCCATCAACCTACAGCGGTCTCTCTGGAGAGTTCGTCGACCGGGTGCTAGCGACAGTTGGGCATTTGTCCAAGGGGTAAGGTGTTGCTCAAAATGAAGGGGCGCGGGGAAAGAAGGCTCGGAATGGATTTGAATGCAGCGTTTGGCGTAGTAGTGAAATCGATGTGTAATGCCGACGATCGGCCAACACACCTCACATCCCCACGCCGGACGGAAGACTCTCTTGGAGCTCTTTAGGCGCAGTCTTTAGTGGGGAGGAATAGCACGAAGAGGAGGTCTCATGGGTCAGGACCGACCGAACTTGCTCCTTATCATGTGCGATGAGCTTCGTTTTGACGCACTGGGTTGCTACGGCAATCCCGTCATTAAGACGCCTAACATCGACCGATTGGCAGCTGAGGGGGTATTGCTCGAGCACTACTTCTCGCAGAGTCCCGTTTGCCAACCGTCGAGGGCCACATTAGCCACTGGACGATACCCGCATGTTCATGGGGTGAGATGGAATTGGTATGATCTCGACGCCCGAGAGGTCACCCTACAAACGCTACTGAGTCAGTCTGAATATAGTACGTGGGCGGTCGGGAAGATGCACTTCGAACCCACCACGGAATCACACGGGTTTCAGAATAGGGTGTTTGTTGAAGGGAAGCTTTTCACCGGTGACGATGAATACCGACAGCACCTTTCCCGCATTGGGAAGCGTCAACTCTACTACCAGCATGTCAAGCGTTGGAACAACGACGATGATTTTGGGGCCGCTGTTTCCCCGCTGTCTGATGATGATTACATAGACACGTACATTGGACAGAATGCCGTACGCGTCCTAAGTCAGGTAACCGCGCCATTTTTTGTATGGGTCTCGTTCGTGAACCCGCATTTTCCATTTGATCCGCCTCAGCCATTTGCCACTATGTATGATCCAAAGATGATGCCGTTGCCCCAAGATTTTCATTTCAACCAGACCTCACGAATACCCGAGCAACGTGTCGCGTCGGCTAGCCGATCTTTCCATCAGCTTACCGAAGACCACATGCGAAAAATCATTGCCTATTACTACGGCACAATCAGCTTAGTCGATCGCGAAGTTGGCCGGATCATGGATTCTCTCAAGGATCGGGGTCTTCTAGACGAGACCGTGATTGTGTTCGCTAGCGATCATGGAGATCTTCTCGGCCACAGAGGGATGCTTTGGAAGGGACGCATGCTGTATGATCACTTGATCCGCGTCCCGATGATAGTTCGCTATCCGAAAGAATTAGCAAGTGGCAAGGTTGTTTCGCACCTGTGCCAGGTGACTGACGTTATGCCTACGTTTCTCGATTTCGCAGGTATCGTAATTCCAACGGGGGTTCAAGGCAGGAGCTTGAGATCTATTCTGAAACAAGAAGCAGTCCCGTGGCGGGACGCTGTTTTTAGCGAGGTAATGGATCTCAAGATGGTGCGCGATTTCCACTGGAAGCTGATCTTCTATCCGGGGAGGTCATACGGAGAGCTGTATCACATTGCTGTCGATCCCCTTGAGTTGAACAACCTGTATGACCATCCGGATTATGAACGCCGACGAAGCGCCCTGATCGAGAAACTGGCGAATCTACTTATTCAGACTGAGGATCCGCTGCCCTTGGCGCACCTACGGTCGGGCTACGCGGAGATTTCTGGAGTACACTCAACATTCGAACTCGGCCCTATTGGTTGATGAGTTAGTGGCAAACGCCGTGCGAAGGAGGCCATTCCCATGTTTAAGGTACTGCGGGTTGGCGCGACGTTACTTAATATCGAGCTCCGTCTCCCCGCTTCTTCTGGTACCGCGCACACCCGAAGCTTCGAAATAATGCCAGAGCTTCCCACACCCTCAACGAATTTCATTTACTCAAGTAGGGCCTTTGGTGCGCGATGAGGGCGGGACAAGCCGAACATAGGGGCTTTCCAAGTAAACACGGCTCTGTTAATCGGTGTTGTTGCTGAATGGATTGCGGAAGACGTAGGCGGTTGATGTAGGCGATTAGAGAGAGGGAGGGAGATTCATGACAATTTTGAGGCGCGCCCTGACGTTACTGCTAGTTCCCCTCTTGGTCCTTCCGATCTTTTCCTCGTCAGCTCCTGCCAGCCCTCCCGTTTCCTGTGTGAAATTTGGCGGCAACTTCCCGGGAGGTGAAAAGGTTACACTCGACCCGGCCAACCAACTTAGTGGTGAGAATGTTGTCTTGGTAGATGCGATCTACAACCGACTTTTAGACATGGACTCGAGCCTTCGAGTTCACCCTGAGTTAGCAGAATCTTGGCGATCAACCGCCGATGCCAAAGAGTGGACGTTCAATCTCCGCAGAGGCGTGAAGTTTAGCGATGGGAAGGAATTGGTTGCCGACGACGTAGTTTGGACATTCGAGCGCCTCCTAGATCCGGCAACTGGGTCCGAAGCTACGCCAAGCTTAGCTTTTCTCAAGAATAGCAGCATAACTGCTCTGGATAAGTATACAGTAAGATTTAAATTGGACCAGCCAGCAGTAGAATTTCCCAGTGCCATCACGACAAAGAATACGTGGATCGTTGAGAAGGGCGCGACGACAGAGACCATCAAGCTCAAGGGAGTTGGGACGGGTCCCTTCATTCCCGAGGGTTTCGCACCCGGCCAGCAAATTCACCGCTTGATCAGGAACCCCAATTATTGGGAGCACGGCTTACCAATGGCACAGTGCCTGGAGATCTATGAAATTCCTGATCCCACTACTCGGGATGCGGCGCTTCTGTCTGGCCAGATCGATGTATCAGAAGGTGTCGTCTTCAGCGCTATCGGGGCATTGGTAGCCGATAAGCGGATTAAGCTGGTGGAGTCCTCAGGTCCAGCTTACGTGATGTCGCTATCGATGTGGGTAGACACTCCACCCTTCAACGATGTGCGTGTTCGGCGAGCTTTGAAAATGATCGTGAACCGGAAGAAGATCCTGGACACTATCGTGTTGGGGCACGGCATCATTGGAGACGATAATCCGATCCCTCCCACGTCTACCGCCGCATGGCGGAAGAAACAACCTGGAGCGGATATAGACGGAGCTAAGCAGTTGCTAAATGAAGCGGGTTACGGACCATCGAAGCCGTTGAAGATCGATCTCTTTGCTGCGGAGATTCGACCAGGTGTCGTCGCGTTTGCACAGTTGTTTAAGGAGATGGCGTTGCAGGCGGGGGTCGAGGTAAACGTTATAGTTGGACCGTCTAGCGAGTGGGCTGATACTGTATGGCTCAAGCAACCATTTATTACCTCCACCTGGGCCTCTCGTCCTCCGGGTGACGCCCTTGCTCTTGCCTACCGTTCTACTTCGCCGATCAATGAGACTCATTGGAAGCGACCAGAGTACGATACCATCCTTGATCAAGCTAGTAAGACGGCTGATCCCACCCAGCGGCTCGCATTATACGGCAAAGCTGCAAGGATGCTCACTGAAGATGGAGGAGTCATCATGCCCGTCTTCGTCAATGTCGTCGCGGCGACGCGCGCGGCGTGCGACGGCTATGTCCCCCATGCCCAGGCAATTCGAGTGGATTTGCGAAAGATTCATTGCAATTGATATGCACAGTTCGGGAAATCGGATTGCGGGGTAGCAGTTGCCCCTACTTCCTGTGTTTTGCTCGTAGTTGTGGCATTAGCCAATTCCTACGACTATTGGAAAACCTATGATTCTCAAATTAATTTTGACACGAGTAGGAACCGCAGCGTTAACGTTGCTAGCGGTTTCAGCGGTGATTTTTGCCACCGTAGAAGTCCTACCCGGAGACGTTGCCGTGCGTGTTTTGGGACAAATGAGCTCTCCTGAGCAACGTAGGGTATTTCGAGACCGTCTTCACCTCGACGTACCTGCCCCTATCCGCTATGTTGAATGGCTCGAACGTGCGGTTCATGGAGACTTTGGCCGCTCTTTCGTAAATCAGCGCGACGTTGCTAGCGTCATTATGCCTCGGCTTCGGATAACTCTGCTGCTCTCTATTTATGCTTTCACACTCTATTTGCCCGTAACAATTGTCTTCGCAGTTCTCGGCGCGGTGTTCCATGGGCAAACCATTGACTTGCTTGTGTCCACTGCCACCTTACTTGCCTTTTCTCTTCCCGAGTTCGTGTTTGGTACTCTTCTCATTGTTATTTTTGTCCTCCATGTGCCTTGGTTTCCCGCCATGTCGCTGATCGACCAAGCTAAGAACCCGATCGAATTCCTGTGGATTGCCGCACTCCCCGCGATAACCTTAACTGTGCGAATGGCAGCATACCCGATCCGAATGTTGCGCGATAATTTAATCGAGGTACTGGACTCAGAGTACGTTCGTATGGCGGTTTTGAATGGTCTCCCGGCGCAAAAGATCCTACTTAGGCACATCTTACCCAATGCGCTCGGCCCTGCGCTTAACATCACAGCGCTCAATATGGCCTATGTCATTGGTGGGGTCGTGGTGGTAGAAAATCTTTTCGCGATCCCTGGCATCGGGAGCCTGCTTGTTGATTCGATTTCGCTGCGCGATGTCCCGGTGGTCGAAGCTGCTATCCTACTAGTGTCGCTCGTGTACATTCTGGGCAACTTAGTGGCTGATCTCGGCGCTGTGTTGTCAAACCCGCGAATAGGGGCGTTGTAGTGTCAAAGTCCAGGTCGGCTCTGGTTGTATCTCCTTCAATTCATGAACGAGCGACAACTCGGCAACGTCTGTTATCTAGTCTGTGGGTCGGCGTGGCAATCCTCTTGCTTTTCCTGGTTGGTGCACTCACAGGTCCTTTTTGGGCTCCGTACAGTCCGACACTCACGGGCTTGAACCCGCCCTTCTCGCATCCCACACCCCAGCATCTGTTCGGCACTGACTTGCTGGGCCGGGATGTACTCAGCCGGGTTGTGTACGGCGCTCGAGTAGATCTAGCCCTTGCTTTAATCAGCACGCTTTTCAGCGTCTTGATTGCCGGTCCTCTCGGTCTCTTCTGTGGCTACGTGGGGGGGTGGTTCGACGAAGCGTTGATGCGGATCTTTGACGTCCTTATTAGTATACCAGTTCTGATATTTGCACTCCTGATTATAACTGCCGCGGGTCCGGAACTGGGCGGGAGCGGGCTCCTACTAGTCGGGGTCGTCGTTCTCGTCTATGTACCCCGGATGACGCGAGTGATACGTGCGTCGGCCCTGGACTTGGCCACGCGTGACTTTGTGATCGTCGCACGAGCACGTGGTGAATCAATTTGGTCGATCATCGTTCGTGAACTTGCGCCGAACGTGTCCGGAATTCTGCTCGTCGAATTTGGAGTGAGAGCTGGCTATGCACCGATTTTGATCGGCTCTTTGGGGTTCCTTGGATTCGGTGCCAAACCGCCATCCCCAGAATGGGGATTGATGATTAGTGAGAACCGCATAGGGTTTGCCGCCGCACCTGAGGTAGTGCTGGCTCCAGCGTGTGCGCTGGCACTCCTTGTGATTGGACTAAATTCATTAGCTGATGGCCTAGCCCGAATCTTGGGGAGGAATACCTCACGTGGGCCTCTTTGAGGCGTCAAGGGGGGGAGCGATTTCGACCCACGGATCGCAGACACTTCTAGCCGTCGAGGGGTTGACCGTAGATTTCCTACGGGACAGGGTATGGTGGAATGTCGTCAATCACGTCTCGTTCGTAGTGCGTCGGGGGGAAGCCTATGGCTTGGTAGGTGAATCAGGTTGCGGGAAGTCCACTACCGCCTATTGCCTACTGGGGTATCATCGGCCGAGTAGCCGAGTCCGGGCAGGTAAGGTGCAATTTCTCGGGCGTGACATCCTGTCGCTTCAAGACCGAGCGTTACAGCGGATACGAGGTAAGGATATTAGCATAGTTCCACAAAACCCGGCAACGGCGCTAAGCCCAGGACTGCGAGTGGGCGATCAGATATGCGAGCTCATGAAAGCCCATGCTCGTGGGGCTTCCCGGAAAGAGAGGCATGAGCGAGCGCTTGAGCTATTTGCGCAGACTAGACTCCCCCAACCCAAGAGCATTGCGCAACGCTTTCCACACGAACTTAGCGGTGGACAACAGCAACGCGTGATGATTGCGATGGCCTTGGCTTGTGATCCTCAACTAGTCGTGCTTGATGAGCCGACTACAGGGCTCGATGTAACCACGCAAGCACAGATAGTGGAGCTACTGATCCGTCTTCGGTCTGAGCATCAGTTATCAATGGTATACGTCACCCATAACCTCGCCGTTCTTTCTATGATCTGTGACCGGGTGGGCGTTATGTATGCAGGAGAACTCGTGGAAGAATCATCGACTGACGAGCTATTCCGCCATCCTCGTCATCCTTATACACAAGGCCTGATCGCCTCTCTGCCACTTATCGACGGTGCTCGACCGCAGAAAAGAATCCTGTTGCGTGGTATTCTCCAACGCGAGTCGTTGCCAGTTGGTTGCCGGTTCGCTCCTCGCTGCGAGTATGCCGAAGGACGCTGTTACAGCGACGCTCAAGCTTTGGATGGAATCACCAGTGAGCATCGGGTCGCGTGTTGTCGTTGGAAGGTAATAACCAGCAGTGTAAGTGTGCCTAAGACCGTTGATACTGACGCGTGTGTGTCGACTGTTTCTAAAGCAGATCCGGTGCTTGAGGTGACAGGGCTGAACTGCAGCTATGGCCGGCATCCAATCATCTCGTTGGCGCAGCGGGAGATGAGTCTTGTGGTCCGAAACGTGTCTTTCGAGTTGCGGGCTGGTGAGACGCTGGCCTTGGTGGGCGAATCCGGGAGTGGTAAGTCAACGATAGCCCGCGCTTGCGTTGGTTTAGTCCCCCCCTTGAGTGGCATTCTGAAGTTCGAAGGGAAGAGGTTACCTGCAACAGTTGCGGGGAGGTCTCTGGCGCTACTCCGTAAAATGCAGTTAGTGCTACAGAATCCGGATGCATCTCTTAATCCACGCCGCTGCATAGAGGATATCATTGGCCGCCCCTTAACGTTATATTTTAAATCGCGTGGCGGCTCCTACCGGAAAAGGGTAGCGCGTTTACTGGAAGACGTTCGCCTGCCGACGTCCTACGCGAGACGGTTCCCGGATGAATTATCGGGCGGGGAGCGCCAGCGTGTGGCTATCGCCAGAGCACTAGCGGCTGAACCGACAGTTCTCTTGTGCGATGAGGTCCTTTCTGCACTTGATGTGTCCGTGCAAGCGGACATCCTTGATCTGCTTCGAACTCTACAGGCTGAACGAGGGATTTCGTATCTATTCATCTCTCACGATATGGCAGTCGTGCGTTCCTTAGCCCACCGCATCGCGGTACTGTACCATGGCGAATTGTGTGATGTTGGACAGACGGAGGAAGTATTCTCACCCCCCTTTCACCCATACACTCAAGCCCTGCTTGCTGCCGTTCCAAGAGTTGACGTGGATCCCCTTCCCACGGCTGGAGATGCCACGCGGGACACAGTGTAATCCGATTGGATATGCGATGACCCTCAGGCAACGGGCGCGCGAGACCCATGCAATGAGACGTATCTATGCTCGGAGGTGGCGGAATCGAGCGGGCCTGGCCGCTAGAGGGGTTGCACGGAATGGTCCGCTGAGATCGCTGCCAGACGACTCTGGCGGCTGATGGGCAACTTAGAGTGGTAGCGTTGCTCATTGGGCTCGTTCCCAGGACGGGGGGAGCGAATGCACTCAGGCAATTGACTTATCTGGTCAAACGACGGATGGTCTGATTTGAGCGTTGCTACGTTGCGGTGCTTCAACGAGGGGGAAATTCCGTGAGAGTCACTGGTATCCACCACACGAGCTTCACTGTATCTAATATCGAGCGCTCTCTTGATTTCTATGAAAGGCTCCTGGGGTGCGAGGTTCTTTGGCGTAGGGAGATCACTGAGGAGTACTTCCGTGACATCGTGGGCTTTCCGCAGTGCAAAGTCATCGCAGTTCACTTACACATTCCCGGTTCGACTCACATCTTGGAGCTCTTCGAATACGTTACCCCGAGAGGTGCATCAGCTGATATGCGTACAAACAATCCTGGTAGTGCACATATTGCTCTTTCGGTAAAGGATTTGCCAGCATTGTACAAAGAGCTAGCCTCGAAGGGTGTTCATTTCCGTTCAGCCCCAGTCAAGATTTTCGCTGGGCCGAATAGAGGTGGTTGCAGCGTGTACGCGTTAGACCCCGATGGAATCACCGTCGAGCTCTTCCAACTACCCAACTGAGTCATCCGGATTTCGCATCGAGCTAGGATCAAAAGGTGTGTAAATTCAAGCGGCGTACCCTTTCCAAGGGATCACACACCGGAACCTCCCTGACCGGGGAGGGGAAAGGAGTACGCCGATGCCAGGGTACCACCACGCTACCAGCGGTCCAGCGACGCCATCTGTCAACGATGCCTGAAATCTGACCCTCCTCCGATGATCGAAAATTGACCCACCCCCCTTGGTACTGTCTACGCCGGGGCGACCGGCTGCTTGAGCACGCCCGCCTTCTGCTTCTCCTTCAGGCGATACGATTCACCCTTGATGTTGATCGTCATGCTGTGGTGCAGGAGGCGATCGAGGCTCGCAGTGGCGATGATCGGGTCGCCGAAGATCTCGCCCCACTGCCCAAACCCGCGGTTACTGGTGAGAATCATCGCCCCGCGTTCGTACCGACGGGAGATGAGCTGGAAGAACAGATGGGCGGCATGCCGGTCGATGGGGACATAGCCAATCTCGTCAATGACGAGGAGCCGCGGGATGACATAGAATTTCAGCTTGTCCTCCAGCCGATTCTCCGCATAGGCCTTGGTCAGGGCCGTGAGGAGGGTCGTGGCCGCCGCGAAGTAGGTCCGGATCCCCCGGTGGACGGCTTTGAGCGCCAAGGCCACGGCCAGGTGGGTCTTGCCGGTGCCCGGGGGGCCGAGCAGGATGAGATTCTCCGCATGCTCGATGAACCGTCCCGTCGCGAGTTCGTGGATCTTTTTCTTGTCGATGGACGGCTGGAAGCTGAAATCGAAGGCCTCGAGCGTCTTCACATAGGGGAACCGGGCCATCGCCGTGTGCATCGCCACTTGGCGCTCGACCTTGCTGGCGACTTCTTCCGCCAGGCAGCGGTCGAGGAAGGCCGCATAGGTGAGATCCTGCTGGCTGGCCTCCTGCAGGAGCGTGTCGACGCGCTCCTGGAGCTTCGTGAGCCGCAGGCGGCGCAGCGAGTCGGCGATCCGGGCGAGCTCGATATCAGGCATGGACCTCCTCCTCGAGCTGCGCATACACGGCCAGATCCCGGACCTCGACATCCGGGAGCGGCGCCAGCCGCCAGGCTGCGGGCGTGCTCAAGCCGCTGAGGAGGGCCAGGGCCATGCGTGTGCGCGTCGTCGACGCGCACCTGATGTCGGCCAGCCTGCTGGGCATGGGCCGCGATGAGCTGCCCGTCCCGATAGATGCGCACGGTGGCGGCGGGCCCCGGGAGGACATCGACCTCCTGACCGATGTACTGGGCCGGGACCGAGTATCGATTCGTGTCCACCGTGACCAGGCCATCGAGGGCCACGCGCCGGCGCCACGCGGCCGGGAGGAGGTAGCGCGGCTGCGTCCCCCAGGGCCGCAAGGCCGCCCCATCGGCTGGCCAGCGATCACAGGGCCGCTCGTGAAGCGTCCCAGGCACCCGCTGATTGGCGACGGTCTCCAGCCAGGTCCACAGGGCGTCATTGGCGGCCGCGAGCGACGGAAACGTGCGGCCGAGGAGGAAGCTGTGTTTGATGTACTTGATGGCGGCTTCCACTTTGCCTTTCGTGCGCGCCCGATACGCCGGCAGAGCTGCGGCCGGAGGCCGTAGTAGCGGGCGAAGTCCCAGAAGCGCGGATTCCACTCGATGTGGGTCCCGGCCGCGTCCCGCCGCAGCACAATGGTCTTCGGATTATCGTACAGAATCTCGGTCGGGAGGCCGCTGAACCAGTCGAAGGCATGTTCATGACACATCAACAGCGTAGCGAGAGTCTGATCGAGGGTGAGCTCGGCATACAGGCGACGGGAATAGCTGGAGACCATCGTAAACAGCTGGAGACGCGGCGGCCCAGAGGCCACAACGTCGCGGGTGCTGCTCCAATCTGCTTGCCACTGCACCCCGGGGGCGGTCTCGAACCGCACGGTGGCCAGCGCCGCCTGCTGCCAGGTGGTGCGTAAGGGACGGACGGCGCGCTTCACCATCTCGTACTGGCCAGCGTAGCCGCGATCCCATAACTCAAGGTACAGCCGCCAGGCATTGTAGCCCACGACCGGGGCGCGCTCGGCCAGGTACGCTCGATACGCATCTACTAAAGAAGGACGCGGCGCGCGGGGCCCATACTGCGGCGGGGTGGGGCTCCGCAAGGCCTGGCGAACGGTGTTCCGGGATAGGTCAAGACCGCGGGCGATCTGCCGGATACTCTGTCCCTGATGCTGCAAGGATCGGATCTGCGTCCAAGTGGCATAGGGGAGCACGGTGGCACCTCTCCAGTCGGTGATGGTGACTGGAGAGACCGGTTCCTTCGACATCTCCCACCTCCTCTGCTCTGGGGGGGTGGGTCAGTTTTCAATCATCGATCAGGGTCAGTTTACCGCAATCGCTAACAGCCATCCGCGCCCTGCTGCCGGAGCTGTATCTGCAAGGGCTGGCCACCGGCGACTTTGAGCCGGCCCTGCGCGGCCTCCTCGGAGAGGCCGCGCCCCTGAGCCCGACCTCGATCGTGCGGTTGAAGGAACGCTGGCAGCAG